>NZ_CP179926.1:309725-619451 GCF_052344095.1 Pedobacter paludisoli | reverse complement strand
TCCTTAAATTACCTGAAATCCATGTGCATACGGATCGTCTTCAGCATCAATTTTTATGGTATTGTACCCGTAAATTTTTGCCCATCCTTCCACACTCGGAATAATGGCTTTAAAACCTTCTAATTCGATTTCTTCTTCTACACGTCCTGTAAATTTGCTACCAATAAAGCTTTCATGAATAAAGTCTTCACCTTTTTTCAGTTTGCCTTTAGCATGCCATTGGGCCATACGAGCAGAGGTTCCGGTTCCACAGGGTGATCGATCTATTGCTTTATCGCCATAAAAAACTGCATTTCTAGCGGTTGCATTTGGATCTAAAGTAGTGCCTGTCCAAAGAACATGACTACAACCGTTAATGGTATCATCTTGCGGATGCACAAAAGTATATTTCTCATTAATGCGTTTGCGAATTGTTTGACTCCAGACTATTAATTGCGAAGCACTGTAATTTTCCAATCCGGGAAAGTTCTCCTGAGGATCAATTATGGCGTAAAAATTCCCTCCATAAGCCACATCAAAGGTAAGCAGCCCTAAATCTGGGCAGTCGATTTCGAGGTTTTCTGCTGCTAAATACGATGCCACATTTTTTAACTTAACCGACTTTACTTTCTTCCCTTCTTGCTTATACTCTATTAAAACTAATCCGGCTGGTGCCTCCATGCGAATTACCCCTGGCACCTTCGGTTGTATTAAACCTTCTTCTACTGCAATGGTAATGGTTCCAATAGTTCCATGACCGCACATGGGTAAACAGCCACTGGTTTCGATAAAAAGTACTGCTACATCGTTTTCAGGATTATGAGGAGGATACAAAATACTCCCGGACATCATATCATGGCCACGGGGTTCGAACATTAAACCTGTCCGTATCCAATCAAATTCCTTTAAAAAATGTTGGCGTTTTTCACTCATATTCGCACCATGCAACTGTGGTCCGCCACCAGCTACTAACCTTACCGGATTTCCGCAAGTATGTGCATCTACACAAAAAAAGGTTTTACTCATATAGCTTTCGTAAATTGATTGTTAACCATTCTAAAAATCCCCAGTGGGTTATTATCTTTTAATTCATCTGGTAAAAGTGCTTGTTCCCAATCTTGATACGCCAGAGGCCGAACAAAACGATAAATAGCGGTTGAACCAACCGAGGTAAATCGGCTGTCGTTTGTAGCCGGAAAGGGGCCTCCATGCTGCATGGCTGCACACACTTCTACTCCCGTAGGTACCCCGTTTAAAATAATTCTTCCCGTTTTTAGCGTTAGCTGATTAATAATCGATTGATATTTCTGCAATTCGTTCTGCTCTGCCATAATGCTTACCGTTAACTGACCTTGCAATACCGCGATTACTTGTGCCAATTCCTGCACATCTTTGGCGACAACCAAAAGAGAATACGGTCCAAAAATCTCTTCGTGAAGCTTTGGATTGCCGATAAATTTTTGAGCATCTACTGTCGCAACTTTGGCTTGAGATTGATTTTGCAATGCCTCATTTTTCACATCCGATTCGGCCAAAAGAACAACCCCTTCTTCTGAAACTACCTCCTTTGAAAGCTTGTGGTAATTTCTTCCGATTCCTTCGGTAAGCATGGTGGCTGATGGTACTATGGAAATCGTTTGCGTCAAGATTTCTTTAAATTTATCTAATGCCGGAGAATCAATTGCCAACAATAAACCTGGATTTGTGCAAAACTGGCCTGCTCCTAAGGTTATAGAAGCTGCATATTTTTTCGCCAATTCCTCGGCCTGATTTTCGATTGCTTCTGGAAGAAAAACGACTGGATTAATGCTCCCCATTTCGGCAAAAACCGGAATAGGTTCTGTTCGCTCTTGTGCCAGCTTTACAAGGGCCATTCCTCCCTGAAAAGAACCTGTAAACGTTACTGCTTTGGTTAAAGAGTGTTGAACCAAAGATGTGCCTACGGCATAACCATCGTCGTATAGCAATGAGAATACTCCCTTTGGCATATCATTTTTTTCAACGGCTTTTATAATTGCTTGAGCAACCAAGGCACTGGTTCCGTAATGTGCCGGATGTGCTTTTACCACTACCGGACAACCAGAGGCTAAAGCAGAAGCCGTATCGCCTCCTGCTACAGAAAAGGCTAAAGGAAAATTGCTGGCTCCGAAAACCACCACTGGCCCAATGGGTACCAGCATTCTTCGAATATCAGGCCGTGGCAAGGGTTGTCTTTCGGGTAAAGCGGTATCAATAATCGCATCCACCCAAGAACCTTCTGCAACTAAATTGGCAAACATGCGCAATTGCCCTGTGGTTCTTCCTAGCTCACCCTGTAATCGAGGCAAAGGTAAACCACTTTCTGCTGAAGCTCTTGCCACTAATTCTTCACCAATAGCAGCAAGTTCATCGGCAATGCCATTTAAAAAGGCGGCTTTTTTGTCTTTACCAACACTGCAATACAAGTAAAAAGCATCCGTGGCGGCGCGTAAAGCGTTGTTTACTTCTGCTTCTGTGGCTTTACAAAATTCACCATCAAGCGGTAAACCCGTTGCCGGATTTACTGCTTTAAGTGTAGCTTCAGTGCAGTCTAAAAATTCGCTTGCAATAATATTTTGTCCATTCATAGATTTAGCTTCTACAATCCCCAGCTGCCCGCAGGTAATTCCGGACGAACAGCTAGCGCATCGTTGATAATTTTTAATACGCGTTCTCTTTCTTCACCTTCAATGGCTAAGCGTGGTGCTCTTACAATTTCGGTACCCAAGCCTGTTGCTACCTCGGCTAACTTGATGTATTGAACCAATTTTGGATGAATATCTAACTCCAATACCGGTAAAAACCAACGATAAATAGTTAAAGCTTCGCTGATACGGTTTTCTTTTATCAAATTAAAAATTGCGACCGTTTCTCTTGGAAAAGCATCTACCAAACCGGCTACCCATCCGTCTGCTCCCATCACAATACTTTCCATTGCTAACGGATCTACTCCGGTAAAAATTTTAAAGCGGTCGCCAAAGCGATTGATCAAACGCGTTACATTGGACACATCTCTTGTTGATTCCTTAATCACTTGAATGTTAGCGTACTGCGTCAACACTTCAAACATATCCAGCGTAACCTCAATCTTGTAATCAACAGGGTTATTATAAATCATAATTGGCAAAGAGGTGGATGTTGCAACGGCTCCAAAAAAAGCTAAAGTTTCTGCAGATGATGCATTATAACGCATTGGAGGCAATAACATTAAACCTTGTGCGCCAAGAGATTCAGCTTTTTGAGCCACCTCAATTGCTTTCTTAGTAGTCGCTTCGGCAATGTTTAACAATACCGGAACTCTACCTTTTACCAGCTCCAAAGTGTGCGATAATAAACCGAATTTCTCTTCTTCTGTAAGCACACTTGCTTCACCCAAGGATCCGCCAAGAATGATTCCTTTGGCTCCTGCTTCGAGCTGTGCCTCTATGTTTAAATCAAAAGTTGCGAAATCTAATTCATCGTTTGCTGTAAATTTTGTCGTTACAGCTGGGAAAACCCCTGTCCATTTAATTGCCATTTTTTTAAATCGTTTTATGCTCTACAAATTATACTGAGTTCTCGCGATCAATCGCTCTTTTTACAACACTTAGAGGGGTGATATTTTTCCCTAAATATGTATCAATGATTCATCTATCAGTTTACATTTCAAAAGTAAAAGATAGCTTTAGGCTCTAATTATTCGATTTTAACCGATATCAATTAAAAATACACCAATACTTAAAAATTATTCAACCAATTTTGCTTGTAAGTAATAATTGAATTCAATTGCAGATTTATCAACCAAAATTTCTTGCTCTTTCGTCAATTTATTTTCTTTCCATTTGGTGCTTGGTATAAGCTTCAACGTGGCTATTCCATCCTTTTTAAGCACCATAGGTAAGTTAAAACCTGTTACACAATTTGTATATCGATAATGAAGAATTCCATTTTTGATGTAGTACTCAAAAACCGGGATTTGAGTAGTTCTTAAATATTGATTAAAAACCTGCGAATAGTCGAAACCCGCTTGTTTAGAAATGAAGGATTCTACTTGCTGGCTGGCAACGGTTTTATGATAAAAGGTTTTATTTAACCCGCGCAATATCGACCTAAATAGTTCGTCATTATTTAAACTATGGCGTATTGAATGCAACATATTTCCTCCTTTCGGATACATGTCGCCACTTCCTTGCGCATTTACGTTATATGGAGGAATTATAGGTGTATCGTTTCGTATGCCTTTTCGTATTCCAAAATTATACGCATTGCCGGCTTGCTCACCAAAAATATAATCGACAAAAAGGGTTTCACTGTAATTGGTAAACCCTTCATGTACCCACATATCGGCTAAATCGTTCGTTGTAATATTATTGCCAAACCATTCATGCCCGCTTTCGTGTATAATAATAAAATCCCATTTAAGTCCCCATCCATTGCCCGACATATCTCTTCCCAAATAGCCAAACTTGTATTTATTACCGTAAGAAACTGCCGATTGATGTTCCATACCGGTATGTGAAGCATCAATTAACTGATAACCATCTTCATAAAAAGGATACGGACCGAACCAATGTTCAAAGCTTTTTAACATTTTATGAACCTGATCGGGCATGTAATTTTTTGCCTTTGTATAATTATAATCAAGTACCCAATAATTCAAATCAAGCTTACCCTTTTCGCCAGCATACGCTTCTTTAAAATTTACGTATTTACCAATGTATGGGATGATACAATAATTGCTTATTGGATTCAGCACATTGTACTTAAAAGTGATTGTTCCGTTACCATTATTTTTTTTAAATACCAGTCTTCCATTTCCCACTCCAACCAAGGTATCTGGAATGGTCATGGTTAAAGAAGCACCTAAATCGGGTTCATCGCTTTGATGATCTTTATTCGGATACCAAACAGAAGCACCGAGTCCTTGGCAAGCAACCGTCATCCAAGGCCTGCCCAAAGAATCTGTAGTAAAGATAAAACCACCATCCCAAGGTGCTCGTTTTGCCTGATGAACCTTGCCGTGATAGAAAATTTTAACCTTGTTTACTTGATTGACATTCTGCGCCGGTACATGGGCGTACCAAACGCTACCAACATGCTCAAAGTGGAGCTTTACTTTATCGTTATACCAAACACTATCAATGAGCAAGGGTTCTTGCAAATCAATCTGCATCCGAGTATTTCCCGAATTTGCTTTAACCACTTTATACTGGATTTCATTTGCCCCAGATATGCTTTTATTGGAATAATCTGGTGTAAAATCCAATTCATACCGTTGAACGTCCCACCAGCTACGTTCTGCCGATATACTTCCCCTTAATGTATCGGCCAAAGTATATTTTTTTGTGTCCTGCGCAAGCAGAACAAGATTAAAAAACACAAGTAAGAGTAAAAGGCAAATACGAAGAGGATTTTTCATTCACTGTTTATTTTTATGAATAGGGATTGAAGTGTTTACCTAAATAACGATTTAAAAAAATCTCTTTACATCAGAGCATTAACTAAATCCTTTTAAAGGCAACAGATGCTCAAATTTAAATAGTTAAGCTCCTTTATGCTAAAATGATATTATCAACTATCAACCAAATATTAACAAAAAGAGCAGCCTTAGAACTCTCTTAAAGCCTTTTAAAGCTTCGTTCCCTCATCCAAGAACAGGAATAAGAATGGTAAAATATGCACAATAGTTGCCAATAATAACATCCTAAAAGCTTTTGCTTTTTCCTACTTTTAAATAAACAAAGAATAACTTCATGAATAAGACCTTTACCATTACCCTTTTAGCATCTGTATTAATGTATTGCTCTGCTCTGGGGAAAGATTTCGAACTATTATCGCCTGACAAAAAAACTAAAATTAACATCGCTGTTACGAAACAAATTACGTGGAGTGTAGCGCATGATTTGAAGGTTATTTTACAACCTAGTCAATTGGCGATGTTGCTTAAAAACAATGTTAAACTTGGGATTTCGCCGGTTTTAATCAATCAAAAAAGGACTCAAGTGAATACGACAATCCTCGCTACCATTCCTGTTAAAAGTAAAGAAGTTGTGAACCAATACAACGAGATCCAACTTAACTTTAAAGGAAATTACAGTTTGTATTTTAGGGCCTATAATGACGGCGTTGCGTATCGATTTGAGACGCATCTACCCGATCAATCAATTGAAGTTGAAAATGAAATTGCCGATTTTAATTTCGGCGATAGCAATCGGGTTTTTTGGCCGATAGAAACGGATCCGAATTTCTTATCTCATTTTGAAAGCTTGTATAAAGATTCTACATTAAATGCCTTCAGCGATCAACAACACGCTGCTTTACCCATGTTGGTATATGCAGGATCGGGTGTAAAAATGTTGGTTAGCGAATCGGACCTGTATGATTATCCCAACTTATTTCTATTTGGTACCGGAACCACTAAACTGACTGCCGGTTTTCCGAAAAACATTGCCGAAACTGTGCCCGTTAGAGATAGAAGCATTAAAATTACACGATTAGAAAGCCACATCGCAAAAACAACTGGCAAAAGAAAATTTCCTTGGAGAAGCATTGCGATTTGCCCAGAGGATAAAGATTTGTTAGTAAATAACCTTACCTACAAACTATCCAGTCCTTCTGTTCTACAGGAAACGCAATGGATTAAACCCGGTAAAGTTGCCTGGGATTGGTGGAACGACAACAACATTTATGGCGTAGACTTTAAAGCAGGTATTAATACCGAAACGTATAAATATTACATCGATTTTGCTGCTAAATTTGGCTTAGAATACATAATGTTAGACGAAGGATGGACCAAAACCACCACCGATCTTACCCACACTACAGCCGACATTGACATTCAAGAAATTATTAATTATGGGAAATCTAAAAAAGTTGGAGTTTGGCTATGGACTTTATGGGGACCACTTGACAAAGATATGGATAACATTTTAAGCCTTTATAAAAAATGGGGGGCAGTTGGAATTAAAGTGGATTTTATGGCACGTGCAGATCAATACATGGTTAATTTCTATGAACGCGTTGCTAAAACCGCCGCAAAACACAAACTTATGGTTGATTTACATGGGGCCTACAAACCGGTTGGTTTAAATCATAAATATCCGAATGTTTTAAATTATGAAGGTGTTCGAGGATTGGAAAACAATAAATGGAGTGATGAAATTACCCCTAAGCATAATGTAACGCTACCCTATATTCGAATGGCGGCAGGGCCAATGGATTATACGCCAGGGGCGATGATTAACGCAAACAAAAAAGATTTTAGCATTATTTACAGCGAACCTATGAGCATGGGCACAAGGGCGCATCAGGTGGCCATGTACGTGATGTACGATAGCCCTTTACAAATGCTAGCCGATAATCCTTCTAATTATCTAAAAGATTCTGTTTGTACCCAATATATTTCTCGTATCCCAACCATTTGGGAAGAAACCATTGCTTTAGATGGAAAAGTTGGGGAATATGCTTTAATCGCTCGAAAAAATGGCAAAAATTGGTACATCTCTGGCATGACCGACTGGAATGCACGTTCATTCGAGCAAGCATTGCATTTCTTAGATGGAAAAACCTATCAAATGGATGTGTTAACCGATGGAATAAATTCTGACCGACATGCGGCAGATTATAAAATTAACCGTTCAACCGTTACTAAAAACGATAAAATAACCATCAACATCCATAAAGGCGGTGGTTGGTGTGCTATTTTAACACCTGTTGAATAAGCCTAAACGCCCGAAACAAGTTCAGGAGCTGCTCTAAACCACTTGAGTCCTTCTGAACTTGTTTAATCTTTCCTCCTATTTTTATAGCAAATTCGCATCCTGAGAAGCTCCAAAAAGGAGCTCTATTTACTACGAAAAACTGTTTATCTTCCACAGTAAACCTTTCTTAAAACCTATCCCACAAGCCTATTCACGGGTCTTCTCGTTATTTCAATATACCTTTAAACAGAAAAACCCCGCAAATGCGAGGTTTTCCAAAGTGAAACAGAGAAAATTATTTTTTAATTATTACACGTGTGGAAGTAGTTTTGGACAAGGTTACAATACTGGCTCCACGTTCCGTAGCGCTTGGATTTTGAACCTTATACGTGGCACCTCCTGATGTATTAGTGGGCTTTTCTATCCTAACAATTGCTGCTGGAGTAAATTCATCTGCCTTTTGGAGCGTAAGTTGAATTTGACCGGTTGAAGGATTAAAACTCATGGATTCGATTTTACCTGCATCTAAAGAAATCCAAAGCCCTGCAGGTGCTACGTAAACAGCAGATTTTGCAGCCGTTGTAATATCTACTTCTATTAAATTATTTTGTTTTTTTAAATTCCCTCCAAAAGCTAAGTAGCCAAATTCTTTATGATCTAAAATATAAGTAGCGGTATTTACTGCATAACCAAAAAATCCTGAACCATAATCGCCTGTTATACCATCATTTTTTAACGTAGAGGGATAGGCATGAAAAGCTGCAGGTGCAAAACCATCTTGGGTAATATTCGAAATACTTCCCATTAAACCGCCATACCCAGCGCGTAACAGATAAAAATTATCTGGGTTTTTGCGGTAATCCATTAACACCGGAATTGCATTTAAAGCCGAACCATAGTGATGAATCATTCGCTCCACACGTTGAAGTTTTCCTCCGTAAAGAAAATCCCAATAGCGACGTGCATTCCCGTTGTAGGCCCAGTGCGGTAGCACAGGCATGTAGGCCAAAATCGCATCCAAGGTAACTTTTGCTTTATCGTTGTAACCAAAATAATTCGACCAAACGTACACTTCTTCTTGCCCCGTTGAATCCCACGGCATTTCACTCCCAAAAGGATAGTGTAACTCGCGCCAATGATTCGCGCGTTTTTTCATGGCATTTTCCAATTCTTGCGCTTGCTCAACAAGCTGTTCATTTTTTAAATCTGTTAAAATCAGATAAAAAATAGTTCCCTCCATTTGTCCGAATTGCGCATAATAAGGCGCAATTTTAACCATAGCCATCCCAGTTTGGGCGGCATCAATAAGATGTTGTTTCCAAGTAGATTGCTCCACTAGGCCTGTATAATTTCGCGCCAAGCGATACATTAACCAATGTGCGGCCGCCACATGCGGGTAATTATAAGAACGCCCTAGATTATCCGCTTCTTTTTTTGGCCAAGCGGCCCATGTTTTAAAATTTACATCCGCAGAATAGGTATTTTTAGGCATTGAATCTGGTTCATAAAAAAATAAACTCTTTTTTACACCATACTTTTTTGGTCCGCTTTTCAACTGAATTTGCCCAAACATCACCGTGTCTACAAACTTTTGCAGCTTATCGATTTCGGTTTTATTTGGCTGCACCAATTGCTTCATAATGGCTCCCAACCAAGAACCGGCACCTCCCTCGTCACTCAAACCTGCAATCCAAGCGCGACTATCTTGAACCACTTGCTGTTGTTTCTCATAATCGTAACTAATTACCGAGGGCGATCTTTTAAACGGATCATTCGGTTGTTCAAACCATTGTTTGGTAGTTAAAAAATTTCCATAACTTTTTATCACTTCCGTTTCAGGAGAAATAACTTTATAATTAATGGTTTGCTCTAAACCATCTTCATAGGTAATTGATAACTTAGCTCTACCCCACAATTTTCCTTTTACAGCATAACTTTTCCACCCATTTTTGGTGTCAGGTGATTTACTAATGGCTAAGGCCTCTTTGGGAAACGATTGAATGTTTTTAATTTTCTTTCCATACTTGATGAACAACTTAGCGTTTACGTCCATGGGCAACACATAGCCCGGAACAGAAACCGCAACAGGTCGCTTATTTTCGATTAATTTGTTTTCGGTTTCTTGTGCAGAACCAGATAAAATAAAGGCCAAAGCATAGGTTCTTGACTCAGCCGGTTTTAAACGAAAAGAACTCGGAGTATTCCATGGCTCTGCATTTTTCCATTCATTTTCAGCATATGCCTTGCTATGAACCATCCACTCATAGAAACCCTCAAAGGCAATCCCACGCGGCGTACGGTCGTCATTCAACGGATTATACGCTTCAAAAGGCGTTTTTCCTACAGGTGCAATCAGTAAAGATGGAGCCTGACCACTTAACCTGGTTACTTGCAAATAACCAGCATCTTGACCAATGTAAGGATCGTAAAAAACATTCTTAGCATGTGTTTGCTCCAATGTTCTTCCTTCTAAAATATTATCAAAAATCATTGGTATCCCCAAAGCACCAATTTCTACGGTTTTATTTGAAACATTTTCCAATATAAATTTCAACACCAGTTTTCCATCTTGCATTTCCCAAATTCGGGTAATTTTTAAGGGAATATCGCTGGGTAAGGTTGCTGAAAGATCTGCTCCCGCCAAAATAGTTCCCTTTGCTTCAAGTGCAGTAACGGGTTTCCTTTTCGCTGCCGTGCTGTAACTTTTCCAATCGGTTTCATTCTCTGACCTCAAACGTAAATTAATATCGCCCAAGTGGTACAATCCGTCCGAACTTCTAACTTTTAAACTATCACTTGGAATAAAATCAAAGTCTTTAACGTTCTTTGGTTGTAATCCGGCCACCGTTTGCGAAGACTTTACCAATTTTAAATTAAAAGAGCCTGCTTCAAGAGATAGAAACCCTCCCTCTAAACCCAATGTTGAGGGTTTTTGAGCCAATCTGCTCCATGGCGATTGTGCAAAACATATATGGCCTGCAACCGAAAGTAAAAAAACTATATTAAAGAATTGATAAAGTATTTTCTTTGACTTTTTTGAAAATCTACCGGATAAACGATTCATAATTTTTGTGTATTGAGATGTATTTATCCAAAAATAGTTTTTAAAATAGAAAGACAAGTTTCTCTCGGAGAATTAGGCAAAATCGGCCCATTATTAGTTTATTTACGACAAGAACACTACCATAAAATTCAATCTATAAAGAATGGATTCGGTATAACCACATATTGATATCAGAATATTGGCTTTGTAAAATTTCAAGTTAATATCTTGTCTCTTTTTGCTAAAAAAGAAGCATTATAAAGATGCTTTTGTTTATACTTTTATCAAAATTATTCTCCCTAAAAATTGGCTGTTAATTCGGCCTCGATAGCTTATTTTTAGGACTACGTTTTGACACATAAAATATGAAATTAAACAAAGTACTCTTACGCTCCATTCTATTGATTGGTTCTTTAGTAGGCAATTTAGCAGTTACAAAAGCACAAAGTGGCGATCAGATATTAGATGGAATAGGTGAAACCGGACTTAATGCACGTTATGTTTTTGATGGTGATTTAAAAGACTGGTCAAGAAATAATTTTCATGCAAAAAGTCAAGGGACTACCTTCATTACCGACAGCCGTTTTGGCAAAGTTTTATCTTTTTCAGAGAATAGCAAGTCATTCGTTATCCTTCCTGGAGCCGCCATGAACGACCTTGAATCTGTCAGCATAACTGGCTGGATCTTTTTACGTTCGAAACAAAAAAATCAATATTTTTTCGACTTTGGTAAAGATGGAGCCAATCACTTTTATTTAAAGCCAAATGACACGGATGGCATTGAAGCATTTATTTCAAGCCGTTCAGCAGATACGAAACCAATCGCCGCAGCTGCATTACCTTTAAATAAATGGGTATTTATAAGTGTTGTTGCAGATGTTTCGTCAAAATCATTTACCTTATTTGTAGATGGCAAAACAGTAGCCGAACACAAGGGTACTTCTATAGACATAAGCGAGGTGTTCAATGTACAATCGAGCGGGAAAAATCAGCTTTACATTGGAAAATCAATTTCGTCCGAAAATTCTTCGTTAAATGCCTTGGTTCACGATTTTAGAATTTATCGTATTCCTTTAAGTGCCAAACAGGTTTTCGGAATCTATCGCAATGCGCAAAGAGGTGCTCAAGATAACAACGTAAATGTAGGTCAACGCGAAGATAACCTCCCTAAATTTGCTGCAGAAACACCTCAACTTTATACGAAGTATTTACTGGGTGTTGAAGATGTACAGGTAAAAACCTCAGTAGGTAATTTGCCTAGATTGCCGAGTTATGTTTTGGGTACGTATAGCAAAGGCATTAAAGGGCCAAAAGTTAGAGTTTTATGGCCATTGCCAACCGATAACAGCAGTGTTTTGAAACCCGGAACCTTTACCGTAACAGGGCGCGTGGCCGGAACAAACTTTCAACCAAAAGCCACTATTACCGTAATCAATGCAAAAAAATCAACCGCTCCATCGCTCAAGTTAGACACTTTCGCTTTAAATCAAGTCAGTCTACATCTAGATGGTCATGGACATGCAACTAAGTTTATTGAAAATCGCGATAAATTCATTAATACCTTAGCAAAAACAGACCCGAATTCTTTTCTATACATGTTCCGTGATGCCTTCGGACAAGCACAGCCAGAGGGTGCGAAACCTTTAGGTGTTTGGGATAGCGAGGATACAAAATTAAGAGGACATGCCACTGGCCATTATTTAACGGCAATTGCGCAAGCCTATGCCAGTACAGGTTACGATAAGGAGCTTCAAGCCAATTTTTCTAAGAAAATTGACTATATGGTGAATACCCTTTACGAACTTTCACAATTATCAGGCAAAGCAAAAAGCCCAAATACCAGCTTTATATCAGACCCTAAGCAAGTACCTTTCGGCCCAGGAAAAACAGATTTTGATTCTGATTTAAGTGCAAGTGGTATTCGTACCGATTATTGGAATTGGGGCACAGGATTTATTAGTGCCTATCCTCCAGATCAATTTATTATGCTCGAAAAAGGAGCTAAATATGGCGGTCAAAAAAATCAGGTTTGGGCTCCTTACTACACCCTCCATAAAATATTGGCCGGTCTACTTGATGTATACCAAGCAACCGGTAATAAAAAAGCACTAAGCATTGCCAGTAATATGGGCAATTGGGTATTTGAGCGCCTAAATAATATCCCTCAAGAAACCCTCATAAAAATGTGGAACACCTATATTGCAGGCGAATTTGGTGGCATGAATGAGTCGATGGCAAAATTATATCAAATTACAGGCAACAAAAACTATCTTAAAACTGCTCAACTTTTTGATAACATTAAAGTATTTTACGGTGATTCTTCCCATGCGCACGGCCTAGCTAAAAATGTAGATCTTTTCAGAGGTTTACATGCCAACCAGCACATTCCACAAATTGTAGGAAGTATTGAACTGTATCAAGCATCAAACAATGCAGACTATTACAGCATTGCAGATAACTTTTGGCATAAAATGATGGACGATTACATGTACAGTATAGGTGGCGTTGCAGGTGCTCGCAACCCCGCTAATGCTGAATGTTTTATTGCTCAACCATCCACACTGTATGAAAACGGCTTTTCGGAGGGGGGGCAAAATGAAACGTGTGCTACGTACAACATGCTAAAATTAACGAGTGATTTATTCTTGTTTGACCAGCGGGGAGAATTGATGGATTATTACGAAAGAGGCTTGTACAATCACATCTTAGCATCTGTTGCCGAAAATAGCCCAGCGAATACCTATCATGTTCCGCTTAGAGCAGGTTCTATGAAACAGTTTGGCAATGCACACATGGATGGTTTTACCTGCTGCAACGGTACTGCCATTGAAAGCAGCACTAAACTCCAAAATTCAATTTATTTTAAAAGTAAAGATAAACAAGCGTTGTATGTCAACTTATTCGTCCCTTCTACTTTAAACTGGACAGAACGTAAAATTTCAATCGAACAAATTACCAGCTTCCCAAATGAGGATAATACGCAACTAAAAATTAAAGGAAGTGGTAAATTTGATTTGCATGTGCGTGTACCTGCCTGGGCTACGAAAGGTTTTTTTGTGAAAATTAATGGAAAAGAGGAAAAAGTGCAAGCAACACCAGGTACATACTTAACGATTAGCCGCCTTTGGAAAGATGGCGATATCGTCGATATTAAAATGCCTTTCCAATTTCATCTAGACCCAGTAATGGACCAACAGAATATTGCCAGTTTATTTTATGGGCCTATTTTGCTAGCAGCACAAGAACCAGAGGCTAGAAAAGATTGGCGTAAAATAACTTTAGACCCTGCTGATATCAGTAAATCCATTACGGGTAATCCGGCAACCTTAGAGTTCAGTATTGACAATGTAATATTCAAGCCTTTTTACAATACCTATGGCCGACACTCTGTTTATTTAGATGTAACCTTAAAATAAGGATTGACTAGTCCATGTAAATTTGTCTATTTTCTATTTAACAAAAAAAGGAACCATTGAGATCTATTTCGATGGTTCCTTTTTTATATCCTTTTACAAATCGCTTCTACTTGAAGACTCCTTTTAAACTTCCATCGATCTTAGTTAAGGGTTGGTCAATCTTTGGTAGAACGTTAAAACAAGGAATTTCTTGAATTTCAATTGACTGTGATTCTTAAATTTGGTATTTTTTTTGTGAACTCATGTACAACAGAAAAGCCTCGTAACCAAAAGGAACGAGGCTTTCTACCTAAAGATAAAATTAAAACAATATCATCTAAACCTTACTTTAGAAATTCGATTTCATATTGATTTAAATATGGATTTCCATCTATACCATAATCAGATAAGATTTTAATGTTCATCCAGTACAAGGAAAGAGCTGTTGCATCTCCTAGAATAGATACATATGATTTTTCTCCAGCAACGTAAGATGGATCTGCAGTTGTTCCGGCAGGCACGTCTGTTCCTAAACCTGTCCATTTATAAGCGCCTGTTAAAACCATATCATAACCACCTGGAGCTTTATTAGAAATTAACCCATCAGCACCTTCATCAATAGGCCAATATCCTTTTAAATTTGCATAATTAGGGTGTTGGGTAACATCTTTTAAGCCAACATTCGCCGAGATAGTTGCAGCTGAAAGCGCTGTATTAAAATAGGCTAGGTTTGCAGCATAGAAATTTGAGGCGCCACTTGCATCTACCTTTCTAAAGCCAATTCTAAGTGCTTCTGCAGTTGCAGCCAAACTTTTGTGCGTAGCGATATTACCGGTTGCTGTTTGCACACCGTCCTTATAGGTTGTTACCGTTCGTGTTGTTGCATTTACATATTTAACCGTCATTGTTAATGTATGCCAATTAACATCCGCACCACCAGTAGCTAAAGTAATTTGAGTTCTTCCAGTTCCAGAAGCATTGAGTGTTCCACCCCAGCTTGTAGCAACATTTGCGCCACTTTGCATCCACAACCATCCTGTTTGCGTACTTCCATCAATACCAACTCCTTTTGATAAAACCGCGGGATAAGATGATTGGCTTAAAAACTTTACTTGCATTTGCACAGTAAAATCGTTTGTTAATCCTCCTCCATCATATAATCCATTATCATTTGGAACTTGTGCGTATACGCCGGTTGAATTAAAAAGAATTGTATTAAAACCTTGCTTCTTTAATTCCAATTGTTTGAAAGAAGGATTATAGGTTAACATAAAACCATTGGTTGGTGCGACACTACTTCCACCGTGATTCGTGGTTAAAATAACAAGCCAATCTTCGTTTGCATAATTCTTTCTTGCTTTTAAAGCAGTTAAAATTTCGCCAACATATCCATCCGTTGTGTTTATTGCAGCTTTGTAAGTTGCATTATTCACTGTAAATCCACCAGTGCCTCCTGCAGCTTCAACCCCTCTAAAATTAACAATAAGTGCTCCTAAGCTAGTTTGTGCATTCAATAGAGCAATAGTGCTATCTTTAACTGCCACATCCGTAGTTACTACAGGTGAAAAATCAGAATTTCTTAAATATGAACGTAAATTGGCCCAAGGAGTGACTAAACCTGTTTTTACAGCCTTAAATTGCGTGATATAATCCAATACATTCCGGTAAGAAGTTATTGGAGCATGATCATCAGCATTTGGATCTTGATAACGCTCAAAGTTATCGTCTTTAACACGATGCTTTACATAGCCTGTTCCTGTTACCAAACTTACCCATCCTCCAGCATCTGATATACCACTATTAGTGGTGAAAGAATATTTTCCAGTCTTTTGCATGGCCGTAAAATTTGTGGGGGCAATTGCTTTTAACTCAGCACCGCCTAATCCATCAATTCCAATAATCAACACTTTTCGTTGCTTAACTAATGGTCGTACCAAGTCTTCATAAACGGGTGGTGGATTATCATATTTTTTGCAACCTGTATACCCCAACAGGGTAACTGCACAAAAACCAAGTAGTATTTTATATATTTTAGTGTTCGTTTTCATAATTAAAGCAGCGTTATTGTCTAATAAGGTTACATTCTGATAGGTTGGCATAAACAGCATTTGCACCGTTTTTCAATACCACTTTAATGTACTTAGCACTTACAGTACCTCCCGGAAAATTAAAGTTATAAACTGCTGTGCTTTGTGGCACAGTAGTCGTACCTACGCTGGTATACGTTACATTATCAGTACTTGCAAATATTTCGATATCTTTCACATAACCGGCAGTATTATTTTGTCTTTGCGCAATTGTTACGCCTTTAATGCGAACTGGAGAAACGGATCCTGTACCTAAAACAATGCTGATTGGAAATGTTTCTGCTGCCGTAGGGGACGAATATTTTGAATGCCAGTAGGATGCCGATGAAACTATACCATCTACTAATGCAGCATTTGTTCCATCACCAGACTGTGTTGAACTTACCGAAACTAAGGTAGTTGTATAAGCAAACGCGTTTGTACCTCCTGTTTTGCTTAACGGATTGTAAGCCCAAACATTTCTATTTAATAACGGATATTTAGCATTTACCTTTGAAACTACCTCATCGCTGATTAAAATCCCCCACGCGTTAAAGAATGGAGACAAATCAGTACGTGTATAATCGGATAATTTCTCATACACAAAGTTATGCATGGTAATATCGCTGTTATTTAGGCGAGGTGCATGACGTGCTTCTGAGTACAAATAGGTCATGGCATCATAACCAAATTTCTCGAATAGCTGCACAAATGGAGTCATGCGTTTGAACGGATCGTTCATAGCAGCATCCGTATCGAAGTTTTTAGTTCCCGTTCCGGTTGCATAGGTAATCGCTTGCGGAAAACCACTTGAAACTGCAGGATGCAAGTTGTTGTAATTGGCCCCAATTCTATTCGCAACTTTAAAACTGAATAAATTATTCGTTGTTTCGCCCAAAGTACTCCAACTCCATATTTTACCTTGTTGACAGTTATGACCAAACTCGTGATAGGTACCCCATTGATTTGCACTACTATTTATCGAATTTAAACTAGTAAAACTGGCAAACCAATACGAATCATTATATCCCACAAAAGGAAATCCACTATGTCCATACCCTACTGATAACTGAATATCTAAAACACCTCTCCAAGCACCTTGCGGACTTTTATCAAGTGGATCAGTGGTATTGTCTGATAAACCCATCCAAGAGTTATAATCTAAATCAAAAACATCATTCCATTTAGTCATTACCGCTGTTGGATTGGTCAATGGTTCTGAAGAAGTAAACGTAGCAATTACTTTATCTCTTGGAATTAGAAAAATTACTCTTTTTGCTCTTAATTCTAACCATGGCACCTTCGAAGCTTTTACTTTTGATACCCAATCTGCATCATTTGATTGACCTAAAATAAAGTCTGGAGAAACACATGCATTCGAAATGGTAAATTCGATTGGAGTGGGATACGCTCTACCTGCAAGAATATAAATAGTACCACCGTATAAATTACGAACATAATTTACTCCTGCATATAACTGTTGACGCATGTAAATAACTGGATCGCGTAACAAGGGCGATTTTCCTGCTAAATTATCCGTATGTCCACCTATTTGAACGATTAAACCTTCTATCCCTGCTGGGACTTCTATTTTGACCAATTCGCCTGGAGCAGCATAATAACCAGTACTAAATTGTGGTTCTGGCGCCGTAGAAATGCGTAAATTTTCTTTCGTTTGATTCGTATAATTTAAATCTAACGTAAACTTAGCATTCTGAACCCGTTGTTCCGATTGATCTACTAAGCCCGGGAAAACCCTTGCCTTCGCGTACATCGATTTATCTATCGTTTTTAAGTTGGTATCAATAGTACCTTCCGCAACATTCTGCGAATCGTCTGGATAGCCATCCGGTATATCGTACCCGTACTTTTTACAAGCTGTTACGCCTAATAGTAGTGTAACGGCACATAATAATGTAAAATGATTAAGTTTCATATTTCTACTATTTAATTAGTTTTTAGGTAAATTGATGTTTGGTGTATAAAATTTACCCATTAAGCCCCATTGATCTGGAACTGCAATGTTTAACCAGTTGTAAATCATTACAGGAATATCTACTCCATTGGGAATGGCTGTGTAGGCTGAAGTTGTAAATACCGAAGCTGAAATATTTGGCGCCAAATCACCATACGATTTCCAGTTATTTGTACCTGTGTAATTTAAGCTTGGTCCTCTACCCGTTTTTTCTGCTGCTGTAGCTCCTTGACCTTCATTAAGAGGCCAATATCCAATTAAATTTGCAAAATAGGGATCGCTTGGCAAGAAATTTGTTTTACGCATATACGCAATAACATCCGCTTCTGGTAAAGCCACATTATAGATTAAAACATCCTGAATTAATACGCTTAAAGCTGAAACGGTTGATTCTGATGTCGGAATGTTACCGATTGTTAATGGTGTAGTAGAAGTCATGTTTGTTGTAACATTTAATGGAGCACTTGCTACCCTACCATCTTGATAACCAGTCACCCATCTTTTACCTCCTTCTGTATAAATACGAATGGCAATGGTGTGCCATAAACCATCTCTAAAAGCCCTTGATCCACTTGCCAATTGTTGCGAACCGTTTGCTTTAAAATTCCAGTTATCTCCATTCGTAAATATTACCCATCCTGCATTACCGTTTGCGAAATTTGCTGTTTTCCCGATAAATGGTGGATAGCCACTTACCGATGAATGATCTGCCCGTACTTTTAAGAACAGGGTAAAATCGCCACTCGTTCCAAAGCTTCCGATAGTTGTATTGCTTGCTACTAAACCATTTCTGCTTGTATTGGTTGATACCAGGTTCGGTGCAATTCCGCTATACGGTAAATTATTTGGATCTAAAGCAACTTGAGAAGCACTAAATTTTGGATTATAAAGTGCTACAAAAATATTTCTAGAACCATCTACAAATGGATTTGCTGTATTTGCTGAGCCGGAAGGGCCACCTGCTTTGTTTGAAGAAACGATCACTAACCAATTTTCTCCACTAAACGTTTTTCTCGCTTTTAAAGCCGTTAAAATTTCACCTACATATCCATCTAATGTTGTAATTGCTGAAGTATAGCTGGTGTTGCTAGATGAGTAGTTGGTTCCTCCGGCTACATCTGCACTATGAAACTGCGCTACAACTACAGATGGATTATTTGTATTTAATTCGTTAATAGTTGCTGTTTTTACAGCAGCATCGTCGCTAAGCGTTTGCTTAACAGTAGCATCGCTTGCTAAATTATCGTTAAACGCAGCTGTTGATGCAAATGAAACAGTACGTGCTGTATTTTGCACCGATTTAATTCTAGTAAAAATAGTTGGAGTTACAGTCTTATCAAAACCTGTAAAATTTTCTGTTTCTACGTTATGCTTCGTTGCATCTACACCGGTAATCATGTTTGCCCAGGCCGCAGCGTTGGTTATCGCATTCGTTCTGTAATCGGTTAGTCCATCGTAGGTATATATTGCTTTCGAAGTTATCTGCGTAAGGTTAGTAGGAGCTAAATCTCTTACCACCGAACCTTTAACACCATCTAAAATAATATAAAGTACCTTTTTTGTTCCTTCACCTATGCCAAGTGTATCGTTCTTAAACGTTTGAGGTAAGGTATTATCAAAATTTTTATTACAGGCCGAATTAAGCAATGTAAAGCCTAACACAACTGCAATACCCATTGTTTTTATATTAAAAACTGATCTAATATTTTTCTTCATGTTCGTATAATTAGTTGTTCAGTTAATTAGAAATGATTATTCGTAATACATTATGTGGTAGCATGGTATTAAACCTATAGATATCTCCTACCAGAATAACTTGAGAACCTGTTGAGATAGGTGTTTCAATCATATCATACACTCTTCCTTGAAAACCTCCAGTATTGTTATAACCCACAGCCAACTGACCGTTCGACTCTAATATCATAAAACCTTGGCGTAGGTAATCTCCGTAACGATTAAAAGAACCGGTTACTAAAATTTTACCATTATTAAGTTGCGCTGCAAAAGTTGCAATCCCCCCCGTTATGGTCGCTCCAGCAAAAGTAGAAACTGTTGATCCGTCGGCATTTAACAAGGCTAAACCAGATGAAGGCTTTCCGTTAAAAGAAGTAAAATTACCACAAATAACGATCTTATTCGTAGTAGCATTGTATCTGATCGAATAAACATCGCCATTGGCTCCACTTCCTGCATTAAAAGATGGATCAACTGAACCATCTAAATTTAAACGAACAATCCCCTTGGCCATAACACCATTAAAGGTTGTAAAGCTTCCAACTAATATAAGTTTACCATCTGCTTGCATGGTGGCATCTATTACTGTTCCATTACCCGCTTCGGCACTTTGACGGGTGTTTTTGTTGTAGTGGAAAGTAGAATCCATTGACCCATCTGCATTTACGCGTACAATTTGCTTCATTCTGGTTACATCGTAAACCTTCTCATCATACGTAGAATTTGGATAATAGATTCTTTTGAAATTTTGGAAACTTCCAACAATATAAATCTGTTCACCAAAAACAAATGTTTTTCTTACAAATCCATCTACCCCAGCATTAAATGCAGGTACAGTATCGGCATTTTTCCATGTTTCAGCGGGCTTAGGATTTACAATTGGGACTAAAGAATTCCCCAAAGCATCTCTATCGCTGGTTTTAATGGTATCTAAACTTCCATTGGCATTTAATCGTGTAATGTTATTCATTACTTGACGATTTTTTCGTGTTGAGTTATAGCTGGTGAAATGGCCTGCCACAATAAACTTTCCAGCTTGATCTCCTGTTGCAATACGGTTAATAGAAAAAATGGTTTGAAGACCTCCAACTACACCTTTTCCAAATGCGACACCTGAGGTTGTATAAGCACCATCGGCATCTATTTGAGCAATACCCCCGTTTGGAAGTACATCGGTACCTTTATTTTCGAAACTCGTAAAAGAACCCGTTAGCCAAAAAAGACCTGAGGGCAATTTTTCAGCATCAAAAACAGTGGAAGATCCAAATCCATTATTGATAGTTCCCGCTCCATTTATAACTTTAAAACTTCCGTCTACTGATACTTTACCACCAATTTTTACTACAGGTCCGAAAAAAGATTGCCCTTGAGCGGTAATCCAAACACTTCCTGTACTTGCGTTTATAGGAACCTTAAATTGTACAGTACTATCCGTATAATTCACCACTTCCGCTTCTATCTCATTTACATAAACCTTAAAATCGTCCTTATATTTAAGTAAACCATTTACCTGCAGATTTAAGGTTGAACCTACATTCACAATATCGGGATCAGTGGTTTTAGAAATAAATGTAATACCCAAAACCTGTTTACCACCTGCATATGGATCATCGGCTAGTCCCTTGCTTTTTTCACAAGAAGCTAGTAAGCCTATCAAGCAAACTGCCGTTACAACTAATAAGCTTATTTTATATTTTATGTTAGTTAACATATATCCGTTGATTAAAAATAATAATAAATAAATTAGAGTGTTGGAGGTAAAATACCCGAAGCAACTACCTGATCTATAAACGTATCCGTATTAAAACCAAAATTGTGTTTAACTTTCGTTAATACATGTATTACACCATTGGTCGTTTGTATATCAGATGTTGCCACTGGATTATTCTGCAAAGCTACCTGTGGATTTGACAAATCAGGAATGTACGATAAAAACAACTGGCGATAACCTGCATACTTTACTCCTGCTGCATCGTTAAAAATAGCGCCAACATTCATAATGCGTCCTCCGTATGAAGTGTAATTTTGTCCTGGATAGGTTAAATAAGAAAGGGTATCTTTTTGTGGGTAATCCTTTAATAAGTTTACACCCTTAAAAATATATTGAGAAAGTACGCTTTTCCATACTTCAGGCTTTATCTGTTTGAGTTGAGAAACGGTATCCTTTCCATTAAATTTTAGATAATTATTTAATCTTTTGATGCTTTTGTAAACAGAGCCACTCGGCGGAGCAAAAAAAGTTACATTTTCTTTATCCAATACATCATTCATACCTGCTAAATTTATTACGGTAAGGGTACTATCGAAAAAAGGTGCCTTTTCTTTCATGTACTGCATGGTAGTACCATTATATTTTGCTTCGTGCACACCTGTATCATAATAATACTTTTTACAACTTGCAAACAGCATTAAAGCTATGCCTAGCATTAATAAAAGCGATTTATTTTTGTTTTGTAGTTTCATATTATTAATTCCAAAAATTATTACCAACGAGATTAGGGTTTGCTGTACGTTCGGTAGCACTAATAATCAATGGCCAAGTCCAGGCTCCAGCATTAAAATTACTTACGCTTACAACCGCTTTAGAATACTCAGTACTGATGATTCTTTTTGTTCTAACTAAATCGAAGAAAAACTGTCCTTCTCCAATTAGCTCTCTACATCTCTCTTTATAAATATCATCCTTTAATGCATCACCACTTGTATTAATAGTGGGCGCATTCGCAGCAGCTCTAACTTGATTGAGATACCCTTGCGCGGTCGCATCATCACTCAACTCAGCAGCAGCTTCAGCAGCCAATAATAATACATCCGGCAACCTAAAAATAATGGCACTATCATCGCTATATGCTGTTAAACTTGCTCCTGTTCCTAGGCCGTAAATGTTGCTGTATTTCTTAAATTGAAAAGTGTTATTATCTGCACTGTAATTTTCAAACCAAGAAGTTAAACGAGCATCCGTTGTACCTGCTGGAAAAAGCTTTGTTATATAATCTTTTTCATAGGTCATAAAACTCGTTGTTTTAGTTGCCGTTCCACGATAAGGGTAATGTGAAAAGAAGTGCGTATAATTTGCATAGGTGTTAAAAATTTCACCATAATTATATTCTTGCAAAACACCGAACAGATTTTCACTTGAACGACCTTTAAAGATTTTCCTTGTATTTTCATCGTTAATTGGCAATAATGTATAATTGGTATACGTAGCCATTTCTTTTGCAAGTGCTAGGACAGCAGTATAATACACAGATTTATCACCATTATCCCAAGCTGCTGCCCACATATTCAAATGCATTAATAATGCAACTGCACTTCCTCTAGTTGGTCTAAAGCCAATTAAAGATTGGTCACTATACGCAATAGGTAAATCATCCTTTGCAGCACTCATATCAGCAATGCATTTCTTCATTACTTCTAATTGCGGAGTACGAGGCAATGCTTTACCATTATAAGCCTCTGTATAATAAACAGCATCGCCAAATAATTTACACAGAAACATAT
Organism: Pedobacter paludisoli; assembly: GCF_052344095.1. GTDB lineage: Bacteria > Bacteroidota > Bacteroidia > Sphingobacteriales > Sphingobacteriaceae > Pedobacter. Next base: position 596,061 of record NZ_CP179926.1, on the reverse strand, counting down.
AGCTTAGGTTACGCATAAAAACAGCTTCTGCTTTATATTTATTTTTCTCAGCAGTAGATAAATTTCCGGCCGGAACGTTATCCACTTCGTAGTATAAGATATTACAAGCAGCAATTATATCGTACCAAGCTTTCCAATTCATAATAGCCTGTAACCTTACATCGTATGTAGTTGTACCGGTAGAGACCGACTTTAAGTTGTTGGAAATTAAATTATTAAATGTATTATTACCGTTATTATCGATGGTAGCAACAACTTTTACAAAGTTAGCTCTTATATCAAGGGCAGGCATCATCACTTGACTTCCTATCTTATTTCTTAATCTAGAATAAATTCCATTGGTAAAGCCCTCCACATCTGCTTTTGTTTGCCAAAAATTATTTCCAGATAAGGCATCAATAGGTTCTACATTCAGAAATTTCTTACATCCTGGCGTTATAAATAATACTAACAAAGCCAGCAATAAATATTTTTTATTATTCAGTTTCATAATTTCCTATTTAAAATTCAATATTTAAGCCCAAAGCAAATTGTTTAGCCAACGGGTAACCACCAGAATCATCTCTACCTAAAGCTGTCACATTTTCTGGGTTAGGCCCCGAATAACGGGTTATAAAACCTAAATTGGAAGCAGTTGCGTTAACGCTCACTCTGTTCATCCCTAAGCGTTTGGTAAAATTTTGATTAAACATATAGTAAACTTTTACAGCGTTAATTTTAAAATACGAGCCGTCTTCTTGAAACAATGTCTGATTCGTTCTAAACGGAGCAAGAAGCTGGGCACGAACAAAATCCAATGGATTTCCATAGGTTGCCACATCTCCAGGAGCAGCCCAATAACTGTATTCTGATAGCGGTACTAAGTTCCCTAAAATGGTAGGATCTTTAAAACGTGCGAATTGAGCGGCTAAACTATTGTTCAATATATCGCGTTGAAATGTAAACGAAGTGTTTATCTCTAAACTCCAGTTTTTATATTGGAGCAAGCTTGTAAAACCACCCGTAATTTGTGGTTGCGAGTTACCCGCAATTACTCTATCATTTCCATCCAAAATATAGTTACCATCTAAATCGGTGAATATTGGATCTCCTGCTTTGAAATAGTTCAAAATTCCATTGGTACCTACGCGATAAGGCAAACCTGTTACAGGATCTACAGGAACTTGAGCATTGGTAGAATAAACACCTTTTGTATTAAAAAGATAATTTGATAATGAGTTAATACCTAAACGGTAATAAATATCCTGGCCTAATCCTTGATCAAAGTATATCATTTCTCTTAAAGCATCAGGTAACTTGGCTAAAACCTCGCGGTTAATGGCTAATGTACCCGTCAAAGTTAATTTAAATGGACTTCTGTTGCTTAATGGTCTCGCGGTAGCTTGAAACTCCCATCCATAGTTAACATTGCTAATTTCTGTACCACCAATTTTCTCGTAAGAGGTTGACGTAGATAAATTTTTCTTTTGAAAAATATTATCTGTCTGTTTGTAGTAGGTATCCATCGATAGACTAATCTTGTTATGGAATAGTCCCAAATCAAAACCTGCATTATACGTAGTAGCTTTTGTTGGCTCTAAACTTAAATTTGGCAAATATTCTAAATCTGAAACAACAGTCGAACTGTTATTATAGCGAGAACCTCCTGTATATTTACCGTATGCTTGATAAATGTTTCCATTCGGTACAATATTCGATCCATAACTTAAACGGATGTCGCCAAAGCTTAACCATTTTAAACCACTTAAGAACGATTCTTTATCAAAATTCCATTTAAAAGCTACTGCAGGATTCTTCTTATATCCAGCATTGGGACCATTGGTTGAAAGCCCATCAATACGGTAATTGACATCCAATACATATTTCTCTTTGTAGTTGTATGAAAAGGCACCTGCAAATCCAACCGTTCTTAAATCGGTATAGTCTATTGTACCACCTTTTGAGGTTAAATAGTCCGTCATATTGGTCAACGGCCCTCTTAATTGGTCGTTTACACCTTTATCATTTAAGATTGCATCTGCTTTAAAAAAAGATGCTCTTAGCTCGGAAAACGCAAACACCGAAAAATTATGTGCTTCGTTAAGTGTGTAATAGTAGGATAATTGATTCCGATTGTATAAGGTAGTCTCTAAACTGTTATAGGTATAATATTCTGATTGATTTGAATTTAAAGCTGCCGGAGAAAAATTATCCTGTGTACTCGATTTGCCATTATAATTTAAAAAGGAGGCTAACTTAAAGTTTGGCAAAATTTCATATTGTGCATTTAAATTTGCCGTGGTAATTAAAACTTTATTATCATTATCGGTCGTTAGCGCACCCAATACCGAGTTTACAGACGAATAGAGTGATGGTGCAGGTAGCAACGACGATGCTCCACTACCCTCTGCAATGCCCGTATTTTCGAGCCCATTTCCGCTTCCCATTCGCTGCTTCTGAATCGAGTTATTCAATTGACCTTCTAATCTAAACTTTCTACTAGGTGCATAGGTCATATTCATATTTAAATTATAACGCGAATAACCCGTGTTTTCTTGAATACCTGATTGGTCAAAAATCCCTAATGCTACTTTATAATTGAACTGAGTATCTCCACCCGAAATATTCAAATTGTGGGTTTGATTTAAGGTTGGGCGATAAAAATAAGATTGCCAATCAGTCGAATTATTGAAATAGGCATTTAAACTATCCGACAAAAAGGGCGTAGAATTAATTAAATCTACTGCGTGGTTATAACTGGTATCGTATCTTAAAATTTGATCAACACGTAACAAACGTTCTCCTTTACCACCAATTACCGAACGTAATTGTGGTACCGTAGATAAGAATGCACTACCGTTGTAACGAATGATAGGAATTTTCGAACTACCGCGTTTAGTTGTAATTAAAATTACACCATAAGCACCCCTAGAACCGTATAACGATGTTGCCGAGGCATCCTTTAAAACCGTAATGTCTTCAATATCTTCTGGTGGGATTTGAGACGCTGGTGATACGCCAGGTCCTGCTTGTTGGAAACCATACGAATAGTTTGTATTATCATCAACAGGTACACCATCAATCACATACAAAGGAGAAGTAGGCGTTAAGAAAGTAGAACTACCTGAACCAGAAACGTCTATATTAGAAATACCACGAATGGTTACATTTCCTCTAAAACCTGGCGCACCAGTATTGTTTTGAATGTTCAAACCCGCAACCCTACCTTGTAGTAACGATACCACATCACCAGCAGGTTGGCCTTGGATCTCCTTACCTGAAATGGTAACCGCCGAACCTGTCATTAAGGTTTTAGTTTTAGTTTGATAACCTGCGGTAACAGTTACTTCTCTTAAGGTTTTATCATCTGAATTTAATGTAACCGAAATATTCGTTTTGTTATTTACTTTAACTGTTGTTGACTGAAATCCTACATACGTAAATGTTAAAGAGGCATTATTCGCTACCGTTACCTTAAATTTACCGTTGTTATCAGTCATGCCTACATGACTGCCTCCACTCGAAACAGTAACTCCAGGTATGGTTTCTTTTGATTTTGAAGTACCATCTAATACAACGCCCGTTACAACAATCCGTTGCTGAGCCATTGTTATATTTTGAAAACCCAAAATCGATAAAATAACTAGGATGTAAAAATACTTCATCGGAAATATGTTTTGTTTTAGTTTATACTGTTCCATTAATCATTCTCAAATTTTGGTTTATCTCTCTTAAACCAGAAGGTTATCTCCCAGTCGCCTTTTTCATAAATATTAAAGTTAAAGCCCAAATAGCATTGCTGTAATATGTTACCATAGGCTAGCCTCTCAAATCTGAACATAACCTTTGCCTGACTGCCCGAAAGCGTAGTATACTTGGTTGGGTAACTACTACATGGAATCGGGTAAGCTACATCGTATTTAACTTTCGTGGCATCTTTAACCATGTTAAAGCCGTGTACTAAATTGGCCCAATCGGTAGTTGCAAACTTATTCGGGTCGATAGGATTTGATAAACTATCTACAAATTTGAAGGTAAGGCTGTTTCCATTACCTGCTTTCTTAAACAGCACATCTACATCATTAATAGTATTAAGAGGCTGTCCACGAGAACCTGTTATATTAATAGACGTTGGATTAACGGATACACTTGTACCTTGTCCGGTTATAGGATCTAAATTAGATGGCTCGTAAGGACGTTCACGTAATGGGCGAATACGGAAATTTTGAAAGTATTTTCTTCCACCCGAATTCGACATTTCTACATCGAAAACATAACCCGAATCGGGTTGTGCCTTAATCATATTTGAATTTGCTGCTGCCCACATAATAAACTCACCAGAATGTGGCCTTACTTCAAATAATGGATGATTTTCAATTGTACGTTTCGCTTCAATTTCAGCTAATGATTTCTCAGTACCATCGTAAGCGGTTTTCCAAACACTTACCGGGTAATTCGTCGTCATTTCTGGAGCAGGTTCTCCAGTAAAACTGCGCATGTTTACAATTTTAAAATCTAAAGGTCTACTCGAGTTTCCGTACTGAAAATTATTGGTAAATAGCGTATTTCTACCTAAAATAGGTTGATATAAGTATTGTGTATACTGTGTATCGCTAGCTATTGATAACCTTTCATCAGGCAAATTTTTTCTACAAGCAGATAGCACTATGCCCCCAATTAATAATGTGAGACATATATTTAATCTATATTGAATATTTTCCATCATTTCTATCTTATTTATTCAATCGACCTACAAACTCATCAAAACCAAAAATATGTATCGGGGTTATGATGTTAATTGTGGCGTTATTTGTTTTAATGTTTACCGCATTGGTAGTAGTTGTAATCCAAGTTGTGATAAAAATAGAACCGAAAGTGTCACTAAAATTCAACACAGCAGGTCCACCTGCTTCATAGCCAGAAGAACTTAACTTGACATATTTTGCATGCATAGGGTATTCGGTAATTATCGAAGTTAAAGCCATCCCATCTACATTATTGATGTAAGCATCGGTCGTTCTATTTCCTCTAATAATATATTTAAAAAGCATATAGCCCAATTCATTAATATCAGCATTGGCTAGATAAACGGGTGTCTTACCTTCCGCTTTGCGTACCCTGTTTAAAACCTTGATAGGTTCCTCAAAATTTTTGTTTACAGGTGCAAATAGTGTTACTTTCTGGTTGGTTAATGAATCCATTAAAAAAGGATAACGGTTTAAAATCACCAGTAAAGAATCAAATGTTCCCTTCGGTTGTGCTTTTAAATAGTCCATAGCCGAACCATTAAAAGTTTGCTGTGTATTCACATAATCATAGTAGGCCGAATTTTCTTTCTTACATGCAGTAAAGCACAAACAAATAAGTCCTAACAGAAAAAATATGTTGTTTTTATATACTAAATTTTTCATTTTAAATCAGATTAGGTTGTTTATTGCCAATACGGATTTTGAGTAATTAGCGCGTTTGCATTAATTACATCTTGAGAAACAGGCCAGTAAATACCTCCGGCTGTTTCGAATTGCTTAAAGCTCATTGGAACTCCATTCTTCGTGATGAAAACACCTGGTGCATTTTTAATTCTATTGTATCGAACAATGTCGTACCATCTCCAACCCTCGCCCATGAGCTCTCTTCTTCTTTCGTCAAAAATCAATTTCAATAAATCTGCATTCGAAGTAATTGTAAATGAAAAGCCTCTTGAAGAACATACCTTGTTTAATGCGGTCAAAGCTTCATCTTTTTGACCTAAAACGGCTAATGCTTCTGCTCTCAATAAGGTTATTTCTTCTAAACGGCTAAACACCATTGTTGAGCTGAATAAGGTTAAATTCCCTGAGGTATTTGCGGTATAAATAACTTTAATCTTATTGAAAATTGGTCTTTGCGATTCTATCCCATAAAAATAGTTGGTGCGATACAAACCTGTAATCGGGTCTAAACTAAAACGTAAATCGGATGCTGCGTAAAATGCTTTGCTAATGGTATCTCTTGGAACAAACATTTCAGGCTGCGATTTTGGAATAAACGGAGTCGCCAAAGTGAGTTGCTCAATATGACCGTTTGCTGTTGATAAACCAGTACCCGATTCGAAAGGGAAACCTACAACAACCGTTGCTCTTTTAAATGCAAATGGGCTATCAGGACCATTTTCGGTTAAATCATCTATATCGAGGTAATTTAATCCAAAACTACCATCGCCATTAGATTGCGTGTAGTTATCCATACAAAACTTTGTATACACCGCACAATCGATGTAATTACCTTGCCAAGCAGCTATATGTGCCAAAATTGTATAAGCAGAAATACGGGTAAAAATATTTCCATTCCACGAAGCCCAGCTAGCACCGTAATACAGACCTGGATAAATGGGATCTGTACCGCCATATCTGAAAGGAACTATTTTTGCTGCTGCCAACAATTCGTTCGTTGCAAAAGTCAAGACCTTTTGTTGCGAAGTTCTAGGTAGTTTTATAAACTCACCATCGTGCGATGAAGTAAGCAAAGGTACATCGCCCCATATTCTGGTCATGTAGAAATAAGCAAAAGCTCTAAGGATTCTAGCTTGTGCCACGTCTACATCATTGTTTAATTTTGAATATCTCGGATCAATTGCTTGTATTTCTTTCGATCTTTCGATAAAAAGACTAGCCGCATTAATCACGGCATAAAAAGCACGCCAATTTGTAATTCTGTTAATTACTGGATACGATGCATTTAATTGGCCATTTACAATAGCTTTTAAATCTGCACGATTGGTAATACTAAAATCACCTTGTCTTAAATCACCCATTAACCAGTGCCCGTTGTCTGCCACTGTTGCTGAGCGCATTAAACCGTATACCGATAGTAAATTTGCTTTAGCATCTTCGAGCGTCTTCCAATTCGTTTCTTCTGTTGCTAATCTTGTTGATTGTATATCATCGATTTTATTACAAGAAAAGCTCCCTAAAACCATTAGCAATACAAAAGCCCCGATGGATATTTTATGTATGCTATTCCTTTTATTGATTATATAGTTCATATCAATTCTATACTTATATTATAAATCCAGTTTAAAGCCCATTACAAATGTTCTTGGGATTGTTAAATTCGCCCCATCGTAATATCCGTTGTAGTTTACCAGTTCAGGATCTACCCCTGAAAAATTAGTAATGGTTAACAAGTTCATCGCAGTAGCGTATAAATATGCTCGTCTTACGCGCGAACCTTGTTTTTGAAAAAGAACCTTTTTACCAAAGTCGTAACCCAAGGTTACCGACCTTAATTTTACGTATGATGCATTTTCCAAGAACAGATCTTGATCCACACGATACGCATCTACTTCGCTCCATGGGTTATATATAGGATACGTTTTTTCGTTATCGAATATCTGCCAAGAAGAAACTTCTTTAACTGAGTTAATATCATTTCCAGCTTCGCGATTAATAAAACCATAGCGCGTTGCCTCATATTGATTTAGCGCTTTCTGACCCAATGCAAATATGAAGTTGAAATTTAAATCGAAGTTTTTATAAGCCAATGTGTTGTTCCAACCACCCGTAATTTTTGGTAATCGATCACCAGTCATAATTTTATCTTTGGTATCGATGCGATTGTCGCCATTGTAATCAACCCATTTTGGATCCCCCGCTTTCATCCTATCGTGTGGACAGATCTTCTATATAATTAGTTTCTTTGTATATGCAAAAAAGAGGTTTTACAAATTTGCCCGATTCACGTTTAATACGTCGAGGGAATAAGAACTTAGATATCCTATTTAGAAATTGCGTTCACTCTATTCGTCAGCTTAGCAAGGACGAGGCAGAAGCAAAGGGTTTTTATCGATTCTTATCGAATAATCGTGTAACTGAAGAAAGCATCATTTCAAATTTAACCTCTAACTGCCAATCCGCTTGCCACGGGAAATATGTTGTTTGTATTCAAGATACCACAGAAATAAACCTAAGTAGCCATAAAAATAGAATAAAGAAAGATTCGTTTATCGGCACTACCAATGCCAAGGGCGATTTCGGATTGGGTTTTATGCTTCATCCGAGTCTTGTCCTGGATGCAGTTAATGGAACTCCTTATGGTTATGCAGATATCAAACTATGGAATAGACCGCTGGAATTTCGTTCAAAGTTTGAGCGAGAATACAGTAAATTACCCATTACAGAAAAAGAATCTTACAAATGGATAGAATCATCGAATAATACAAAAACAGCATTATCCTCTTGTGTTGAAGGAATGGTGATTATACAAGATCGAGAAGGAGATATATACGAGCAATTTGCCGTTATACCCGATGAGAAAACAGACCTTTTAATACGTGCAAAAAGCAACAGAAGACTAAAAGACAAAAGCAAACTATTTGACTGCCTTTCCAATCAAGAAGTGCAGGATATTTATGAAATAGTAGTAGAAGCGAAAGAGAAAAGGCCAAAGAGAAAGGCTAAAATAGAAATCAGATATAAAGAAATAGAAGTATGCAAAACAGGCACTACAAGTAAAGAGCTTCCAGCGAGTACTAAGCTTTATCTCATAGAAGCAAAAGAAGTTGGCTATAGTGGGGCAGATAAAATATGTTGGAGGCTATTAACCACCATAGCAGTAACCACGCCTTCTATGGCTAAGTTATGCATAGAATGGTATAGCTGGCGCTGGACAATAGAAGAAGTGTTTCGGATACTTAAAAAGGAAGGATACAATATTGAAGCCAGTGAATTAGAATATGCCTCATCTATCAGAAAACAAACCCTTATGATCATGGAAGTGGTGATAAAGTTATTCCTAATGCGCCTAGCATACGCTGAACCAGAACTCTCGATTGATGCACACACATGTTTCAATGATGAGGAACAGCTATTTATGGAAGAACAAATAATCAGACTTGAAGGAAAAACCCAGAAGCAGAAGAATCCTTATAAGGATAAAGATCTGAAAAGATATGTATGGGGATTGGCTAGAATGGGAGGTTGGAAAGGATATGAAAGCAAAAGAACGCCAGGGATAACTACGATCTGGATTGGATTAAAATACTTTAGGGCTGCAAAAGAAGGATGGGACACACATAGAGATCTGTCCACACGATAGGCTTTCATCGGGATACCATTAAATGTTCTTCCTACTGGAATTTCTGCACTGGTATTATAAATTCCTTCGTTGCTATATAACCAAAAGCTACCAACCGGCTTGCCTACAACTAACTTATTATCACCAATGATTACTTCGTTTAAACCGTTTGGCAAGGCTGTTAACTTGTTTTTATTATAGCCAAAATTGAATGTGGTATTCCAGTTAAAACCTTTTGGGCTACGAATAACTAAGCTATTTAATAATACTTCTATCCCTTTGTTGTTAATATCCATTCCTGACTGGTAATTTGAGGTATATCCAGTTTCAAATGGTACAGGTACAGCTATTACCTGACCTTTATTATTGCGATTATAAACGGTAACTGCTGCATTTAAACGGTCATTAAAGAAAGAACCATCTAATGTAACATTGGTTCTATCTACATAAGGTAAGGTAATTCCATATCCAATAAAGCCACTGTTATAGGGTCTGTTAATACCTAATCTACCAGCATAGCCTGGAATAGTTGGTTCTTCGTACCAGCCATTTTCAGAGCGGTATTGAGGACCAGCGGCATATCTGTCATCTAAGAAAATTTGAACATTTCTACCCCATCCACCACTCAGATTTAAGCCACTTAAGAAAGTACTTTGTTTGAAAAATTGCTCCTTCAAATTGTAATTAGCATTAAAGGCAGGAGTAGTTACCCATCGGCTATCTGGCTGACCGTTCGAAGATCCATCTCTACGAACTAAGGCACTAAAAGTCAGTAAATTTTTATACTTATACTTTGCTGAGCCATAAAATGACAACAGGTTATTACGCTCTTTATCAATATATCTGAAAACATAAAATCCACCACTTGCAAGCGTATTTAAATAGTCCGGATTTTCTTCGCCGTTAATCTTTTCACGACCATCAACAAAGTTCAACTTCACATAATCATTTGGACCATTGTAAGCTCTTGCATAATTATATTTATACGTGTCGCCCTGAAAGCTTTCTCCCAGTTCGAAATCGAAAACATGGTCCTTATTAATTTCATATTTATAAGAAGCAGCATTCGTTTGTAATATCCGTTGACTATATCCAAAATAATTTGAAACGTAACTTACACCATCCATTAGCGTTGATGGTGTAAAATAATCACGAATACCTTCATTATAATCAAAAATTAGGCTCGAGGTAATCGTAAACTTGTTCAGCTTTGCACTTAAAATTAAGTTTCCGTTTAAAATAGAATTGCGATTATTATCTACGTTCTTTTCATTTTCTTGCAGATAGCTTGAATATACCGCGGCATTAGGCGATAATGGGCTGCTTAAATCTGGGATGTAGCGGGTTTCAGCAAAACGATCTCTTAAACTTTTATTTCTATAGCGATCTAAGCGCGATGCATTTACACTACTCGAAACGGTTAACCATTTAAATGGAGCCATGTTGATACTAAAAAACACATTGTAACGGTTAAGACTGGTATTGTCTGCATTCCCTGCATTTTTGGTACCTGATCCATAAAATCTAAAATTTGCCCGTTCTGTACCACCAGTGATTCCTAAATCGCCAGAAAAAGTGGGTGTATTTTTATAATATAAATCGTTCCAATTAGAGGGACCATAATAAGCAGTGTTCGTAGAATCTCTTAAATAAGATGCGTAACTGGCGTAATTTTCAGCTGATGCATATTTTTCATAAAAAGGCTTTCTAAAATTATTTTCGTACACCCCATTTACTGTATTTACACTTGGTGGCGTAACAAATCCAAAATACGAGTTCACACTAATATCGTTTACCCCACTTTTAGCATTTTTAGTAGTCACATAAATAGCCCCATTCGCAGCATTTGGACCTAATTTAGCTAACTCCAAAGGATCCTTCACTACAGTTATGGATTGGATATTATCTATATTTATTTGGCTTAATAAATTGGTTGCTGGGCCAATACGATTGTAATCATATTTCTGAACATCAAAAGCAAAGGGATTATCCTGAACCAAAGGGACACCGTTTAAATAAACCGCAGCCTGCAACCCGTAAATATCCTTTTTCGTAAATAATAGACCCGAAGTACCTTGAATAATAATGCTTTGTTCGGTTCCAGGCTCTCCATTTGGTTCTTGAACATAAACCCCTGCTAAATTGCCTTTCACTATTTGCTGTAGCGACAAATTAGGAACTACCGCTGCCTGACGGATATTAATGGTATCTCGAACAGATTTGAATTTCTGCAATGCCTTTAGCATTTGTCCAATTGTATCGACCTTAATAGAATTGGCAGCTGCTGCTTTCTTTACTTTGGATGTATCTTGCTGAAAAATGAAAAAATTCTCATTCTCACGCTTTATCAATGCATCTTTTGCATGCAACGATTGAAATCCAAAAACAGATAAAAACAAGGCACTACAAAGGCTTGTGTAAATTTTAACCATTTTTACGCGTGTTTAATTTTTGTTTAGAAAATAAAAAGACAGGAATTAGATCGGCAGAAGTAAACCGATGCTGTTTAATTTTTTTGGCATAATTTAGCCATAGCCATAAATTTGCTCTTATGAACATTTTTTTGGGATTAATAAGGATGATTGATCTTCTTTTCGTCTATAATGACTTAAGAACTATTTTAGTAGTTAGTTAGTTAGTTAGTTAGTGAGGATAGGGATCACTTTCTGACAGTTTCTCCAATCAGTTTTCTTTAATGCATTTCTTTTAGGTTTTTAGTTAGTTAGTTTCTTTTAGGTTGTTTATGATGCGTTACTTAGGTTTGGTTCTTCTAAAAACCGCTTTACTCATTTATATAAAACAGTTTTCTTTACAAATACAAAAAGTTAGTTAGTTTCTTTGTCTTTGCATAGCCTAAGATATAGATATTGAAATTGCATTTCAGCCCCTTATTCAACGCAAACGTTTGATAAATTAATGAGGATAAGCTTAGAGGTTCTAAAATATTGCGTCCCATCTTTGCTCCACAAAAAAATGATTTAAATTAGTAAAACGTTTTATAAATAATAAAAACGTATAAACTCCTCTAAATCAGCATATAATTAAAATTCATAAAAGAAAAGTAAGCTAGCTAGTAATGTTGCAGAGATGCATTCTACCATGACGCTCTTAATTGTATCAATCGCTTACACAAACTAAGCGCAAACGTTTGATTTATTTAGTAAAAGCAATAAAAAAGGACTACAATAAAAACATAATCAATTAATATACAATACATTAAAACGCAAATACAGAGCTTTAACTTCTAGTTAAAAAATGTTAAATTTTGAACGAAAAAGACAATTACAACAGGATAAATGACTATTGAACAAGCATCTCTATGACTGATTGTTTTCATCTTAAGCTAGTTACTACAAAAGTCCTCGCTTAAGTGCAGAAAAAATCAAGTAGGGTCAATTAAAAAAACTATTTTTTCTTTCTCTCAGCAAATGAGCAACAAGCGGTATTCGCCATCTCTTTCGATAGGTGCACGGTGGATACAGGGTAAAACGCACTGTCCGGGATGATCTACTGCCAATCGCCATAGATGTCCTAAGCCCAAATTTATCGGGTTGGCATCCACTTTCGCCTGATAATGCAAATCGAAAAAATACGTTTCCAGAAAGGTTTCAAATGTTGTGTCGGTTGTTTGATGGAGTGCTTTAAGTTTTTCGCGAATTTCAGGAATCAAAATCTTTTGTTCAGCATCCTTGTTCGGCAAAATATCACTTGCAGCACCGTAATATGTACATAGATAGGTATCCGTTGCTACGGGCGATCGGTCAACATGATACGAATATACATCCGTTGAAATAAAATCGAATTCCTCATCACGCGGATAATTTTTTATCAGATTAAGGGAAGGCGATGCTCCGAAATCCGTTAACAATTTTAAATCATGTAAAATAATTTCTCTCGCTGCGTTTCCAGCAGGAGAAAGCTGCAACGCTAAAAGGTCTTCGAGCTGCACTTCCATCAAATTTTCAACCGATGGGAGTTTAGATACCAGCTCTTTAAAATTCCCATGCAAATGTCTTTGCCAACACAAGGCATTGGTAGTACCTTGAAATTCGGTATGCACCAGGTCAGAAAATTTATTAACTACCCTAATATACTTGTTATCCAAAAAATCAAAATTCATTTATAGTAGCGATGGTTTATGCGCGATTGTATCTCAACTTCAAAATCTTTCATTCGGAAATATACTTTTTAGCAAAAACGCAACTGCTTCTTAAAAAGTACGCGCAGCGAATCTATTATTTCTCCCTAATAAACCTAGCCCCTTCAGAAAAATACGTTGAACATTAACTTTTTTCTATTTCATCAGCATATCCAACAAACGCTCATCCCTTTGATAAATATCTCCTCTAAAATTCAATTGGCCTGCAGAATCTACATAGGCCGTAAAATAGCCAATATACACAGGCACCTTTGTTTTTAGTGTAATCCATTGCTCCTTTCCTCTATTCATTGCTTTATTGATATTATCCGAAGTCCAATTGGGCAACAATATCTTTGCTAATTCTTTTGGCTGCTCTACCCGAATGCAACCGTGGCTAAAAGCCCTTACCTCTTCTTTAAACAATGGTTTTGATGGCGTATCGTGTAAATAGATATCATTATCATTTGGAAAAATAAACTTCACCAAACCCAAGGAATTATCCTTCCCTGGTTTTTGTCTCACATTTCCTCCATTCCACTCCATCCGATGCTTGTCCAAATACCCTGCATCTTTTCTCATTGCGGGCAAAACTTCCTTTTTAATAATACTTTGCGGCACATACCAATAAGGACTAAAAACAACATATTGCAAATTACCTCCAAATATGACGGTTTGACTCATTTCCTTACCCACAACCACATTACACGTCCAGCTTAATTTATTTTCTTCGTAATAATACAACTGGAAAGCCGGAATATTTACCAAGATAAACTTGCTACCATGATCGCCTAAGGGTATCCAACGCATACGCTCTAAATTGATCATCATCTTTTGGATACGATTTTTTAAGGGCACATTAAGTTCTTTTAAAAAACGTGCATTGATTGAAAAATCGGCTCGTAAAGCATGACGCTTCTTAAAGTTTTTTACGGCATCAGCCAAATCCTGATCGTAAATACCGGAAGAAGATTTTTTCTTCAAGTCGCCCAGTTGATATAAACGTTCGCTAAGTTTCTTCGTACTTTCTAGGGTGTCTCCAATGGAAATTTTCTTAAATAACGTATCATCTGGTACCAGAACATCCCCTTGTGTTTCATCCAGTTTCTGATAGTGATTAAGCATTTTACGCAACGCGATATACTGAGGAATTACAGCATCCTGTTCAATACTTGATGCAGTAGATGACAGTTGCTTATTTAACAACTCGGCATAAGAAAGTTTCTTTTCGGGCAGGTACCAACCCAAATCTTTGGCCTTGCTTAATTCTGCACCCGCCCATTTACTTTTGGCGTAACCGAAGTACTGTGCAGTCAGCATCAACTCCAAATCCAATAGAGGCGATTTTTTCGAAATCTGCTGTTCCATCAACGCAAATAGTTCTTTGCTATAGACCGCTTTTTTCAGCACTCCATCGCGCTGGGGCGCTTTCACATAGCCAACTAAATGTTGCGCTGCCTCTATTAAACCTTTATTGTCGAACCAAGCATACTGATAAGATTTGGAACGGTAAAATTCTTTCAGTTCAACACTAAATTCATTAAAGGCAGGGTACTTAACTAGGAAGCTATCGATTTGAACCGTATCAATGGATGCAGGTAATTGAAATATCGGCGCTTTTTGTTTCTCGGTTAATTTGACCGTATTCTTTTGTTTGGTACCCCCTCCGTTACAGCTAACCGCAAACAACAGGAGGCAAGACAATACGAAAGCTAACTGTATTTTAGAAAAAGTAAGTTTAAACATGCATGTGTATTTCGTCATTCTACCAGCTTAATTATATAAATGTTTAAACTTAGAATAAGTTGTGATGGTATCCTTATCGATGCCCGATATATCGGCTTGCTGAGCCGAAGCATAAAAAGAAAGGATAAATAAAAATGAGACAACAGGGTATTTTATTTTCATAAACGAACGCATTGAGTTTCAGTTTGCCAAACCAGCGCTATCAATAACTAGCAGATAATATGCTACAAGTTAAAAAAAACAATCAGCCCGTAAAAGGAATATAAAAAATTAACGCAATGTTAATCAGCAATTAGCACAACGATTAATGGTTTATTGAATAGCGACACTTTTAATTGGATCTATTTATAGAAAATTTTGCCTTTGGATAAAAAGTAAAGACATCTTCAGGAAGAAAGAATAATCTACTCAAGTCATAAAATCTGCCTTAACTTAGGCTACTTCCTATCCAGATTGCCATCAACATTTCAATTATAAAAACAAAAATATTGAGGAGTAATCGTATCCTGCTACAAGTCCAACCGTATAATTACACAAATATCTTTTCATTACTTGCTACATATCGATGTATTATTTCAATGAGCTATAACAGAATCTTTGTCCAAATCCATATAAACTGAAAATCAATAAAAAAGGCTTGCTTTTTTTATATAAGCAAGCCTTTGGAAATTCAAATATGAATTTTGTTGTACCCGGAAGCAGATTCGAACTGCCACGCCGTTGCCAGCGCCACCCCCTCAAGATGGTGCGTCTACCAATTTCGCCACCCGGGTTTATGCTGCAAATATAAATTAATTTTAGATTTACGAAAGAGGGAAAAAATTAATTTTATACGGTAATCTTTAGACCGTCATACGCTAAGAATATCCCGGCTGGCAATTCCTTTTCTACCGCTTCATGCATCCCCAAATTATGACTAATATGCGTCAAATAGGTTGTTTCTGCCCCTACCTTTTCCGCAAACGCGATTGCTTCATCTAAGGTAAAATGTGAGATATGCGGAACGCGTTGCAATGCATTAATAACCAATACCTTGGTGCCTTTTATTTTTTCAAAAGATTCCTCCGAAATTGTTTTCGCATCCGTTATGTAGGTAAAATTGCCAAAGCGATATCCCGTTACGGGGAGTAAATGATGCATCACTTCAATGGGTGTAATCTGTGTTTCCCCTACCGTAAAATCTTCACCATTGGTGAAGGTATGTAAGGCAATTTGAGGCAATCCATAATATTTTGTATCGGCAAAAATATAATAGAATTCTCTTTTTAGCGCTGCTTGAACACGTTCAACCGCATAGACATCAATCACTTTTTTTAAAAGATAATTAAAAGGACGAATATCATCCAATCCAGCAATATGATCTTTGTGTTCATGGGTAAACAACACCGCATCCAAATCCTGAACATTTTCTCGTAACAGCTGATACCGAAAATCGGGTCCACTGTCTACCACAAGTGTTTTATCGCCTAATTCAACTAAAATAGAAGTACGTAAGCGTTTATCGCGCTTATCGAGCGATTTACAAACTTCACATGGACACGCAATAACGGGTACGCCTTGAGAAGTACCGGTACCCAAAAAAGTAACTCTCATTATACCAGGCCTTCCTTTCTATTCATTATTCGTTTCAAAAGGGTGCACATTAAAATAATTCCATTTGTTGTAAGTATAAATAAAATTGCTTTTGCTTATCATCAAAAAGGCTTTCATCCGCGTTGGTCTCTTTTAAAAGCGTTACCAAGGCAGCAATTTTTCCTTCTAGATTCGAGAATTTATTTACCACGATTACCTTATTATGCTCCAACAAGCAAGAACCAGATTTAAAATTGCCTTTCTCGTATCGAACTTTATAGCCAATAACAAAAAGGAGTTGTTCTAATTTTTCTAAAGTGTGATTGGTAATTGGTAATGTCATCAACGCAAATGTAAGAAATTACGGCTGCATTTTTAACACTTTCCTTGGTTTGGAAATCGACACTTAAGGCAATCAACGGCGGCTAAAAAAAAGTCTTGTAAGATTAAAACTCACAAGACTTTAGCGTTATTAATTTAATTGGGGTTTGAGTCTACTTAATATACTTTAATCATAAACACATAATCCTGTAACTTCTCTATTTGTTTGGTACGCTTTAAGCCAGTCAATGAACTTTTACGATTGGCGATAATTTTCTTTCCTAAAGAATCTTGTGGAATGGCGCGCATAGCCTCGATAATATATTTCGACTTAATGGCGAAAGTAGCTCCATCGGCATTGCTTTCTTTACCGCTGATAATACCAACCAAATTTCCACTGTTATCCAATAACGGGCCTCCACTATTTCCTCTGTTTACCGGAATAGCTACTTGATATTGTGTTGTATCGCCCACGAAACCATTTTTAGAGCTTACATAGCCTTGAGTGAATACAACTTCATCTTTAGGATAGCCCAATGTGTACACATTTTCACCAATACCGGTATTGCTTTTCTTAATAGTATAAGGTAAAGATGATAAACCTTTAAAACGTTTGTCTATAATCTTTAAAATAGCCATGTCGTACTCAGGATCTTTATGCACAACCTTCACTTTATAGCTTTTTCCTTCATTATCTTGTACCAAGATAGAATCACCATCTGTGATTACATGCAAATTCGTTACAATATAGCCATTTGAAGAAACTGCGAAACCTGTACCTCCATAAGCACCTGGATTTGAATTTTGAACCGGTGCATTGTTTACTTTCGATTTCAAATCTAAAACCAAGTTATTTTGATTGGTTTGCGTTTTCTTTACTTTAGAAATCTCTCTATTCAATTGCTCATAGCGATCTTCTTGCTTACTTGAATGCTGAATAGAATAAATTGAAACTAATGAAAGCACAATAAACGAAGCAGCAATACCAACAACAGCTTTATTTCTACGCCAAAACTGAACAATACGTGATGGATGTGGGCGCAATTTATCAGCCAATGCCTCCACGTCAATTTCTGCGTGAATAGCATCCAATTGTGCTCTCAGTTGTAACTCTTCGGCATATTCTTCCATTGTTTGAAGAAATACTTTATGTGTTACCACTTTATGATCTATTCGTGCATCGTTTTTGCGCAATTGCTCAAAAGCTTCGTGTTCAGCAGCATTAAGTTTACCTAATAAGTAATCTTCAATAATTGCATCTAACTCTAAATCGTTTCTCATTTCACTCTTATTGTTGAAAAAATATTTTCTTTAATCGTTGCAAGCACTTATACTTTTGCGTTTTCGCATTATCCGTATTGGTGTAACCAAACTTCTCACAAATATCTTGCATCGATAAATTTTGGATATAAAAATCCTGAATAATGGTTTTGCAGGGTTCGCCTAATTGAACCAGGGCTTCTTGCATTTTTACAAATTGCAAATCCTTCTCTTCGTGTTGTTCAACCTCATCATCCACCGCTAAAACATCTTCGTAATCGGTAATATTGCCAACCTTTTTACTGCTTTGATTTAATTTCTTTAACCAAATGCGTCGGCAAACCGAATATAAAAACGTTTTGAGCTTACTGCTCAATTCAAAATTACCTGCCTTAACCTTGTTATATAAAATAATAATGGCTTCTTGATACACATCCTTTGCATCCTCTTCGTCGCCGTTATTACTCAAAATAAATTGCAAAACCATTGCAAAATATGCTTTATATAGCTTATTAAGGGTATCTGAGGAGTTATTTAAGATACCTAAAATAACCTCTCTATCTGTTGGAACTGAACTCTTTATACCGTTATTCACAAGTTAATACTGCTTTTTTAAAATAGTAACCCAATATTAGACAAAAAAATTTATATCAATACAAGGTGTTAATACACCAAAAACTGCAAGAGTAACCCATCAAAAAAATATTTATTTTTTGCACTCAATTACCCCAAAATAGACGGTTACCTTTTTACATAAATACGCATAAAGGCTAAAAAACAATCAATCACTTAACCTTAAAAATTATGAAAAATTTAATTAAAAATGGATTCATCCTACTAAGCATTACGATATCATTAACAGCTTGCGATTTCTTTGGACAAAGCGCAACCGCGGAACAAGCTACGACCAATCAGCCCGACAGTTTGACCATTGATAGCCTTAAGCAAGACACCACGCAGATAGATACTACACAAAAAGCGCTCAACAAAGCGGACAGTACACAGATAAAATAATTTTTTTTAAAACAAAATGAAAAAATAATAATTATTTGATTTACAGAAAATTAAATCAACATTAGTGTAAGAAATACACCAAAATCGCTTGGTTTTTAGAAATATTTCAAATTTAATTTGAATTATCGGGTTACCTTTTTACCTTTGCGGCATTAACAAGAAAATTAATTAATTATTAAAATAATAAAATTTCAAAAATGAAAAATGCATTCAAATTAGGCTTTTTAGCTTTAGCTTTATCTTTATCAGTAGTTGCTTGTTCTTCAGAGAAAAAAGCTGAAGGTACTGACTCTACTGCTGTTGATACAACTGTAGTTGATTCTACTAAAACTGATTCAGTTACTGTTGATACTGCTAAAGTTGATTCAGTTGCTGCTGATACAGTTGCTCACTAATTTTTAGTAAATATTTTGAAAAGGGCTTCGTTTTGCGAAGCCTTTTTTTTTGCCTTTTTATTTCATCTAAGAAACTCTCTTTCAGCTAGATCTACCAAACAAAATAAAAAAATTAAAAAAAATCATTTTTTTTTTAATTTACTTGGGTTACCTTTTTTAATTACGAGTATTAACCAACAAATATTTAAACTTAAAATTAGAAAAAAATGAAAAATGCATTCAAATTAGGCTTCTTAGCTTTAGCGTTATCTTTATCAGTAGTAGCTTGTTCTTCAGAGAAAAAAGCTGAAGGTGCTGACACAACTGTAACTGATTCTTCAACTATCGTTACTGACACTACTGCTGTTGATACTACAACTAAAGATTCTACAGTAACTGATACTACTGTTAAAACTACTACTACTACTGAAGAAGTAAAACACTAGTCTGAATCAAAAAAGACTTTAAGAAAACCGCAATCATCTAGTAATGATTGCGGTTTTCTTTTTTTTAGCCAAAAATCTACACCATTTCACGAATAATTCTAACCAATTTTAAAAAAGCACCATTTCTCTACTCGAATAATTTTATTTTTTTTTAATTAATTCAGTATATATGTACTATTAATTAATTTTAAAACCAAACAATTAGAAAAAAAATGAAAAATGCATTCAAATTAGGCTTCTTAGCTTTAGCGTTATCTTTATCAGTAGTAGCTTGTTCTTCAGAGAAAAAAGCTGAAGGTGCTGATTCTACTGCTGTTGATACAACTGTAGTAGATTCTACTAAAACTGATTCTGTAATAGTTGACTCAACTAAAACTGATTCAGTAGTGGTTGATACAACTAAACACTAGTTAGCAAGCAAAATACAATCGAAATAGGCTTTGAAAATTCAAAGCCTATTTTTTTTTACAGGTTATACAGATTTCTTTTGCGCTAAAGACCTTTTAATCCATCAATTGTAGTAAATTTGCGCAAAATTAGAATCATAATGAATTTAACCGCACTACAAGCTATTTCTCCTGTTGATGGTCGTTACAGAAAAACTACTGAAAGTTTAGCTAGTTATTTCTCTGAAGAAGCTTTAATAAAATACCGGGTTTTTGTAGAAATTGAATATTTTATTGCCTTGTGCGACATTAATTTGCCAGGCTTAGAAAATTTTGATAAAACATTATACCCTGCTTTACGAAAAATTCATCAAGAATTCGCCGAAGCTGACGCTTTAGAAATTAAAGAAACTGAAAAAGTAACCAATCACGATGTAAAAGCGGTTGAATATTTCATCAAAAGTAAATTCGATTCATTAGCATTACAAGATTATAAAGAGTTTATCCATTTTGGCTTAACCTCACAAGACATCAATAATACCGCTATTCCTTACACCGTAAAATTAGCGCTAAACGAAAGTTATTATCCAGCAATCACCACGTTAATTGAAAAGATTAATGAATTAGCGGTCGAATGGAAAGACATTCCAATGTTAGCACATACGCACGGTCAGCCAGCCTCTCCTACTAAGTTAGGTAAAGAATTTTTGGTTTTCGCAGAGCGATTAAGCATTCAGCTAGAAAATCTAAAAGCCATTCCAAACAGTGCTAAATTTGGAGGTGCAACCGGAAATTTCAACGCACATCACATTGCTTATCCACAAATAAATTGGGTTGATTTCTCTAATCACCTAGTAAATAATATCTTAGGTTTAACACGTGCGCAACACACAACTCAAATTGAGCATTATGACCAATTTGCAGCTCAATGTGATGCGTTAAAACGTATTAACAACATTATTATTGATTTAGACAGAGATATTTGGACGTATATCTCTAAAAATTACTTTAAGCAAAAGATTAAAGCAGGTGAAATTGGTTCATCGGCTATGCCACATAAAGTGAATCCGATCGATTTTGAAAACGCAGAAGGAAATGCCGGTATTGCAAATGCACTTTTTGAGTTTTTCGCAGCCAAATTGCCTATCTCGCGCTTACAAAGAGATTTAACGGATTCAACCGTTTTAAGAAATATTGGTGTTCCGTTGGCCCATACATTAATTGCTATTCAATCAACTTTACGTGGTTTAAATAAAATTTTATTAAACGAAGCGGCTTTAAAAGCTGATTTAGATGAGAATTGGGCGGTTGTTGCAGAGGCAATCCAGACCGTTTTGAGACGCGTAAATTACCCAAATCCATACGAAGCATTGAAAGAATTAACGCGTACCAACAGCAAAATAAATGCAGAAAGCATTGCTCAATTTATTGAAACGTTGGATGTTCAGGAGGAAATAAAAGTTCAATTAAGAACCATTACTCCTTTTAATTATACCGGCGTTTTTTAATTAGCAATTAAATTGACGTAGAACAGACAGCTACTCAAAGTTTTATTACTGAGTATTTGTTAATTTTGTTTATTCAAAGTGATAGAACATGACCATTAACGTATATACAGAACAAACCCCAAATCCAGCAACCATGAAATTCATGGTAAATAAGCTGTTAATTAACGGTAGCGAAGATTTTGCGACAAAAGAAAGTGCAGAAAAATCGCCTTTTGCAAAGGAACTTTTCAAGTTCAACTTTGTTAACGGTATTTTTTTCGCGAGCAACTTTGTAACCATTACAAAAACAGATGATGCGGATTGGGCCGATATCGAAGCCATCTTAAAGGAATTCGTAAAAGGCGCAGTAGAGTCTGAGTTAAAAATCAAAGATGTAACAGCTGATGAAGCCCCAACCTTTGAAGGAACTGAAACTGAAATTAAAATTCAGCAAATTTTACACGACTACGTTCGTCCGGCAGTAGAGCAAGATGGTGGAGCAATTACCTACAAATCGTTTGAAGAAGGGATTGTGACGGTAGAATTACGCGGTTCGTGCAGCGGATGTCCATCATCAACCATTACGCTTAAATCTGGTATTCAGAATTTATTGCAAAGAATGGTACCAGAAGTAACCGAAGTAGTTTCGGAAGCCATGTAATAGGCATTTTTCAATCTATAATAGGTAAAGGCTTGCTAATTCATTTTAGTAAGCCTTTTTTCTTGAAATACTTGATAAAAACGCTTAATTAAAATGCTTTTTGATACTTTCTAACATAACTGGTGTTAGTTTTGTATTCGTAGCTAAAATCTCTCGCTTCGCAAAGAAATCATTTCCTCCTGAAAAATCGACTACTTCCCCTCCAGCCTGCTGCACAATAAAACAGCCTGCAGCAAAATCATATACTTGCAAATTATATTCAAAAAAAGCATCAAAACGACCACAAGCCACATAAACCAAATCGGTCGCTGCAGAACCAATACGCCTTACTCCGTGACTTTTCTGCATCATTTCATTCAATAAAGCCATGTATTGGGGTTGTTTATCAAATTCATAGTAAGGAAAACCGGTAGCCAAAAGACTAGAAGATAAATCGGGATTGGATGACACCCGAATTTCTTTACCGTTTAGATAGGCAGCACCGCCTTTATACGCATAAAATACTTCATTTCGATTCAACTCATACACCACGCCTAAAACCGCTTGTCCCTCTTCGTATAAAGCCACACTTATACCATAGGTGGGTACTCCATGGATAAAATTAGTCGTACCGTCTAAGGGGTCGATAATCCAGGTAAACACTTTACCTTCGCGGCTAATCGTTTTCTCCTCTGTGATAAACCCAGCCTCTGGCAGCACTTCTTCTAAATTACGCACCAACATTTCCTCTGCTGTTTTATCAACATAAGAAACCAAGTCATTCAATCCCTTGTATTCTATCTTATTGACATCAAATTGCCTTGATTCTTTTCGAATAAAATTCCCTGTTAATTTAACAATCGATATAACTTTATTACACAATAGTTCGTAATCCATACAGCTGTTTTAAGGTTCAGAAGTTACTAAAATTTGATTGGTGAGTGCTTTACTGCTGATTTTCAAATTGATTTTTATTGCGAAGCGCATAGCCACACAAAGCCATTCCTCCCACTACCAAAATAAGCGAAATAAGCTCTGCTTGTGTAAACGAAATGCCAAAAGCATGGTACTTAGAATTCACACGAATTAACTCTATACAAAATCTTTCAACTCCCGCCATAATCATGTAAATACCGAACATCAAACCCGGAGCTTTAATTTTATCTCTAATTTTCCAAAGGATGAAAAACAAAATAAAACACACAATCACCTCATAAATAGGTGTTGGATACACGCCAAAGGGTAATTCATTACAAAATTTACCTACGCATCCTGGAATTGGAATTCCCTCGCCTACTACATTATTTGGGTATTTATAGGACCATAACCAATCAGGTAACCATCCGAAAGGTTTCGGATTTGAATTAACAATCCCCCAATCGCCATCTCCTGATAAATGACAACCAATTCGGCCAACGGCATAGGCTAGCATCATGCCAGGTCCGCCAACATCGAGCATGTGCAGAGGTTTTATGCCACTTTTTCTGGCAATGTACAATACTGCTGCTCCGCCACAAATTAAACCACCGTAAAAGGTTAATCCGCTGAATGATAGTAAACGCTCTATCGGATGTTGTACAAAATCATCCCAATACTCTAAATTATCAAAAAACTTAGCGCCTAAAAAGCCCCAAATTGCAGCCCAAACAATCAAACCACTCATAATTTGGTAGGGATGAATAGTCACCTCTTCTTCCTTAGGCTTTGCTAATTTATGTTTATCTTTCTCTTTATAATCCCAATACGCAAACAATCCGGCAAAAAACAAGCCACCTAAAATATTGCCTTTGGTAGACATTAAAATACCTTGTGAATCGCTCACAAACAATTGGTAGTTCAACAATGCATAAACCAACTTATAACCAATCACAAAACCAAATAATCCATTTAAGATTAATTCAGAAGTGGTGGCAGGTTTTCCTATCGTGATTTTTTTCTTAAAGGGTTTTAAAACGCCTAAAGCTTCTTTTCGTTTTAATTCTTCCGAAAAAGCCCAATATCCGGCAGCAAAAGCCACGGCAACAAAAACACCAAACGTGTTAAAAGGAAGGGGCAAATTAATCCCCAATAGGTAATGCAAAAAATGTGAAACGGTTGGAAACATACTATAAGTTTGCTGCGAATATACTAAACTAAGCCGAAACAGTACAAATTGCTTTCTTTAAGCTATTACCCGCCATAAAAGAGATATATCCAAAGTAAAATAAAATTAAACACCTGATTTACAATCACTAAAAGACTACCATAAATAAAAAAAAGAGTATTCTGTAGCGTTTCAGATAAATAAAACGTTTAACCTAAACAAAGCGCATTATCGCCCGTAATTAAAAAAATAGAAAAAAATGATTTCCCTAACAAAAACACGTTTCAGTACCATCCTAAAATCTCTTATCGTTCTCTTAAGTGTAACCCTTACCTTCTCTGCTTGTCAGAAAAACTCAACTGAAGATACCGTTCAAGCTGCTGGTATTGGTTTTGTTCATGCATCGCCTGGAACAGGTTCTCTAGACTACATTGTTGACGGCATCAAAACAGGAACTTTTAATTATACCAACGATCGTTTATACTATGCTGCGTACCCTGGCGCACGCATTGTAGGCGTTGCTAAAAAAGACTCGCTTTATTATTTAGCCAGTGGCTCTACGGTATTAGCGATGAATTCGTTTTACACTGTTTTCGTTATTGATACCTTAAAAAGTGTGAAATTAATGATGACAGAAGATGATTTATCGGCTCCACAAACCAATCAGGCCAAAATTAGATTTATCAATTTAAGTCCTGACTCTTCGCCACTTGATTTAGCCATTGAAGGAAATAATACACCTTTATTTTCGGCTAAAGCATATAAAGAATATACCAGTTTTACAAACATTGCACCGAACGATAGCTATACATTTCAATTGAAGCAAGCCGGAACTACTACTGTTTCTGCCACTCTTCCAGCTACAAAAATTGAGAAAGGAAAAATCTATACCATTTGGGCAAAAGGTCTAAAAAGCAAAACCGACAGCACACAGGTTGGGCTTTCGATTATGACAAACAAATAACACACTTGAAAACTTACATTGTCCCTTAACGGGGCAATGTTTTTTCTTTAAATTTGAACAAATTACATTAAAATTTGAGTCCTAATCAATTAAAATAATAGCTCCGGAAGGTGATTAAAAAAATTCTCAGTTTTGAGGAAATTTTAAAAGGCTGTGTAGAAAATGACAAAAGCTGTAAAGAAGCAATGTATAAATTGTTTTATGGCTACCTAATGGGCATAATTTTACGTTACACCAAAAACACCCACGACAGCGAAGAGCTTGTTAACGATTGCTTTATCAAAATTTTTAAAAGGATTGATACGTTTACAATCCCCGGAAAAACCACCGATCACATTCGCCCATTTAAAGGGTGGATTGCCCAAATTGCCTCTCGAACTGCTATCGATAAAATACGAACCACAAAAATACAATCGAATGTAGACGATCTTTCGGAATATGAACATCCTGTTAGCGAAGTTTCCACTGCATCCGATTTACATGTTAACGATATTTTAAATTTATTAAACCACTTGCCCGAAATGCATCGACTGGTTTTCAACTTATATGAAGTGGAAGGTTTTAATCACGACGAGATAGCGAAAATGCTCAATATCCCCGAAAGCTCGAGTCGGGTGTATCTTACGCGTGCTAAAAATAAATTACGTAGCCTTTATTTAAGTACACTGGTTAATACGTACAAATAAAATGGAAAAGGAATTAATTAAACATATAGCCGAACAGCTTAGCAAACATGAAGAAATGTATGCCGAAGGTGCATGGGAACGCTTTTCTGAACGCGAGGAAAAAAAGCGTGGGTTAGTGTGGTGGCCTTGGGCATCGGTTGCTGCTTTACTTTTACTGAGCGCTGGACTTTATTTCGGACTACAAAAATCATCTAATCCTATCCAAAACATCACTAAAACCACGAACAAAACACCTCAAAATAATCCAGCGGGGATAAAAAAACAAGAGAATACTGCCGCACCAGGCGATCATATTGTTGCTCCCATACTTCCAAAGGATGTACAAACTATTGAAAGCACAGCAGTAGTTGTTGCGAGCAAACTAGAATATATAAAAGATTCTGAAAATACGGTGGCAAGAGGTCTTGAGGCACAAGACACTGTCTCAAAAGAATCGTATTTATTGGCAAACACCATCTATAGACCATCGTTGAACACGATTCAATCGAGCAATCAATTCAATGGAATTGTATTCAACAAGCCTACTGAAAGCCAACATAAAGAAACAAAATTAACGACAAAACCAACTTTTGAGGAAATATTGGCATATGATAGTCAAAAACCAGTCTCGGTTGTAACGAAGAACAAATCAACTTCAAAATGGGAACCCGCTGTATATGTGGCACCAGCCATGGGTAACGATAACAAAGTAAACATGAATTACGGTTTCCAACTTTCGTATGCAGTGGCTAAGAAAATAGCCATTAGCTCCGGAATTGCCTATTCTACCTTAAGTGGCAGCGAAAGTATTAATTCTCAAAGTACCTTAAATGCGTTTTCGAGCAGAAATTTGGAATCTATTAATACGAGTGTTAGCGGCTTAAACATTCCTTTGGAACTACGATATAACATTACTGATAATCTGTACACCGGAATTGGTGTTTCTGCCATGGCAGTTTTAAATAGTAAACAACAAAGTAATTATGTAACCAGTCAATTTTCTGATGCTGCCTTAATGAGCCCAAGCAGTTTTAATGCGGCTAGCAATCTGGTGACGAAAGAGCGTAGCGTAGAGCCTGTTAAAGAATCAACCATCGACCCCAATATGTACATTGGCTTTTATAATTTCTCCATAGGTTTTAAACAGAAGATATCCCCTAAGAAAAATATTTCATTTGAGCCTTTTTTCCGTTTACCAATGAAAACACTATCCACCGAAAACTTAAACTTAACAAACGGTGGTTTGCGGTTAAAATTAGATTTTTAGAATGTTGTTGTTTTAAATATCCGTGTAAACGTAGCAATTCAGTAAGCGCCTTCATCACCCATTAGTTTTTACCACATCGTAAGAAACATAGACCTCATAGGGAAGAGAAACAGCCAAACTATGTGCCCTATGCTCCTATATGCTCCAAGATTTTTGTGCATACTCATTCGTTTTTCTTTCTTCGGCCAACATCTCCTAGGCCGACCTCCGCATGGGGGCTAACCGAGCAGCGAATACTAGAGATTCTTCGCTGCGCTCTGAATGACAAGAAAATTTTGAGCAACATGCTTTGAAAACAACCGTTAAAAACAGCAGGTATTAAGCGAAGGACGCTCGTCGATACCCAGCAGCGGGAAAATACAAAAACAGTAGCAGCAACATTCGAATATGCACAACCGAGCATTGTTCTATTCAGTTTTGCGGGATAAAAAAATACCGGTTACAAAACCCATCCCACAAAACCTAGCGATGTTGTTTTTGTTTTGCGTAAAGGCCTTGTGCGCAAAGCTGCCTAGCGGGATCGACAAAGGCTTTTGTTACTTTTGGCCTTCAAAAGTAAATTGCCCTGCCGGCAAAAGAGGCAGGAAAGGCAAGAGGGTTGGCAAACAACCTGCAGTATTTATTGAAAATTTCATAAACAGCCCACGTCATTGCACGCGCAGCAAAGCTAGCTTTTTCCTATGAGAAGATCACTTTGTGCATCCTAAAAAGCGATAATCCTCAAACTTCCCATTAACAAAAAAGTCGGCCATAAGCCGACTTCCAATTAGTTCTAAAAGAACCTATATTTTCTTAGTGTCCTGAATGACCATCTGCACCATGTGCATGACCATGTGCTAATTCTTCTTGTGTAGCTTCACGAACCACTAAAATTTTACCGCTGAACATTAAGTTTTTTCCAGCCATTGGATGATTTAAATCAACCGCTACTGTTTCATCATGAACAGCTGTAACACCTGCTCTAAATTGGTTACCATTATTGTCTTGCAAAGGGATCACATCGCCTACATTTGGCACTTCGCCTCCTGCATCAATAAACATCGCTTTTGGTAAATCAGCAAATGCTCCTGGGTCAATTTCTCCATAACCATCCGCAGCAGATAATTCGAAACTATACTCCGAACCAACGGTTAAACCTGCTAAATGCTCTTCAAATTTAGGCAACATCATGCCTACACCGTATAAAAATACTAAAGGATGTTGCTCATCTGCTTTTTCTACAAAAACTTGCTGTCCTTCTTCGTTTGTAGTATGCAATTCGTAAGTTAACGATACTACCGAGTTTGGTGAAATGTTCATTTAAAATGTTTTAATGTATGTATTTTATGTTTCCTAACGGATTGTAACCGCAATTGACATTATTATTTCGACAAATACTAAGAGAGCCCATATGAGCCCTTTTAATGAATGTGTTGCAAAGATATACTATTTATTTACCTAACAAAAAAGATAGCTCAATTGTTCCCGAAACAAACATTATTTTTAAAATGAACTTCAAACCTCATAAAACAATAAAAGAACCGCTCCCTAAATTTACCGCATCAATTCCAATGCTTCTTCTACCGATGTTACTGGTAACTGGCATACTTTGTTTCGGCAAACGTATACTTTGTTTTCATCACTTTGTTTTCCTTGTAACAAAGGAAGATTACTCGTTGTTCCCCCTAAAACAAGCTTATTTGGAATGTAGAATGTATTTAAATTTTTCTTTAATTTTTCTTGACTCAATCCCGTCAGAGCGACTTCATTTATTCCATATACCTCGTTCAACAATTGAATAGACCAATTTGAATATGCCGAACCATAGGTTTTTATCTTAGCCAATACGCCCGATAGCATTTCCGTTGCTTTTGTCACATATGCGTCTTCATCGAAAAGCAGGCTTAATTTCTGTAGATTTTGTGCAAAAACTGAATTTGCAGCAGGAATTACGTTATCCATTATTTCATGCTTACGTGCAATTAAATTTTCGCCCTTAGCCGAAGTGTAGAAAAACATCGGAGAGTCTTCATCTGAGAAATTCATCAATACATATTCCGTTAGCGATTTGGCTTCATTTAACCATTCTTCATTAAAATCAGCTTCATAAAGGGCTATTAAAGCTTCAATTACAAAGGCATAATCATCTAAAAAGGCCGTGATACTTGCTTTCCCATTTTTAAAGTTCCGGTAAAGCCCACCGTCTTCTGCCTTAAGATTTTGCAGGATAAAGGTTGCTGCTTTAACTGCTGCATCGTAATAGGTTGGCTCCCCAAAAATTTGGCTCGCCGCTACCAAGCCTGTAATCGTCATGGCATTCCAAGCCGTTAGACATTTATCATCTAAGCCTGGGCGCACGCGCTGAGCTCGAACAGCCAAAAGCTTAGTATTTGCCGCTTTTACTTTCTCTTGTAATTCCTCTTCCGTTAGCGCGTATTTCTCTAACAAAACAGCATCAGACAAGGTTTTGCGTAAAATATTAGTTTCTTCTTCCTCCCAATTTCCTTCAGCTGTAACATTGTAATATTCGCCAATCAACGGGGCATCGCTGCCCAAAACAGCGTCGAATTCTTCTTTATCCCACACATAAAACTTTCCTTCAACCCCTTCGCTGTCGGCATCTAAAGCTGAATAAAACAAACCATCCGCAGAAGTCATTTCATTAAAAATCCATGCAATACATTCTTCAGCTACTTGTTTAAACTGCGCTAATTTGGTGCATTGATAGGCTTCTGCATACAAACTGATTAATTGGGCATTGTCGTACAGCATTTTTTCAAAATGTGGCACGTGCCATTTATCATCCACCGAATAGCGCGCAAATCCACCACCAATTTGATCGTAAATGCCACCACGACTCATTTCATCCAAGGTATGACAGGTTGCTGTAAAAACTGCATCATCATCCGCCAGAAAACCATAACGCAATAAGAATAACCAATTATTGGGCAATGGAAATTTTGGCGCACGATTGTATCCCCCAAAACCAATATCAAAATGCCGTTTCCAAGGTTCTACAATCTCCTTTAAATGTTCATGGGTATACGTTTCCGGTTTTACCGAAGGGAGGATTTTTTCACTATCCACAATACCGGTCGTTAATCGCTCTGCATACTGAATAGCTTTTACAGAATCGTTCGCCCACAAGGCTGCAACGTTTTCCAAAATGTTTATCCAATCGTTTTTTCTAAAATACGTTCCACCGTAAATGGGACGTTGATCGGGCAAACAAATACAGTTTAAAGGCCAGCCTCCACTACCAGTCATCAACTGAATGGCATACATGTAAATCTGGTCAATATCCGGACGTTCCTCCCGATCTACTTTAATGCATACATAATGTCGGTTCATGACCTCTGCAACTTCGTGATTTTCGAAACTCTCGCGTTCCATTACATGACACCAGTGACAAGCAGAATAGCCAATACTCACCAAAATAAGTTTATTTTCCACCTTTGCTTTTTCCAAAGCTTCGGGACCCCATTCGTACCAATTTACCGGATTGTATGCGTGCTGCAATAAATAGGGCGATGATGCCTCAATCAATTTATTCGGAAATTTTTCCATACCGTAAAGTTAGGGCTTTCCTGTTTAGCCTGATACTTTTTCCAAAATTTCTTGCGTAGCTAATTTATACCCTTTACCTTTAAGCAGCCCTTTAAAACCTATAAAAATGAAAATTACCCATACCGAAATTTTTCGGTTCAGCATACCCATGGAACCTTTTGTTATTGCTACCGGAACCATGCATTTCGCTCAAAACGTGTTAATTAGAATACATACCGATGCCGGTATTCATGGCGTTGGCGAATGTTCTGCTTTCCCAATGATTGTAGGGGAAACTCAAGAGACCTGCATAGCGATGGCTAAAGATTTCGCCCAAATTTTAATCGGCAAAAACCCGCTGGAAATTCCTGAACGAATGAATGATTTATTGGGCTATGCTGACCACAACAGCACCATCAAAAGTGCTTTCGACATGGCCCTTTTTGATATCGCTGCAAAAAAAGCTAAACTGCCTCTTTACAAGTTTTTAGGTGGTAACAAACGCATTATTGAAACCGACATGACCATTGGAATTGATACCCCAGAAGGAATGGCAAAAAGCGCTTTGAAATACCAAAACCAAGGCTGTCGCATCATTAAAATAAAATTAGGCAAAGAGATTCATGCAGATATTGACCGTGTAAAATGCATACGAGAAGCGGTTGGTCCGGATATGACTTTGCGTTTAGACGCTAATCAAGGTTGGAGCTTCGACGATGCTTTATTTGCTTTAGGCGAATTGGAAAAATACAACATCGAATTTTGTGAGCAACCCATGCGTACCTGGTACGACGATAAATTACCCGAACTAAACACCAACTCTCCCATTAAACTAATGGCCGATGAAAGTTGCTACAATCATCACGATGCTCGAAAATTGATTAATAGTCAAGCAACCACCTATTTGAACATCAAATTTTCAAAATCAGGAGGCATTTTAGAAGCGCAAAAAATTCACGAGGTTGCCTTACAAAATGGCGTAAAATGTATGATTGGAAGCATGCTGGAGAGTAGAATTGCTTTAAGCGCCAATTTACATTTCGCATTAGCGAGCCCTAACGTAATATTTTTTGATTTAGACACGGCATTATTGGGCCATTTGGTTGACCCAGTTAAGGATGGATTAACATACAATGGCTACTTTTTAGATGTCCCTGAAACGCCTGGAATTGGTGCAGAACCCGATGAAGAGTTTCTTCAAAAATGTGAAAGTTGGGTGATTTAGAACTGAAAAGTTGGAGGTCGGAAAGTAGGGAGTCGAAGGTTAGGCTCAGTGAGTTTGAGACGCTATTATTCCTTCGGACTATGTGATCTTCCGGACTTTCGGACTATACCTACTGAATTAACATCCTAGACAAAGCCACACTATCTCCGCTAAAAGCATTAAAATCGACGACATGATTAATGCCGTTGATTTTTGCTTTATCCGAATGTTGCCAAAATTTCCAGCGACTTTTATCCAGGCTTAACTTCGCTTTATAATAATGAGCCACCCAAAGAGGATAATCATCGAAAAAGCCCTCTAAGTTATCTTGATAAAACTTCATTCCCGAATAAATAATCGGTCGCACTTTGGTACGCATTTCAACGTAATTCAAAAAATCTGACAATTCTTCACGCATCGCTTTTGGCGACACGCCGTCTAAACTTTCAATATCTACAACCGGAGGTAAATCGCCTTTTTCAATGTTAACCACTTGCAAGAAAAATTTTGCTTGTGCTTTACCATTCTTTCGGGGACGAAAAAAATGATACGCGCCACTGGTGATTCCTACTTTAGCGGCTTCGCGCCAATTACGTTGAAAATACGGATCAACCAACATCAGTCCCTCACTAGCCTTAATAAACGCAAAGCGGATGCTCACATCATCTTCATTCATAGCCTTCACTTTTGGCCAATCAATTTTCCCTTGGTAATACGAAACATCAATACCGTGGATAGTAAAATTCTTCGGGATACGAATATTGAAACTTTCGTACGTACGATAATTTGGATCCTGACCATAATCCTTTATCCAGCGCCAAGTCCCAGAAAAAACTTTCAGCACATAACCGTAATACAAAGGGGATAATAAAACCAACAAAAGGGCTGCCAGTGCAATTTTTACTTGAACAGCAAATCTGTTTGATTTCTTCTGTTTGGCAATAGGTTTCCGTTGTGTTGGTTTCCGCTGAATCGGTTTCCGAACCGGTGTTTTTTTAGGTAAAGGTGGCATAATAATATCCTGCTAAATTGCTAAAAAAAGCTGAAATTTTCTTCGCGATATAACATTTACTACATTTGGACAATATAATTCACACACATGTTTCAGCTCATTTACAAAACCTATAAAGAATCTTTCAGTGGACTAAGTAAAGAGACTTGGCTATTAAGTATTGTGATGATGTTTAACCGCTGTGGCAGCGTTTCTGTTCCATTTATGGGTTTGTATGTTACGCAAGCTTTACATCGTTCTGAATTTGATGCAGGATTAATTATTGCGTTGTTTGGCGTAGGCTCCATTATGGGTTCGGCCTTGGGCGGGTATTTAACTGATAAAATTGGATTTCGACCAGTTCAAATCGTGTCAGCTATTCTTTCTGGAATTTTATTTCTGATTTTTGCCTTTGTGCCAAATTTCACAGTTTTATGTGTATTGGCCGTTGTAATTAGCTTCTTTTCAGATGCATTTCGTCCGGCTAATTTTACAGCGATTACCAGCTACGCCACAGAAAACACCATTACACGCTCCTACTCACTTAATCGCTTAGCAGTAAACATCGGTTGGTCGGTTGGGATAAGCTTAGCCGGAATTGTCGCTTCCATTGATTATAAACTTTTGTTCATAGTTGAAGGAATAGTGAGCATTTTAGTAGGGATATCCATTTTAATTTTATTACCAAAAGCAGCACAAAGCATCAAAAAAACGCTGGAAAAATCGAGCGAACGTATCATTATTAAGCCTTGGCAGGATGTGTTCTACATTAAATTTATTTTATTAACGACTATTTTTATTACCTGTGCTTTCTTAATGTTTCGGGTAGTACCCATCTTTTTTAAAGAACAGTGGCATATTGACGAATTTGCCATAGGAATCATTATCGGGATTAACGGGGCCATGATTGCCCTTTTTGAAATGATTATGATTAATAAAATTGAAAAGAGGCGACCACCTCTATTCTTCATTATTATTGGTGCGATTTTCTTTGCGGCTTCCTATTTAATTTTAAGCATTTCGGGATTTTTCCACGTGGCCATGGCTGTTCTAGCCATTGTTACCTTTACACTTGGCGAAATGCTCACCTTGCCATTTATTAACACATTGGTTATCAGCAGAAGCAATGAATTTAATCGTGGTTTATATGCGGCAGGTTATACCCTTAGTTGGTCATTTGCACAAGTATGCGGCCCTCTGACAGGCTTATATATTGCTGAAAAATTAGGCTACAACTGGCTTTGGCTTGGTTTAGCAGCTATGCTCTTGTTATGTGGCTATGGTTTTAAACGCATGGCGAACCACCCAATACCAACGACGTAAAATTCCTGATTAACGACCTGGACGTTCCGTATCCAAAAACAAACTATCCAGATTCAACCGCAGCCAAATCTGGATAGATGAAAAAGTTATTCCGATTGGAACTACCTGCAGCAGCATCCAATTCAACTAGTTTACTTTACATTTACGCGTATCCCTGCCGAATGGGTAGTAAACTCAGGTGCATACATGCTTTGCAAAGTGGTGATGCCGTTCGAAAAATTACCGGAATGGGTAACCCTCAACGGATATTCGAATACATACGTGCCCCTAGGCATATAACTGATAAAGAAATTGGTAGAAGCATCTTTGGTGCTTTCGTAATAACCCAATCCATCTTGGTATTTATACATCGAAATCACATTAACTGGCTCAAAACCTGATGAACGCATATCTTTTAAATGAATGTATTCCATATTACGGTCACAAAAAATTTCTACCCGTACTTTTACCAAATCGCCGGGCGCTAAAACATTAGTAGGAGTTAACGGGGTTAGGATGTTGCCTGTGTTACTGGCTTTTTGCAAAAACAGCTGTTTCTTAATTTTAACGCCTGTATTTGCCGGTGTAATCTTATCCAGTTGTTCGAAATATTGCCAGTACAAAGCCCCCCAGGCAATGGTTTGATTGTTATTTTTAATTTGCACTTTTCCCATTTCTGGTTTTACGTTTGCTCCAGCTATGCTTACTTTCTGATAACCTGTGCCTGCTTCTTTTGCTGGGTTGGATTCTTGCAAATCAGCTAATTTTTGCTCGCCTATGGTAATTTCGGGTTCGTTACTTTCGCTGAGTAAATCAGCACCTTTCATTAATAAAGCATAACAAGCCGCAGCCGTAGCTTTGGTCGTTTTCCAATCGTTGCTTTGTTTGTTTTTCAGCAACCAGATTTTCATCTCCTCAACCGCTTTGGTATCCTTAGCTACCTCATCAAATGCCTCAATCAACAAAGCCTGTGTTTCAACCGGACTTTGGTACCACCACCAGCCGACTTTATTTTTAGCCCAATACATGCCCATCTCCTCACTATGCTGCGCAGTTTGATTGAGCAGTGTGATGATCTTTTGAGCCTCGGCCGTATGGCCATTCCTGTTTAAGATCAATGCTGTTTGTGCCAATTGGTAGGTATCAAAATTTTTCCAGCCTGTGATCAATCTTTTCAGGTAAAAATCTCTGGCCTTGATAAAATCTGGGCTAGTATTTTTCAAATTGATGTAACTTCTTGCAAATAAATAATGTATTGGCAAATAGCTATTTTGGTTTACCTTAGGTTCTCGTTTATAATCTCGAATCAATTGTGCATCCAAATAAGCAATAGCTTTATTGAACATAATATTAAAACCCTGATAGGATTTTTCATCAACCAAGTTCATTTTTTTTAACTGGCCCATCCCCAAAACAATATGTTGGGTAATGTATCGATCTTCTTTCATGCCGGTAAACCATGGAAAAGCACCATTGTTATATTGTATTTTCGACAATTTATCATAATCGTTTTTCAGTTCGTACGTCATCCGGTTCAAATCAAAAAGCAGGGCCAAGCGTTTTTTACGCTCCGTCTCATTATCGGCATTGCGCACCCATGGCGTTTCTTCGAGTAAAACGGACTTCAATTCCTGGTTTTTCTCCAAATTGGATAAAAGCGCCTCTCCGTTATTCGTGTTTTTCCATTGCTCAAAAACTGTTTTAATTTTTGGTGAAGAGTTGATAATTGCGGTAGCAAAGCTATTGGCATAAAAGCGGCTAAAAGTTTGCTCTGCGCACGCATAGGGGTACTCCATCAGATAAGGTAAGGCCTGTACTGCATACCAAACCGGATTGGAGGTAAACTCAAAAGTTAACTGTTGACTGCGCAAGGTTTTTGAAGTACCGGATTTCTCGAGTTTCTCCATATGATACGTTTTAGTGCTATTGCCCCGCACATTTACCGGCATACTTTCGGTAACCAACATGGCATTGGGTAGCACCGGAATGGTATTTTCTTCACCATCGTTAAATTTACCGCTCTGTGCCAGTACTTTATAAGTAATAGCATGAATGCCCGAAGGGATAACCACAGTCCATTTTAAAACCGAGCTACCTTTATCGTCAACCTCAAAAGTTTTCTCTGCCTTATCTGCCTTGCTGAAAATCTGAATTGATTTACCTGTTAATGCATTTGTTAAAGTCAGACTTGCTTGCCCATCCAGTTTTTTCCCTACCAAATTGTTCAGCTTGGCGCTCAACACGATCGTATCCCCTTCACGGAAAAATCTTGGGGTATTAATAGCAATAGCTAGTTGCTTCTGGGTAACCAGTTCCTTGGTGATGGATGCTGTTCTTAAATCTTTGGTGTGCGCAAAACCCATCATTTTATACCGCGTTAGGGACTGTGGAATGGTAAATTCAATCTTAATTTCGCCATTGGCATCGGTTAGTAATTGCGGATAGAAAAATGCGAGTTCGCTGAAATTGGTACGAGGGGTGATATAATTTTTTTTAATAACAGGTTTACCATTTACAATTTCCATACCGGTTTGTGGGTTGTAACTGTTAATACTTACATAATCATATACTTGGTTGTCTTCAACAGCGGTAGCAGCACCCCTTATTTTAATTCCTGCTACTTTACCTTCCAACGACACTACTGACATCTGGCTAGCTGCAGCTGCCACATGTTTCTTTTCTTTCGAACCATACCCAACAACCGTTACATCATGCAGTCCCATCCCATCTGGCTTTAATGTTACATCCATCCGCTTTTTTTTACCCACAAAGAGGGTGTAATTCTTATAACCGATATAGGAAAAACTTACCTTATCACCGGCTTTGGCATCAAGCGTATAAAGACCAAAGACATTGGTGCTTGTTACCAATTTACCGAATTTAATCTGCACCCCTGGCAACGGTTCACCTTGGTCATCAAATACAACGCCATACGTCAATTTACCTTTTTCTAACTCAGCGAGTTTTTGAATGGCTGCCGGTTGTAAACCTCGCTTTTTGTTGTTTCTTATATTACTGAGGTAATTGCGATAGGCACTATTGTAGCCTCCGAAATAATTGTAACCAAATAGATTTATATTTTCGTACTCACGGCGAATTACGGAGTAATCAAAATTCGATCTCAAAAACCATAAATAATCAGGATTAGTATTCGTATTGACATTAAAATTCCAATTGTAGAAATAGTAGTTAAAACTGGTTTGCAAATATGTGTTCCAGTTCATTTTGTTCAAATCATCCAGACTCGCGTCGTAAAGTGTAGCAATCATTTCGGCCATCTGTTTTTCGCCGTCACTGTTGCTGATCTGTAACTTCCAGCTTTCCTGTTCGCCAGGTTGCAGTTTATTCCTGAAGGTTAAAAATTTAATATTGAGTTCCTTTTTAGGATCGAAAATACTTACCTGTTGCATCGAATTGTAAACCGTACCTTCATGCACCATGGTAAACTGCACCGCAAAACCATTCTCATAGTTTTCATCCGGCTTAATGCGTATAATACTTTGCTTTGTAGACAGATTAAGCCAAACTTTGCGAGTTACGCTATCTCGGTAGTATACTTCGTAATAGCCCTTACTATCATTGGATAAACCAGCCAAACGAAACACAGCACTTTCTCCGGACTTGATTACGTTGGCCTCAGCACGAACCCATTCCGTATTCGATTGTATTTGCGCAGGCTTTTCATGGTAAACGTTCAAATATTTATCTACCTGAATCGTATCATTTTGCTCATTTACCGCCGTTAAATGAATTTTATAGTAGCCAGGCTTTAAATCACGCTGACTAAATTCTAGATTTCCTCTCCCATTTTTGACCATGGGATTTTGCTTTAGTTCCACCGACTTTATCGGCCATTTAGACACCTCCAGTTCGTTATTGTAGTCTTCATGTGGAAAAATTTCAAGAAACTCTTCTTTGGTCATGGCATACTTTTCGGCATAAAAAGGGCTCTTATTCATCAAGCGCGAGGGTGCTTGCAACAAACTCCATTCGGCTTTCAGCTTAGCTTTAATTGATTCATTATTTAAATTGCTTACAAAAAAAGACAAGCTATCGCTTTTGTTGCTCAGGTAAACAGCCTGTTCAGCACTCACATTCAAGCTTATATCTTTCTGTCCCACATGAATTGAGGTAGTTTTGGATCGGGTTTCGCCATTTAAATCAATTACTTCTACTTCGACATCATAACTATAATTTTGTCGGATATCCGTAGCACTTGCAAAAAAAGTAATATCAAATTTACCTCCTGCTTTCGTTACTGTTTTACCGAAAGCCATTTGTTTTCTTTCGAAGGGGCGTGAGCCATAAATGGCTACCTTATCTGTGTTGTATAAACTGTAGTCATAAAGTGCCCTCCGATAAATTTTATAGTTCACGATGGCATTCCCTACTGCATAACCTGAAAAGGCACTGGCTTTACCCATAACCTTAATGCTGTCGTTCAGTTTATAGCGTTGGTTAGGTTTATCGAAAACAACTTCGAAAGTTGGCCTTTTATATTCCTCTACCTGCACGCCAATATTACCACCTTCGGTACCAATCGTCATACGGCCGTTTAACTTACCTACTGGAATACTAAACGTTCCCTGAAAGGTTCCATAATCGTTACTTGTTACGCTGGTTGTGGTAATTTCCTTTCCATTGGCATCTATAAAATAAACCTGCAGCGTTTTATTCACCTCAATTTTATTTTTGCCATCATTTGATAGTAAGCATAAACCTTTGTAATAAATCGTTTGGCCCGGACGATAAATAGGCCTATCGGTAAAAAGGATCACGCGATTATTATCTTTCTCCTTGCTGTAATAACTGTAATTGTTAATGTTTAGTTTCAACGCATCTTTACCAAGGGTAACCAATGCCCAAGCCATGCTATTGTTGATTTCATTTGTGCTTGCGTACCCTTCATCGTTAGTCGTTATCAAGTCACCATTCACAACTTTTCCAGTACGGTAGTCGTATCTCTGCTGCTGAATTTTAACATTTTTTAAAGGTGCACCATTGTTCAGCTGACTTACAAAGTACTCACGTTTATCAATATTAACCCTGTTCATAACAGCCATGCCAGTAACTTTAAAACTAATCATACTGTAAACGGTATCCTTCTTCAGGCGGTTAATAGCCTGGGCAATTAAGGTATAATCATTAAAAGGCAAACCCTCCAATTTATCAATTAAAGTATGTGATTGATAATCGCTGGTTTTGGGTACCACAACTATCCATTCTTTCAGGTTTTGTTTATTATTCAGAAAATCTAAAAATTCCTTATTGCTGTTAAACTTTTTGTATTGATTTGGATAATCAGGTGATTTAAACAGTCTAAAAACGACAGTATCGACATTTTTATAGGTTAAATGGAGTTGCGCAGATTTATCAGGCTGTAAGTGCGCTTTGGTTTGGATGACTAGCTCACTACTTTTTATCTGAGTAATTAAATTTTTAGCATTTTTTGCACCAACACTATTAGGATAGCTGCTAATTGCTTTTTCGGCCAGAGCAACTGCAGTGATAAGGTTTTGCTTATTGGTATCAATTAACATCTGGGCTTTTTTATGGATAACAGCCTGCTCGTATACGATATCTGCATAAACTTCGCTACCTGTGCTTTGTTCGGCCAAACGACTTAAAGCTCGCCCAAAAGCTTCCTGATTATCGCTCATAAAATACTGACTAACGAATTTCAACCTTCTTAAATCGGCATCGGCCAGAGCATCCAAATTCGCACTTTTTTGATGAAAGCTGATCAGATTTTTAAACACTTGTATCCCTTGTACTGTAAATGAGGTGCTATCTACAGGTAATTTAACGGCTAAAAAATCGGAGCGACTCCCAAACAAAGCAAGATTCGTCCAATCCATTAATGCATCATTGTAAGTGGTCAGATTAATTTGTGTATTGCTAAAAACATCAATAGCACGGTGCGCAAGTAAATCGTACAGTGTTGGTCTAAAATTGCGGTTGTTTTTATCACCCGCTAAAACGGCATCTAAAACATCTACTTTCGTTTGTTGCAAAAGTGCGACATCCTGTAACGATAGCAGGTAATATTTTACGATTTCATTGTTCAGCTTCTTGGTGTCCCAGGTTTTAATGTTATCGTTCATTTGGCCTTGCACTTGCGTGCGCCCCCTAATTTGCCAGTTATTTTCTTTCAGGTAATTCCAATACATTTCGGCAAGCAACGATTGTAAAATACTCTTTTCGGGCTGTTTAGCAATGCTGATGTCCTTGCGTAAATCGATTAGGATCTTATCGAAGATATCTTCTTCCAAATAGGCTTGAAACATGATCCGGTAAATAACCGTCTTGATAATTAAAGGTGTGTTGTGTGTTTCATGAGCGTACTTACTCATTTTCCCAATCAATGCCAGTGCGTCTTTAGGTTGGGCGCGGTTAGCAATAGAATCGACCCGATAAAAATCATCGAGGGTATATTGCTGCGCTGAAACATTTAGCGAAAGTAGGAATGTACAGATTAGTAAAGCTAAAAAGCGTAAAAATAGATTCATAAATAACTAGCGTTTTAATATAGATGTATAAGGCATACAAATTCCATAACCGTTTACCATTTATCTGATTTAGATAGGCCTCCAAATTAAGGATTACTTCTATTAAAAGTAACCAATGTTGGGAAGAAGTACCCTAAATTTATAACTTTTTGGTGTTCTAAGGTCCCATCACCTGGGATAGAGGGAAGATAGTGCTGGGGAAAAACAGGCAACTAAAGGCTACGAAGCTGCGATTGCTTCTATCAAAATGGCCGATTTACCGAAACATTAACGTTGCATAGCTGAGGTTAATAACATTGACAAACAACCAAACCAGCTTAAGACGTAGGTATACTACTTAAGCAAAGAAAGCGCCTCGGCAAAAATGATAAACCTAGAAAAATTGAATAAAAAAGCAGGAAATTCCTGCTTCTAATGACTGTATACCGTTTCTAATTCGCCAACTTCTACTTCGCCGTCTGCGGTCATTTCTAATAGCTTAACGGCTTTTAATTCGTTAACCATTAAAGGGTCGTATTTGGCGCGTACTTTTACATAGTTTTTAGTAAAACCATGCATGTAGCCCATTTTTTGGTCAGCTTCGAACAGCACTTCCGCATGGCTACCCACTTGCGATTCGTAAAAAGCACGACGTTTTTTATCTGATAAAATATGCAGCATTTTGCTCCGTTCGTTACGCTGACTTCCCGGCACTACTCCCTTCATTTCGGCAGCAGGTGTTTGTTCGCGTTCTGAGTATGTAAAAACGTGCAAATATGAAATATCTAACTGATTTAAAAACTGATAAGTATCTAGAAAATCTTCTTTCGTTTCGCCCGGAAAACCAACAATTACGTCCACTCCTATGCAGCAATCAGGCATCACTTCTTTAATTTTAGCAACGCGCTCAACATATAAATCACGACGGTAACGGCGGCGCATTAATCCTAAAATTTTATCAGACCCAGACTGTAACGGAATATGAAAATGCGGTACAAAACGCTTTGATTGTGCAACAAACTCAATAATTTCGTTACTTAACAAATTGGGTTCTATTGATGAAATACGAATACGCTCTATTCCTTCCACTTCATCCAAGGCTTTTACCAAATCGAAAAACTTGTCTTCACGCTTTCCATCACGAATACCAAAATCGCCCAAATTAACGCCTGTAAGTACAATTTCTTTCACTCCACTGTCGGCAATTAATTTTGCACGGTTTACCACGTTCTCAATGGTATCGCTTCGGCTACCACCGCGTGCCAATGGAATGGTACAATAGGTACATGGGTAATCGCATCCATCCTGCACTTTTAAAAAGGTTCTGGTTCTATCGCCAATCGAGTAAGAAGCAATAAAATTATGGTTTACTTTTTCAATGTTTTGTTGATGAATTACCGCTTTGGGCTGTTTGGTTAAATCCGTAATAAATTCAACTATCCTAAATTTTTCTGCAGCACCCAAAACCATGTCAACGCCTTCTATTTCAGAAATCTCTTGCGGTTTTAATTGCGCATAACAACCCACAATGGTTACAAATGCATTCGGAGAATATTTTAAAGCCTCTTTTACTACTTTACGGCATTTTTTATCGGCATGATCGGTCACGGAACATGTATTTATAACATACACATCTGCTTGATCCTGAAACTCTACAACACGGTATCCCGCATCGGTAAATAAGCGACCAATGGTAGATGTTTCCGAGAAATTTAATTTACAACCTAATGTATAAAATGCGACCTTTTTCATTTAGGCTGCAAAGATACAAAAATTGATGTATTTATGTACCCGCCTCATCAGAAGTGACGTTTTCCCTACAAATGCTTATTCACTCCAACGATAACTGCTCTGTTCGAAACCGGCTAAATCTATGACGCGACTAATAACTGTTTCCGCTACCTCTTCAATAGTTTTTGGTAAACTATAAAAAGATGGATTGGCCGGACAGATAATTCCACCTGCCTCGGTTACGATTTTCATGTTATTGATGTGGATTAAACTAAAAGGTGTATCACGTACCACCGCGATTAACTTACGCCGTTCTTTTAAAACCACATCTGCAGCACGGGTGATTAAATCATTGGAAATTCCATTGGCAATACGCCCCAGAGTTCCCATAGAACAGGGAACAATAATCATGGTGTCGTATTTGGCCGAGCCAGAGGCAAAAGGCGCATGAAAATCATTTTTATGATAAAAAGTAAAATCCGAGTATGTTGTATAATCCTCATTACCCAACTCAAACCGCCATACCTCTTTCGCATTATCACTCATCACCACCCCAATTGCTTCAATTTGATCGGATAATTGAGTCAATTTATCAAACAGCACTTTTGCATATACAGAACCACTTGCTCCGGTTACAGCTACCACTACTTTTTTCTTTAACATGAAGGCAAAAATACGCTTATTGAAGGGATAAAATAAAAAAGGGCCAGAAACAAGTTTCTGACCCTACATCTACCTATGAAAAACATACCCTCGAAAGGGTAAGAACAAATATATATATATAAATTCTAAAAAAAAATACATTTACCTTTTTATCATCAAATTATTGCAAAATGTCATTAAAAAAACAAGAAGTAACTCATTTTCAAAATAATAAGTTTTTAAAAAAAATACATTTATTTATATAAAATAAACTAAAAATTTCACCCATTTATAAACAAAAAATCTCAAAAACAGTAGTATTAAGCAGTATTTTTAAAAAATAAACCATCAACAAACAGCACACAGTCAACCTTTTAGCAGAAAAATAATTTACCTTAAAATGACGAAAAAATTAGCTAAAACATCCCCCTCTGAAAACCTTAAAAACAGCGCTCTTTAATGTAACTTTACTAGTACAATTCATCATTTTCTTAAAATCCACCTCTTTTTTTCCTCTGGATGCTATATTTTTTTTCAAAAAATCTCAATTTCACCAACCGATTAACAGTAAAATCCCTATTCGAAATAAAAAAAAATAACTTTTATAAGAAAACTTCCTTTTATCACTTATCAAAAATGAGGCAACTCATCTACCTGAACAGACAACTTCGAAAAAATAATGTACAACCATTTAGAAATAAACACATAAAGAAATTCAAAGATCGATTTAAAGAATTGGTTCTTACTATGCGAAAGATTATATTTGATAACATCAAGTTTACGCATCTTATATGGGCACTATTACTGCACAGTTTTTAAATTCATTACTCGAACAATCTACGCAACCCATTTTATTGACGATTGGGGAAAATTTAGTACCATTTAAGCAAAACACTGCTTTTAAACGATTTTTAAATTATTTGCAAATCGATTCGATTACTTCCATTGACCAACTTTTTGAAGAAGAAACGATAGTTCTCTTAAAACAACACCAACAACGTTCAACTACTGTTAAAGCAAGCTCCTTTCCAGTCCTGTTCAAAGGAAAAAAAGTTCGGAATACAAGATTTAAAACTGAACTGCATTTTATTTCTGCGGAGAACGAAAGTGGTCTCTATTTAACTTTTCACGAAATAGAACCAACACCAACCGATTTCCATCAACATCCGTATGCGGCTTCCTTTTTTAAAGACTATTTTGAAAAGGTCCCCTTAGGATTGTGCGTACTAAAAGGCCCCGATTTAGTGACCGAATTTGCTAATGAAGAAATTTTAAA
The DNA here is from genome assembly GCF_052344095.1 of Pedobacter paludisoli. Taxonomy (GTDB): domain Bacteria; phylum Bacteroidota; class Bacteroidia; order Sphingobacteriales; family Sphingobacteriaceae; genus Pedobacter. Next base: position 551,506 of record NZ_CP179926.1, on the reverse strand, counting down.
TCTTTGGGGCAAAAACCGAGAAGAAGTCATAGGAAAACCGCTGGAAATTGCACGTCCGGAAATAACAGAAAATCAGCAACACACGCTTGTAGAGCAAGTTAAAAATATTTTTAAAACAGAAACTGCACTTCAAATAAACAACATTAGAATTACTACACCTGCTAAGGATGGTTATTTCAATGCCATCTATCAACCGATAAAAGACGAAAATAACAGTGTAGTAGCCATCTTGGCGATTTTAAACGACATCAGTGAACAAGTTACCTATAGAAATGAATTAAATCGTGCTAAGGATATTTTAAAACTGGCAATGGATGCCTCAAAAATGGGTTCTTGGAATGTGGATCTCATTAACAGAACGCTCTACCTGTCAGAAAGAGCACGCGCAATTCTCGGACTCGATACGGAACGAATTTCTATGCGACGTGCCAAAGAATTAATAGTGAGTGAACAGTATCATAACATTGCCATTCAAGTAAAAGAAGCGATAAAAAATCGTGCCTCCTTTAATGTAGAATGCCAAATTAAAGCTACGGACTTGGAGTACAAAAAGTGGTTAAGATGTACGGGAACGGCTCATTACGATAATCTTGGCATCCCAAAATACATTGCAGGAGCGCTATTAGACATTAGTGAAGTAAAAGAAAACGACATCAAGAAAAATGACTTTATCGGCATGGTGAGTCATGAATTAAAAACACCACTCACATCGTTAACGGCTTACAATCAACTATTAAAAAGCAAGCTCAATAATAAAAACGTGCTCGCCAATGAAATTATTGATAAAATGAGCGGACAACTTAAACGCATGCTCGAAATTATTGAGGGCTTTCTAAGTGTTTCTACCTTAGAATCAGGCCAACTCCAATTATATATCGAACCCTTTAATTTAACCGAACTGATAAATAAAATAGCTGAAGAAAATCGTCATATTTTACCCAATCATTTCATTCAAGTACTTATCAATACAGATCTTTGGGTAAAGGCTGATGAAGACAAAATTTCAAATGTTTTAACAAATTTAATATCCAATGCAGCCAAATATTCTAAACATGATACGCTAATTGCCATTACCCATAAAATTGAAAATGAGGAAGCGATTATTTGTGTACAAGATGAAGGAATTGGTATTGCCGAAGATGAACTACCCAAACTATTTGATCGGTTTTACCGCGTACACAATGCAAACGCCAAGACAATTTCTGGTTTTGGTGTCGGTTTATACATTTGTGCTGAACTGATTAAACAACACGGAGGTCGTATTTGGGCAGAGAGCAAACCAAATGAAGGCTCAAGCTTTTATTTTAGTTTACCGCTTTTAAATCCACAATCCATCGAAGAGGAAATTAACTTTACAGAAGAATAAACATTTATTTTTTCTTCCGTGTAAAGCTGTATCGAATGCTTGTTTAGAAAAGGCCCTGGCAATTTATCTACCAAGGCCTAGCTAACACTAAAATTATCCTTTCTACTAACCTAAAGAATAAGCTCTTTTTTTAATACTATTGATCTTTGTAAACGTTCAAGGGCAATGAATCGACCGACATGGCCGTAAAAATCCCCAACCCGTTTTTAATGTTCGTGACCGGGTTGGTTAAATTCAAAGAACTTGAACTGCTACTACTTAAGATCGTATTGTACTCGGCATTTACATGGTATAGATAAACCAAGTATCGTCCTTCAAATTGAAAAGTCATGGGTTGTGTTTTAAATAAAGATACTTGCCCTAAATATTCTTCCATATCCTCATACCCTCTTCTAAAGCCAAAACCATTTCCAATTCTGTTAGGCGATTCTTCCTGGTTTTTAAATTGCATCATGTAATAACCGTTGCTGATATTACTCCAACTAAAGTCTACAGGAATAAAATCCGTTGGATTGGTAAATGCTGAATCGGGATTGGGTACTGGCTGATTCAGAGACGATACTTTAAAATTTTCTGGTTTTGTAGGCACAATTGTTTCTGCTGAAATGGTTTTTCCATTGTAATCAAAACGAAGCGTACAGGTATAATTCTCGAGAACGAGGGTGTTATCGCTACTGGTGTAAACACCTGCTGTATCTTCTGATAGTTTAACTTCTTTCACTCCGTTTGATACGTACACCGATAATCCACTTAGAGCTGGTCCATAAGATGAAGTATCCAACAATCCTTTTTGCGTATACAATTTTATGGTAATCGGCTTGCCTGCCACCAAGTATCCTTGTATAACCGGCCAATTTACCACATCATCGTTTCCACTATCTTTTCTGCAGGATACCAAAATCCATGTAAAGGCGACCAAAATAAATCCGAACCGTATAATTTTCTTTATTTCCATTTTAAACTGAGGGTAATATTTGGCGTTAAGCCAAGGTAATTAATATCTGATGTGATCACCTGATTATTGTAAACGGTATATTCTTTATACCATAGATTCGTGCGGTTGTATACGTTAAACAATGAGAAACTAATGCTTCCCGTTTTACGGTTATCAATTTTAATTAAATCGAGTGTTGCGGCTAAATCTAAACGGTGATAAGCTGGCATACGCTCGGTATTTTTGCCACTAATGCTCAAATAGGTTCTACTCGTACTGTTTTGGTTATCGAGCACATAACTGGCAATTGGTGCAGTATAAGGCCTTCCGCTGGCAAAAATCCAGGTAGCCGAGAAGGTCCGATTTCTTATATTTCAACATGTTTACAGATTTGAATTCACTTCGTGCATCTTGATTTGCTGAATAATAATTTAACCCGTAGGCATCGAACTGATTTCGTGCTAAAGCCTGGGTGTAGCTAATCCACCCGGTATACTTTCCAGCTTTTTTCTGCGCCAAAAACTCAACACCTGCCGTGTATCCACGACCGTTATAAAAGTGTTCTTCCAGTGTTGAAGAACGTCTATCACCGGTTAATCGCTGCGAATATTCTGTGAGGCCATTCAATTGTTTGTAATAGCCTTCAACATCAAATAAATACTTATCCGTTTCGTAACTAAAACCGGCAATATAATGATTCGCACTTCCTACTGGGATAGAATTTCCATTTGCCAACACCCAAAAATCACGGCTGCCGGATAAAATATCTTCACGAACCACGCGGTTCATAAATTGATAAAAGCGACCCGTAGCTGCTTTTAATGTAAAGCGATCGGTTAATAAATAGGAACCTGAAAAGCGTGGTTCAAAATACATTTTACGAGTTTGATCATAATAGGTAGCACGTAATCCTCCTTTTAGTTGTAGGGTAGCTGTCGGAGAAAATTCTGTTTCTCCGTATGCGGTTGCCAATTTTGCGTTTCTATTCTGATCGATTAAGGTGCTAGTATCGTTTTGGCTAAACTTATACACCACATTTTGGGCCGATGCATAACCGCCAAAGAACAGTTTAAAATTATTAGTTGCCTGATATTCCCAATCCGATTTTACACTCCAATCTTGTAATTTATTCTTTTCAATGGTTCCATTACTGATTTCTTTTGCGGTGCCATCATCTTCTGTTACGGTCATTTTGTTGCTCCTATCGCGATCACTGTGATACGTAGAATAGCTCAACAAGGTATTTGAATACAACTTATTATCCCATCTGCGCGACCATTTCATACTCGAACCTAAATTGCCGTATGTAGTTTTATCGGTAATGCTTGGACCTGTCGAATTGGTGCTCGTGGTTAAAAAAGATGGAAGATTAATCGTTCTGCTATTATCTAAATTATCATCTCCTTGATACACACTCCAAGAAAGCACATCTTTATCGCCTAAGTTCAGGGTATATTTTGCGTTCAAATCATAGAAATATGAGGCCGGCGTGCTCACAGAAACCGCTCCACCACCAAAGCCTCTTCCTCCGCCCCCAGCGCCGGGGCCTTGCTGTGCAGAAGAACTGCTCGAGGTAAATTGCTCCGAAAGCTTATTGTACAAAGGTCCTTGATACGATTTACGTGCAGCAAAAAGAAATGTCCCATTCTTTTTTACTGGTGTTTCGAAATAAATATTGGCGCTTAGCAAACTTAAATCGCCGCCTAAATTCCAATCTTTCTTATTTCCTTCTTTACCTGTAATTTCCGTTACACTGGATAAACGACCACCATATTTTGCCGAAAAACCTCCCTTAAACAATTGCACATCCTTAACGGCGTTACTATTAAAAGCACTAAAAAATCCATATAAGTGATCAACCTGATACACAGTAAAACCATCGAATAAAACTAAATTTTGATCGGGGGTTCCGCCTCGTACATAGGCTCCAGACGACGATTCATTACTTGCTGCAATACCCGGCATCAATTGAAAAGAACGTAAGATATCTTTCTCACCAATATTGGGTAACTCTGCAAGTTTGGCTGGCGAAATTTGCAGCACACTTACCTTGCGTTTGTCGGTACTCATAATGCCGTCGTTCTTTTTCCCTTTAATTTGTACTTCCTCCAAACTATTACGTGCCATCGACAGGGCAACCGTTAGGCGTTGACCTTCACGGATATTCTTTAAACTCAAGCGATCTGATAAATATCCCACATAAGAAGTCAACAACACGCAGGTATCAGCTGGCACATTGTTTAAGGTAAAATATCCATCGGCATTGGTTGAAGCGTGCATGTTATTATGCTCAATACTAACCATTGCACCTGGCAGCGATTCACCTGTGATTTGATCCACTACGCGTCCCGTTAAGGTAAAAGCACGCATGGCAGAAACCACAGGCTTCTCATTTTTAGCAGGTTCTTCTGTTCGGGTAACGAGGGTTCTTATTTGAGGAGCAGCGGCAACTGTACTCGCTTTTCGTTGTAAAGCACGCACTTCCTCAGGTGTCCGGACAATATAGATAGTCGTGTCTGGCTCTACCCAATAATGTAACTTAGCCGGGCGGCAGATAATTTTCAGTGCATCTGGCAAAGGCATATTATTAAACCTTTCGGAAACCAGTTGGCTTCCTATGTATTCACGATCGAATACAATTTTAAGCTGGTATTGTTTAGCAAGGCTATCTAAAACCACTTCCATGGTGGTTGTAAAGAAACCATTTACTTTTACATCACTAATTAGGCGTTGTTGGGCATGTACTTTCGTTACTAAAAGAATGCAAACAACAAACGCCATGAGTACTTTTTTCATCATAATTAGCGCTAAAGTAAACCGATGAAAAACCTCAAATTTGAAATTGCGACAAACGCCCTAGTTTTTGCGATTATCGTTTTTCATTTTGCGACGAAACGGCGGGTGTTTTTTCTAAAAAAACACGGATTTAACATGTTTTAACATAGTTTTAACGATTGTTAACAGGCTTATTGGGTAGTTTCGTAGACGCTAATTTCAGACCTAAAAAGCATGCAAAAACAGCCCTTAAAATCTTGGTTTTACCCCATTCTACCAGTTTTACTATGGTCTGCTTTTACCTTACTACCTTTCTTGCTTCAGCAGAATGAACCACACAATCCGATGCATAGAAATTTCATGTGGAATCAGTTTGCACGCAACTTGCTTATTTTGGTTGTTTTCTTTGTGCATTCCTATGTGTTATATCCAATTTTAAAAAAAAGAAAATGGCTAATTTATGGAGCTTTACTTTGCCTTTGTGCTATCTTATTTGTAGGTATATCTGAGCATATGCATGTGAAAATGCCACCGATGGATTTTATCGTAAAAAACAAAATAAAGGATCCAACAGTGGTTAAACAACTTCCAAAACCACCACCTTTTGGCTTCTTCTTTACCTTTCCTTCGTTTTTAATCGCGCTTTTAATTAGTTTTTGCTATTGCTTACTCATCGATACCAACAACCGTGAGGCAAAATTAACGGAACGAGAAAATGCACAACTTAAGTCGGAATTGACTTTTTTACGCTCGCAAATCAGTCCGCATTTTATGTTCAACGTATTAAATAGCTTGGTTTCCTTAACCCGAAAAAAATCTGACTTATTGGAACCATCGCTCATTAGTATGGCTAACCTCATGCGTTACATGCTATACGAACGCGAAGGAAATTTGGTTGCACTACATACGGAAATTGAATACCTACAGAATTACATCAACCTGCAATTATTACGTTACGGCGATGCTGTTACGCTAAATTTCTATGTAAGTGGTTTTTCAGAAGCGCATACCATTGAACCTATGCTCCTAATTCCCTTTGTTGAAAATGCCTTCAAACATGGCGTAGCGATGATTGAAAACCCCATCATCGATATCCGTCTCCAACAAAATTCGGAGCAAGGAAACCTGCAATTTACCGTGATGAATAATATCAGCCCGGTAAAGGACATGGAAAGCAAAGCCAGTGGAATTGGTTTGCAAAATATTAAACGGCGTTTAGAACTACTCTATCCAACCAAACATACGCTTAAAATTACCGCTGAAAATAATTTATACACATCCCAATTAACCTTAAAACTAACATAATATGAACTGTCTCGTTGTTGATGATGAATTACTTGCTGTTGAGTTAATTGAAGATAATCTTCGAAAAATCCCCTTTTTAAAACACATCGCTTCCTGCAGAAATGCAAGTGATGCACTTCAGGTTTTAAGCATACAGCAAATCGATTTAATTTTTCTCGATATCAAAATGCCGGGCATCAATGGCTTGGAGTTTATTGAAGCGATGGACAGACCGCCCATGATTATTCTCATCACGGCCTTTGAACATTATGCCCTCGATGCTTTTAAATTAAACGTTGTCGATTATTTAGTTAAACCCGTGGCATTTACCCGCTTTTTTTCTGCCGTTAATAAAGCACGAGATTTATTTACCCTACGTAAAAGACCATTAATTTTCGAAAATGACCTCGATCACCATTTCTTTATTAATGCAGGATATTCGTTGGTAAAAGTCCGCATGACAGACATTGTGTATATAGAAGGCTTAAAAGATTACGTTAAAATTCACCTAACCAATGGCAAATCCATTATTACCCGAATGAATTTAAAAGACTTGATTGAGAAACTTCCTCCAAACAATTTTATGCGTATCCATCGTTCTTTTATTGTGGCATTGAATAAAATTGAAGCCGTACAAAAATATCAGGTGTTGATTTCTTCGACTGAAATACCCATTGGCGAGTCATACCGCGATTCTGTTTTAGAATATGTAAGCTTGCACAATTTTTAAATGCTGCTACCGCGGATTAAACTTTGAGTATTTCTTTTGTTAAAGGATAACGTGCTGCTAGAAAGCCATTCTTTTGCTGCACAAAGTCCTCATAAAATGGTTGATTCTGCATAGCCATAGATATGTCTTCATGCAAAAGGACCTTTCCTGTATGCTTTTGAAAAAAGGAAGCTACAAAACTTACTGCCTGCCAAACAGCCGGTTCTAAAAAAAAATCAAACGCTTTTAGAATAGTATTCCACTCTGTTTTAACGGTTGATAGAACAAAATAGCGGGCCACCGGGCGAACGTGTTTTTTAAAAAGTGTGTATTCTTTTTCGGCGCCTTCCGTTTCTAAATAAGTGGCATCGAAAGGAAAATATGCTTTCTCTGTTTTAACCAAATCAACACCGTGTTTAAAGATAGTGGTGGAACAAATTCCCGAGATACTTATGAAAGCTAAGTGATCGTAAATTTTGGGATATAAGGTCTTCTTGGCGTCTCGTACAATTTTTAAACCCGCTTCGTTTTCCAAATCAACGTGTTGCAGTAAAAATTCTTCTTCAAAATTTAAAGCCATAATGTATTGGGCTGCATGCACAAAACACACGTTCGCAGATAAACATGGTTTTGCAGGTAAATTCTGTAAATACAAAATAGAGAGTTGCACTGTTTTTTGTTCGGTTTTTAGAGCTTTCTATGCGCGATTGAATCGCACTAAAATTACTTCTAACATAGTATATTTTGCTGATGCAACAAAGAAAATGAAGGCCTAGAGAGCTTAAAAAAAGCTAATCTCCTCTATTTTAGGAACAAAAAAATGCAAAATCAAGAAGCGTAAATTAACTAGAATAAACTTCAGAAAAATGGTTTTTCTTCTCAAAAAAAATTAATCAGACTGATAATGAAGCCTTAACCCATTCTTAATGCAAGATGCGCAAATTAGACTTTTAACATTTACTTACATCTTATATTTTTGTGATATGGCAACAAACATCAGAAAATCTATCCAGAATAAAATTGAATCGCTGACCAAAGAGGTTGAGAATGCACAAATTGAATTAAAAAAATGGGAAAAAATTGCTGCTGATTATGAAACGAATCGCGAAAGTATCGATTCTATCCTTTCTATACAGCTTGCAGATGCTCCTGAAACCGCACGCCCTAAAAAAGCTAAATAATTTTCGACCTTAATTAAGCTCGTTAGCTTATAAATAGTTTACATGTAAAAGGCCAAATTTCTTTAGAAATTTGGCCTTTTACATTACTGAATAGCTATTCTTATAAGATTAAATGTTATATCCCCCATTTAGTAGGCATCGATTCTATTTTATTGTTTGCTTTTAATGCTGTACCAGTCGTTTGGGTTTCCAGACTGCTGATTTTCATCTTTAAGATATAATTTTCAATCATATATCTTACATTCACACCATCTGTAGAATAGGGTACTCCCGGTTTATGGTCGGTTCCGTTGTTATAATTGGTAATTCTCAGTTGAATTTCTTGATTCTTATGATCGTAATTTTCTAAAGCATACGTAAAAAGAAGTCCAGCTGCATTCACAACAATCGATTTGTTTGCTCTATCGTAGGTGTATTTTGAGTTTATAATATCATAAACATGTTTATAATCGGCCACATACGAAGCATTGATATAGAATACGCCATTAAGAGCTCGGCCTAATCCAAATTCAAAAATTGTTTTTTGACTTACATTATACACCTTAAATAAATCATCAATTTTCTTCCATTCTCCTTCTACTCCAGTATCTGAAATACTTTTCTTTTCAATGGTTTCCCATTTGGTACGATCGAGAACGATGGGTAATGTTGCATTTACTTCTGCCATTAATTCATTCATTTCATCAGCCGTTTTTAGTGCTGAAAGATCTGCTTTGAAACTAGTTCTCTCAGCCTCGGTTAAATTGGTAGCATTGTTTAATGCTTCTCTATTTAAGCTTCTGGTCTCTTCTAATGAAAGTTTGGCTGTATCTTCAGGCATATCGCTATCCTTCGAACATCCTTGAAAAAATAAACTACAAACTACTAGTAAAAAAGAGATGGTTTTCATGCTGTTCGTTTTCATAGTCTACCTTTTATAGTTTACCAGTATTTCCTAAATTGATTCTTTCAGATCCTAAAGCTCCCATCGAAATGACAACAGTTGTACTTAAGCTAAGTCCCTGAAGATTTGATAGTGTTGCACTAAAATTAGTCGTGTAGATTGGCAAAACAGCTCCGTTTTTAGCAGCGTATAAACTCTTAGTAGAAGAGTAAACATTCGTTTTATTATCTTTAGTTACAGAGAAACCCAGCGAAATGCTGCTCAAAACTCCTGCATTATTCGAAGGATCTCTGTACTTAATTCCATCTGCTCCAAAAAGAGTTACATCAAAGCCTGAGGTAGTTAAAGAAACATTCATGTCTGGAGTGGTGCTGGTTGATCCGATTTTCAATTTGGTAATATCGTACTCTAACAACGGTGCTTCTACCTCAATGCTTTCAGTTAACAAGGCTTTACCTGAAATTCCATTTTCTTTTGCGTACACAACATAGGCTTTATACATGCCTGGAATTACCTTAACTGGATTTCCTTTTTCATCAAGCAAATTATCCATGGCAATGTAAAAACGCTTTAAATAAGCGGCATTGTTTGTAGCGTTGGTAAGGTCATATGTATATTTCAATGCTGGATTGCCGATATTCTCAAGATAAAGTCCCATTGAAACTAACTTATCCTGATAGGTAGCTAAATCGAACTTAATTTGATTGGTATTTATGTTAAATCGCAGTTTATTTGGCGTTTCCGTTGAACCAATAAAGAATGATAAAGCTGGATTTACCACTTTAAAATCGGTTAAAGTAATTTGTTCTGTAATGCTCCGCTTATTCTTGTTCTTTGCTACAAAAAGAAGTGTTAACGTGTATTTCCCTTCGGTTAACGTTTCTCCCTCTATCGTACTTGGAATTTTTATCAACTCATTAAAAGCAAATGATTTACTTCCTGATCGATCGTATTCATTTTTTAAAATAACTTTCTTGGTTACGCTATCTGCTAATGAAACAACCACACTATCAAAAGTTGAATTCATCACAGAAGCATCAAATGAAAGGCGAACATTATCTGAAAAGCTGAACGTTTTGCTATCGTAACCAACTTGCAGATTTTCCACCACGATGTCTTTCTCGCTAATTTGAGGGGGAACTTCTAAATCATCCTTCTTATTGCATGAAAACAATGAAACTATTATTAAGAGTATTGGGAGTGATTGTATTAATTTCTTTATCATTTTATATTTTTTAAATTGTTAATTTATCCATCAACTTCAACCTTAATAAAGGCGAAATAACAGGTACTCTACCTATAAGTTTTAAGCTACTTTTACCGCTGTAAAAACGTCAGAAAAATGTGTAAAGGCGGCATTTGCGGCATCAACAGCTAGTTGTTCTTCTGCTTCGTTTTTTGCTGATGCGTTTAATACCTCAACAAAGCGACCCCACATTTCTCCTGTTTGAGCACCATAACCCGAGAAAAAGGATACTCCTGTTTGAACACCTACTTTCGCCAACATTTCAACAATAATTCTACCTCCCATAATTGAACCTTCCATTACATAAAGTGCGCCTAAAGCTTCCTGTGTATTGGTAATTTTTGGAACGGTTGTTAGTGGAAGGTCGGTTGTATCGAAACCTAAAGCTTCAATATCTCTTTTTATGTAAGAAGCATCGCGGCGTTCAGCATAATCTGGTAATACTTCTGGTGTGATATAAGGTTCAATTTCATTTCTTAAATGATCGAAATAGGCATAAAAATGCTTTAGTAAATCAGCATAATCTGCTGCAGATCTAATCGATTTAAGTTTAAGAACTACTTTTTTCTCTAATTCCTGGTGAGCAGCTTTTGTAGCTTCTTTCAAATTTGTGCTTAACATTTTTTTATATTTATTTTTTAGTTTTTATATGTGTTTTATTTTATTTCGAATTTTGTGCTTCCGGCTGCTGCTAATACATATTCAAAAGTGAAATACATATGAGGAATATCTCTCGACCAATCACTAATCTGAAAGGCATCTTTATAGCAGCTGATAATTTTTACTTTGGCATAATTTCCATTTGCTGTTTTCACAACGATAGTTCGCGGCGATATTTCTGTGCCATTTAGCAAGGTTAAACCTTCGGCTAATGAGTAGGCAACGTGTTGCTTTTCATACATTCCTGTTCCCATCTTCAATCCAGTATAATCGTATAAATACCATCCCGTACCTGAACCATAATCTCCTGCATCATCCGTTCCTATTATATTTTTGCCCGTTTTAAAAAGTGCATCTGCAGGTATATCTGTTACCTCATTAAATGCTTTTTCTAAAATTAAAACACCCCCTTTGCCAGCTGAACCGTATCCAAAATTTGTGGAAGCAGAACCGTTATTTCCGCTTAAAAAACTATTAAAAAGTCCGCCAAAGGCGATGTCCCATCGGGTTGTTTTTGCATCTTTAGCCTCCTTAAGTTCTTTTGTTTCTAAACTGAAATAAATAACCGGAGCAGCGGTTGCGCTGTTATTATCGGTAGATGCAGGTAAATTCTCCACACGATGTATCGTATTAAATGCTACAGGCACGATTACTTCTTCTGGTTCTGTTACTACTTCTGTTTTCTTACAGCCTACTGTAAAAACCGAGGCGATTAAAAGCATTGCGAAGAAGCTTGAGTAATAACCCTTTGCAGTTCTTTTAAAGCTCATTTGCGTATATTGATTCTTGCTGTTATTCATCTTAATTAAAATCTATTTCGTGCTTAAATTTTTACTCCCATCTTGTTGAACAAAATAGCGGAACGTGAGATACGGTGCAGGCCAATTCAAATCGGTAACCGCTGGCGGATTGCCTTTGTATACACTTATTAATTGCAACTTGGCATATTTCCCATCTGGCAAACGAATGGCATAACAGCGATTTGGTATGGCATTCATGATGTGGCTATTTAAGCTATAGTAAAACCAACCTTGTGCATCTTCACTTGCACTCCAACCAATTTTTTTCAGCTCACTAGCGTTAAAATCGGTGTCGGAAGGTGCTTGGGTTACCGATTCATACGATTGAGGCATCATTACTACGGCGCTTTCAGCAGGGCCTTCGTTGCCCGGATTGTAGGCATATTTTTTATCGTTCACATAAATTTCGCTGTTGTATGGGCCGGTAAAAGCAATATCCCATTCTTTCGTTTTTAACCACCTGGCCGAATCGGCTGCATTGCGAATCCAGATCTGCTTCTGATCGCTGAACCGGAAAAGGAAAATGTAAAATGCACGTTGTACTTTTCCATCAACGCCCGCCGACATGGAAGCTTCGGTATCTCCTGCCAAATCGCTTACCACGATACTCTTTCCATCTTGAAGCGAGCTTGTTGTATCTTGAACCTCTTTTTTACACGAGAACAACATCCCTACTAATAGAGCCATTACTGCGATATGGAGTGCTTTGTTTATCATAATTTTTTTGTATTTCTGTATTAATCTTTAAAAAATCGATAACTTAATCCTGCTAAAATTACCCTCCCAGGTTGACCAGGAATTAACATATCGGTATAATTCAACAGGTTATCGGCGGTAAGCCGAATCGATGCATGTTGCTTTAGTATTTTTTTCTCAATGGACGCATTCAGCAAAAAATATCCTTGAACAAAAGTGTCGTAGCGATCGATAAATTGATTGCCATTTCGATCGCCAAATGGATATTTCCCTCGATAATTCACGCGTGCATTCACACCTAAATCTAAAGGTCGGTAGGTGTAAAAAGCTTGCAGGTTGAACATGTGCCTTGAACGATTTTCAATTCCCCAATAATCGTTTGTGCTTACTGGATAAGAGTTCCCCGTAGCCGGATCGTGAATATTCTGGTTGTATGGATAGTTCCCTTTTGCAATGCTGTCTATCACACTCAAATCTTTTGCTATCAGAAACTGATAACCCATGGAGATTTCCATGTCTTTAAGCGGAGTAATTTTCAGCAATGCATCTATTCCTTTATTGACCGCTTCTGGTAAGTTTTGATAGGTATAAATGTTACGGTTATTGCTGCCCGTTGCAACTTGGATACTATTGATTTGGTTTCGTAGCTTGTGGTAAAACACACCTCCTTCTAGCTTTAGCCATTCTTTTGGACTCCAGGCAACACTCGCATTTAAGGATTTACTCTTCTCGGCTTTTAAATTCTCATTTAAGGTACTGAGCAGATAATTTCTAATTTCTGAAATTTGACCTTGGGCTTGAAGTTCATCGAGGGTCGTTTTAAGCACCTCATTACCAATAACTAAATAATTTGCGACCGGATTGTAAAACACTAAATAGCGCGTTTTAAAGTCAGGCGCTTTAAATCCAGTTCCAAAACCCGCCTTTAACTGTAACTTAGGTAAAACTTGGTATTGTAATCCCAAACTTGGGTTAACCCTACCAGCGTAATTATTGGTATAATCGTAGCGTAAACCTGCAACAGCACCTATTTTTTCGGTTATCTTCACATCCCCTTGGGCATACACAAATGCGGCATTCATCGCGGCTGGATTTGTGAGCGAGGCATCCCTCATGGTCTCGGTGCTACCACCTAAACCTGCCGTAAAATTTACATGATTGTCAAGGCGATATGCAAATTGTTGCTCCAAACGGTGCAAACGCTGTTTAAATACTTCATTGGTAACTGCAGAAGCTGAATTTTGCCAAAACACATTCATATCGGAATTGAAATCGGTATAATAATATCGTGTAACGCTTTTCACGCCCGATGAAAAGGTATAATTGTAATTGGCTCCCAGGTTAATTTCCTGCTCATCTTGTGTATCTTTCGAAACATTACCCAAACCAAAATCCTTCTCCATAAATGAGCGGCGTAAACCATAACGTCCACTTAAACTCAGTATTCCATTTTTTGTTAATTGATAGCGCAGTCTGCCCTGAACGGCATAATTATCATATGGAGGAGCCGTTGTTCCTGCTTGAATGTAGCTTGGGTTGGTATTAAAACCATCACTGTGGTAATAATTTGCCGATACATTTGCCGATCCTCGCTGTGATGCAAAAGGTGTTTCGCCTTCAATTGTCGCATCGGTAATGTTTAAACTTCCGTAGGCTATAGAAGCCATACCTTGTGGCACTACCGCACCATATCGCGTAACGATGTTAATCGCGCCACCCAATGCATCGCTTCCAAATAAGCAAGAAGATGCGCCTTTGATAATTTCTATGCGCTCAATGTTCGCTACACTAATTCGTGATAAATCGAAATTACCATTGTTCCGCCCTACCATTGGTTGACCATCAATCAAAATCATGATATACTCGCTACCAAAACCCTGCATTTGAATACCCACCGAACGTGCGCCACCACTAATGTTGTTTACAATGGCAATTCCTGTTTGTTCCTTTAAAACTTCATCCAATCTTCGGCTTCCCATTTTTTCTATCGTGCTTCGACTGATGATGGTAACAGGCATCGCACTTCTTTCAACTTGCATTAGGTTATCTGGGTCATCTTTCTTTGTTGAAATTTCTACATCGTCCAATTCTTTTTCTTCCTGTACCAATGAAACATCAACCCTCGTTACTTGTGAAACGGTAACAGTGACTTGTGTGTGATACTCTTTAAAACCCAACATGTGAACAAAAACTTGGTAATTACCCGCATATAGATTGTTAAATAAAAACTCTCCTTTCTTATTGCTTTCTGCCATGTGGCGATCAGGCTCCAAACGAATAGTGGCTCCGGTAATCGGATTTCCACTTGCATCTAAAACCTTGCAGCTTAAGCTTCCTTTTGTCTGCGCGGAAACGTTGATAAAGAAGAGTGATATGATTAACAATGCGTAAAAATTTTTCATGTAATGTGTGCTTTGTCTTAGCGAATATTATTTTTAATTATTCTAAATTAAGACAATGCAAATCTCTGAAATACGCTCTAAAAGGCTCTTGTGCTATCCGTATTTTAATTTGTGCTATCCGTATTTTGTTTTGTGCTATCCGTATTTTATTTAAATGACTTACTGGGAGCAAATCATGAATCAATACAAAAACAAAAACAACAAACAATTAACTATCAGTTAGTTAAAAAATAAAAACTTCTAATAATAAAAATAAAGAATACGCATTAATCAAATTTCAACACAGAATATCCATTTGTAATTAATCTATATAAAGCTTTGTTTTGTCCTTGAGAAACAAAATTCATGAAGCAAATAGCACGAAGTTTATTCATAAGCTTAAGCCTGATTTTATTGGCAAGCACGAAGGATTATGCACAAGCAAAAAGGATTATTACCTTAAGCGGAGCCATTAGTGAGACTGTTAATGCCTTGGGTTTAGGAAAAAATATTATTGCGGTTGATGTAACCAGTGTTTGGCCTGAGAATATTAACCGATTACCTAAAGTGAGTAAAAACAGATCACTTTCAGTAGAGTCTATTCTCTCCTATCACCCCGATTTAATACTTGCTCCGGTAGGTGATTTATCGAAAGAAAACTTGGTTCAATTTAAAACAATGGGTGTTAAAGTTTACCAAATAAAACAAGAATTTTCGGTAGAAGGATCGAGCAAATTCATTAAGCAAATTGCCAGTCCAATTGGTATCCCAGGCAAAGGAGAATCTTTGGCGAAAAGTAATAATGAGGCAATAAAAAAAGCTTTAAATGAGCGCAAAATGAAAACCAAAACACCTAAAATTCTTTTCGTATATGCACGTGGTTCAGGAACGATGAGTGTGGCAGGGAAAGGAAGTAATATGGATGCGATAATCACCTTAGCAGGCGGCAGAAATGCCATACAAGAATTTACTGATTTTAAACCATATACCACCGAATCGATGATTAAAAGCATTCCAGATATTATTTTGATGTTCGACTTTGGCATGAGCAGTTTAGGTGGAAAGCAGGCTGTTTTACAAATGCCTGGTGTGGCGTATACCAATGCAGGCAAATCAAAAAAGATTATTGAAATGGATGGTCCACTTTTAATTAATTTTAGCACACGTTTGCCAGAGGCGATAAAATCTTTAAACTTAAAAATTCAGTAGGATGAAAAAAAGTTTAATTTATTGTTCTTTGTTTGCGGCTTTAGTAGTTTCCATTTGCTTAGCATTGAGCCAAGGCTCGATGAAAATTCCGATATCAGAAGTATGGAAAATTTTAAATCCTCTTTCAGTCAATTCAGTAGACATAGACCCTATTTTTAAAGGAACCATCCTCATGATTCGTTTACCACGATTACTGATGGGAATACTTGTTGGGGCAGCATTGGGTATTTCGGGCGCTGCGATTCAAGGAATTTTCAGAAATCCTTTAGCAGAACCGGGACTCATAGGGATTTCGTCTGGCGCCTCGCTTATGGCGGTAATTGTAATTGCATTTGAAACACTTTTATTTACAGGAATTAGTAGCCTTTTGGGGTATTATTTACTTGCTTTCGCCGCTTTTGCTGGTGCAGGAATTGTTGCATTTCTGGTGTACAACCTTTCTAAAACCAATGGACAGGCAAATGTGACCACCATGTTGCTGATTGGTATTGCCATTAACGCGCTTGCAGGAGCTTTAACCGGTTTAATAAGCTATCTAGCTACCGAACAACAACTGCGCAGCATAACCTTTTGGATGCTAGGTAGTTTAAGTGGGGCAACTTGGCAAAATGTATCCTGTATTTTTCCCTTTGTTCTTATTCCCGTACTCGTTCTTCCCTTTTTTGGTAAAGGATTAAATTTGTTTGCCCTAGGCGAAAAACAAGCAGAATTAATCGGTATCAATCCTTCAAAAGTAAAAGCAAGGGTCGTTTTATTCGCCACATTGGCTGTTGGTGCATCCGTATCTGTTTCGGGTATCATTGGCTTTATCGGCCTATTGGTACCTCATCTGATTCGGTTATTAGGTGGAGTTGACCATAAATTTGTTTTACCGGCTTCAGCACTTTTGGGAGCGGTCGTGTTAACCTTATCCGATTTAATTGCCCGTATTATTGTGCAACCTATAGAATTACCCATCGGTGTAGTAACCGCATTGATTGGGTCGCCCATCTTTTTATACATCCTTATCCGGGATAAAAATAAATCAACATACTAAAAGCGATGCTTAGAATTGAATCCATCAGCCTTGAAATAGGAAAAAGAACTTTATTAAAAGACATTTCATTCAGTACTAAACCGGGTGAAATTATTGCGATACTCGGATCAAACGGCGCTGGTAAATCTACCCTCATGTCGGTGCTTTCCGGAGAAAAGAAGGCCGGTCAAGGCAGAGTCCTTATCGAGGGCAAAGAAATTTCGAGCTTCAGCAAAAAGGAATTAGGGGCAAAAAGAGCTATGCTGCAACAGCAAAATCCACTCAGCATTGGCTTTACGGTTAGCGAAGTAGTGATGATGGGCAGATACAGTCGTTACAAAGGAAATCCAAAAGAAATTGATTTAAGAGCGCAAACGGAAGCTATGGCAATTTGCGGCATCACCGACTTAGCAGACAGGTCCATGCTCACCTTATCAGGAGGAGAACAACAACGCGTACATCTTGCGCGCGCCTTGGCTCAAATTTGGGATAGTCCTAATGCCTTATTATTACTCGATGAGCCCTTAAACAATATGGATTTGCAATATCAACACCTTACGTTGGCCATTGCAAAAGCTTTTGCGAAAAGATCATTTACCGTGATTATGGTACTGCACGATATAAATTTGGCAGCACAATATGCTAATCGAATTATCATGCTAAAAGATGGACGTAAATGGTGGGACGGTTCTCCTGCCGAAGTATTGACCCCACAACATATGTTTACGGCATTTTCCATCCATGCTTTGGCACACACCGATTTAAGAAGTTTAAAAACTGTTGTGGTTCCAAAAGAAATTGTAATGGATTTAGAAGATTTCAACTCTTGTACCACACAAACAAAAGAATTAAATCCATTAGAAGCAGAAAGAAAAAATATTAGCTTTGAAAACGCAGAGCGAGTTGAAACTGTCTATAAAAAAGCAGCAGAACTGTAAGTCTGCATCCTCTAGAATTTGGGTAGATTTTGGGCAACAACCTAAAGTGAAAGGAACTCGAAAAAATATTCGATTAAAAGTATAGGTTTTTGCAGCAAAAAACAGGTTTTTAGTACCTGGGGAAATTGATGTTTATCCTATTAAACTCGAATATCGCTGGGTAAAATGCCGTAATATTTTTTAAAGGCATTGGTAAAACTCGCCTGATGTTTGAAGCCAATTTCCATTCCTACTTCATACATATTCTTGCGTTCCTCGATAATTAGCTTCTTGGCCATTTCCATCCGTATGCGCGTAATGTAATCGTAAATAGTCGTACCAAAATACTTCTTAAAACCGTTCCTCAACTTAAACTCATTCAATAATACCATTTTTGATAATTGTTTATGCGTTGGGGGATCACAATATTGCTGTTCTAAAATTTCTCTTGCTTGCTCCAGCTTTGGTATATCACGCTCAATTAAGTCTTCGCGTTCTATTTCGGTATGCTGACTAAATTGCTCTAACTGATACAAAATAAGCTCCGTTATTCGGGCATCCGTAAAAAGGCGCTTTAGCTCTCCTTCTTGTTTACAGTTTCGAATGGCTTCTATTGTGCGACGCATTTCGAGGGTAGCGGATAAATCTTCTTCAGAGAAGGAGGTACTTTTCCCTTTCTCCATCTCTTGTACGAAATGATCGTGCAAAGGCGAATATAAATCAACTAAATTGAGGTAATAATCCTTCGACAAGACAATCATGAAGTAAATAAATTCTACGTTCGGCTTTACCTCATACGAATGTTTTGATGAAGGTATATAGCGAATATTGTGTCTACTGTGACCGTATTTTGAATGTTTTTTTTTGTTATCTATCTGACTTTTACTTATAATAAATTGACTGGTAATGGCCTCTCCTTTGACCTCTGTGAGGATTTTGGTTGCTTTTTCGAATTTCATTTCCGAATACACCAAGAAAAGCCCATTAGTAGATAATTGATAATTTTGAATGCCAATAGGTGCCTCTTTTATACTTATTTGCTTTTCCGACAAACGTTGATTTGATCCAAACTTATCCGCAATTTCTTCTTTGAAAAGAAAATCTTTATGATGTTCTATTCTCGCACTAACAATCATTCTTCTATCTATTAATAAGTTGAATTATAAGGTTAATCCAACTTAAGGCCAAAGATATAAATTTATTTAGACTGATTATAAATAATATAGATTTATTTTGATTAAAGCGCATTAAAACGTTTTTATCTAGCGATTAATTGACTAGACTAAATACATGGAAGTCATATCGATTCTCATAAAATTTTGCCGCACACAAACACACTTAACCTTTTAATTACATAGCCTTAACCTTATCGGTACACGTAGCCTTTATTTTCGCACAAAAAAAAGAATGAAGAAAATATTTGGCAGCATTGCTGCTTGCTTATTGGCTGCAGTTATGGCACATGGCCAGGAAAAACATGTGTTGTTAATTAGCATTGATGGTTTACGTCCTGAATTTTACTTAGACCCATCTTGGGGAATGGTTAATGTACGTCAAGCTATGAAAACCGGTTCGTATGCTGAAGGCGTTCGCGGAAGTTTTCCTACCGTTACCTATCCGTCACACACCACCATCGTTACAGGTGTTTTACCTGCTAAACACGGCATTCATTACAATACACCAGTAGAACCGCTTGGAATTTCGGGCAAATGGTTTTGGTATTATAAAGACATTAAAGTACCTACCCTATGGACCGCAGCAAAAGACGCTGGTTTAACCACCGCAGGTGTGAGTTGGCCGGTAACAGTTGGTGCTCCTATCGACTATAACTTACCGGAATATGTAATCCTTCCGAAGGATAAAGGTGAGAAGAAAGACGAAATTAAAGCCCTTTACGAAGAATCAAATCCAAAAGCCTTGTATCAGGAAGTACAAGATCATGCCATTGGTCAGTTTGGACAATACGGCGCATCGATTGACTTCTTCACAAGCGACCAAAATAAATCGAGAATGGCAGCTTACATTTTACGCAAATACAAGCCCTCTTTTTTAGCGATTCACATTGCTTTGGTTGATCATTTTGAACATGAAGAAGGTCGCGATGGCGATAAAGTTCGCTCAGCTGTTCAAGGTGCTGACGTTGCCGTTAAAACTATGCTTGATGCTTTGGAAATGGCTGGATTAAAAGAAAATACAACCGTAATTATCACCGGTGATCATGGCTTTGTTGACATTCATTCGCAATTTAATCCGAATGTTCTTTTATCAAAAATTGGCTTATACGATAACGACCATAAAGAAAACTGGAAAGCCTATTTCCAAGCAAGTGGTGGCTCGGCCTTTTTACATTTACGCGACCCAAAAGACAAAGCAACGTTAGATAAAGTAAACAAAACCTTAACTGATTTACCAGAAGGAATGAAAAAATTATTTCATGTATTGGATAAAAATGCTTTGACTGCTGCTCAAGGCGATCCGAATGCATTCCTTGCATTGGCGGCCAATCAAGGTATCGCTTTCGGAGCTACTGCAAAAGGCAATTTACTAAGCGCTGCTAAAGGTGGTACGCATGGCTATCTTCCAACCGATTTTAAAGAAATACAAACTGGATTTGTAGCTTTTGGCCCTGGAATTAAGCAAGGTGCAGTATTACCACTCATTGGACAAGAAGATATTGCTCCGCTCATTGCAAAACTTTTAAACTTAAAGCTAACTACCGACGGCGTTTTATATCCAGGTATCTTAACTCCTGAAAAAAAATAAAGTCTATCCTCTTATTTTTGAATCCCCAATAAATTGAAAATTTTTTGGGGATTTTTTATTTTAATCGAAAAAATACCAGAAGTTTCTAGGCATCAAAAATATCCAGAAAAGAACAACAATAAACAAATACGCGCTTAGCTAAAACGTTTAACCTAATGGAGATACACAAATTTTTAAACGTATTTAATCTATATGTTCCTAAACCATTCCGGATATTTTTTATAATTCAGCCATCTAAAAGCTTCAAAACTATACATTTATCGGAAATATCTATACAAAACAATAAAATTTACGGATTTTACGTAAATTCTTGATTTTTAACACAATAAATATGCATTTTTGTGATATATTAATCAATCATAAAAAGACAACTAACACTAAACATTATTGTTCATATGAATCAAATCACCTACTTAGATAATGCTGCAACTACGGCTTTAGATCCGGCAGTGTTAGAAGCAATGATTCCTTACCTTAGTGAAAACTATGGTAATCCATCTTCTTCTTATTCAATTGGCAGATTAGCAAAACAAGCTATTGAATTATCAAGAAAAAAAGTAGCGGATCTTTTACACGTTAAACCCACCAATATTTATTTTACCAGTGGCGGTACTGAGAGCAACAACACAGCTATTGCTACAGCGGTAAAAACAATGGGTTGTACGCATATTATCACCTCGCCTATTGAGCACCATGCAGTTCTTAATACGGTAGAGCATTATAGTCAAGTTCATCAAGTTTCTTTCTCGTATGTTCAATTAAATGAATCGGGAAAAGTAAATTTAGCAGATTTAGAAAAGCAACTTGCTGAGCAAGCAGCTAAAGGAAATAAATGTTTAGTAAGTTTAATGCATGCTAATAACGAAATTGGAACACTTTTAGATATTCAGGCTGCAGGTGCTATTTGCAAGCAATTTGACGCTGTGTTTCATTCAGACTGTGTACAAACCATCGGTCACTACCCCTTGCTATTAACGGAGTATGGTGTTCATTTTGCTTCAGCTTCAGGACATAAATTTCATGGACCAAAAGGCACAGGAATTCTTTACGTAGCTGACGGTGTTCAAATAACTCCGCTTATTCATGGAGGTGGACAAGAACGTAAAGGTAGAGCAGGTACTGAAAATGTACATGGAATTATTGGTTTTGCTAAAGCACTTGAATTAGCTACGCTCAACTACGAAACAGAACAAACCTACATTCAAGCGTTAAACAGCCGCATGCGTGCTGGTTTACTTGAAAATTTTGAAAACGTTTCATTCAATAACGACGAAAATTCATTGTATACCGTATTAAGCGTAAATTTTGAAGGACCAATCGGAACAGATTTATTATTGGCCCACTTTGATAGAGCAGGAATTTGTGCCTCTGGCGGAAGTGCTTGTAGCAGCGGCGCTTCATACGGAAGTCACGTGCTAAATGCATTAAATTTAAAAACAACAGGTGCTACTATTCGTTTTTCGTTTAGCAAAATGACTCAAGCGCATGATATCGACTTCGCTCTTGAAACCATTAAAAGCGTTTTTGAAAAAGCTTCAGCTCCTGTAAGCGCAATATAAACAACACACATATATATAAGAACGTCTCATAAGTAATTTTGAGGCGTTTTTTTTTTGCTTTATGGGTCCATGGAAGCACCTATCAACTGATAGCTACCTAACGATTGCTATCGTAGCTGAATTATACTCCTTTCAACATGCTTATTCGAACTTTTGAAACAACATAAAACAGGAATTACGTTTAGTTTAATCGCAAAAAATTTGGAATTCATCCTAAAAATAAATGATGTGATAGATGGTTCTTTCAAGATCCACTTTAGGTAGAAAAGAAAAAATCATTTCCGTTGTTTAAATAGAGCAGCTTTGCCCTGAGAATAACCAAAAAAATAACATAATTTACATCAGTTTTACCGAAAGAAAAAAGCTTTTTTATGTCAGCTAAGAAAGACAAATACTGTTTTAGTTTTCAGAGCAAAAACATCTAAATTTTAGCCAAAATAAACTTTTTTAGCTATTTATACTTTTATACAGATTTAATAGCAAGACAAAAAAGTCTTAAAAATAAGAAAGCCTTTCAATCCTGAAAAGGCTTTCTTAGTTGTCTATCCCTATATAAATAGGAAAGTAAAAATAGCTAATAATCTAAAAAAAAACAACTTATACCGGATCATGTATCAAAAAAATGACTTTTCTTATATTTTGCCCTTTTAAGCTTTCGATTGCAAAGGCTTAAACCGCAGATTGATGAAGCCTTTTTGCACTTACAATTGAGACCGCTATTCAATACCAAACGTATTCATTTTTATAGCATACAATGATTTTGATGCTGCTATGAATAGCGTACTTTTCTGAGGCCCACCGAAACATAGATTACCTACCCAATTCTCAGGCACTTCAATCTTTCCAATTTTTATGCCCTGTGGGGAGTAAATCTCAACACCTTTGCCACTGATGTATACATTCCCTCGATAATCAAGTGTCATTCCATCAGAACCTTTATTGATAAATAGTCGTTGATTACTTAAATGCCCATCCGATTGAATATCGAATTGATAGGTTTTATCTCCTTTCCGATCGGCTACGTACAGCGTTTTCCCGTTGGTTGTGCCCACAATTCCATTTGGACGAAGAAGTCCGTCTGAAACCATGATGGGTTTCTTTTTTCCCTTCGGTAAATAGTACACATTTTCGCTTGTCAGTTCAGGTTTTTGCCGTGTCCAATAATCGCGTTGATAGTACGGATCCGTGAAATAAATCCCTCCTTTTTTATCAATCCAAATATCATTTGGGCCGTTTACTTTCTTCCCATCCAAATCAGAAAACAGTATTTTAATCTTTTTACGCCTATCAATCGACCAAATTTGGTTTTGCTCATCTGCACAGACAATTAAATTGCCTTTTGCATCAAAATAAGTCCCATTCGCACGGCCACTTTTATCTAAAAATAAACTCAATTCTCCTTTTACTGAATACTTCCAAATTTTATCATTGGGTTGGTCGGTAAAATACACATTACCAAGTTTATCCGTCGATGCGCCTTCTGTAAACAAAAACTGCGAAGAAATTAACTTCAAACTGTCTTGAACAAACAAGGGAGCATTAGGCTGTTGCCCGAAAACAACACCAGAAAGTGACAAAAACGCAACTGTTAATAGTTTTTTCATCTTTTAGCTTGTTCTTTTTCCTTTAAGTAACATATCCAAAGCGTGTTGTAAAG
Organism: Pedobacter paludisoli; assembly: GCF_052344095.1. Lineage (GTDB taxonomy): Bacteria > Bacteroidota > Bacteroidia > Sphingobacteriales > Sphingobacteriaceae > Pedobacter. Next base: position 527,471 of record NZ_CP179926.1, on the reverse strand, counting down.
TACCGGCTTTTTCTACGCTTCCTTCGTTTACGAAATAAATTTCATCCGCATTTTCAATCGTATTGAGTCGATGTGCGATAATGACCAGCGTGGTTTCTTTTGATAATTTTGCCAAAATACTTCCCAAAAGTTGCTCGGTGATGGTGTCGATATTTGCCGTAGCCTCATCCAGTATCAACAATTCTGGATTTCTTAAAACAGCACGCATGAAGGCTATCAACTGTTTTTGACCTAAGCTTAAGCCATCCGAACTAGCCGTTACCGGCGTATTCAAGCCTTCATCAAACATCGCTAATAAAGCATTCAAATTCCCCTCCTCAATAATCTTCTTCAACTCCAAATCGCTCACATCTTTATACTTTTCGTTACCGTATAAAATGTTGTCTTTTACCGTTCCACTAAATAAAAATGGCTCTTGCAAAATAAAACCAATTTTCTGTGTCCGCTCTTCCGCCGTGAAGGAACGAATGTCTTTTCCATTTAACAAAACACTGCCCTTGGTTGGGTCGTACAAACGCGAAATAAGCGAGGCAGTAGTGGTTTTACCCCCACCAGTAGGGCCAATCAGCGCGTATGTCTTCCTCTTTTCAAACTGCAAATTAATGTTATGTAAAATCTCCTTCGAATCGTCGTAAGCAAAATGTACATTTTTAAATTCCAACAGTACATCTGAAGATTCAACCTCGGTGGTTTCGAGCTGATTTAAATTAGTTTTCAGGGTTAAAATTTGCGAAATACGGTCCCAGCTGGCCATGGCTACTTGAAAACTCGTCCACAATGCAGCCAATTGACGCAATGGATTGTAAAAGTTAGTGGTATAGGATACGTAACTAACCAACAAACCGATGGTAAAATTACCTTGGGTAATTAAATAAATCCCAAACAGCAACACGATTAACTGCGCCAAACTGGAGAAGAACCCATAAACCGGCACAAAAATATTATTCGATAAACCCGCACTAATGGCCGTGTTATAATTTACGTCATTCGCTTCGTTAAAGCGTTTTCTGAAATAATCGCGACGATTGAAAACAATAATCGCTCTAAAATTATTTAAACTCTCTTGAATTTCAGCACTCAAGGCTCCCGTACTTTTTAAATTGAGGGCATTTTTCCTTTTTACCCAAGGAGATAAAAGTGTTGTGAAAAGCACAATTAAAACAGCTGGCGATAATGCCGCAGAACCCAACTCGAAATTTATCGATAACAGAAAAATTCCTGCACCAATCATTGTCACCGTACTCCCGATAAACTGCATAAGCGATTGAGAAAAAAACTGATTCACTTTATCGGTATCGTTATTAATTCTCGATATCAAATCGCCTGCTTTATTTTGATTAAAAAAAGCAACAGGAAATTCTTGCAATTTATGAAAAATCGCGTTTCGTAAAGTGTAAAGCATACGCTGCCCCACTCCACCCATTAATTTTGTTTGCATGTATCCCGTTAACATGGCACACGAATAGAGGCCTGCTAAAATTCCGGCAAACAATAAAACGCCATCAAATTGTTTAGTGCGAATATACGTATCAACCGTGTGCCCAACCAAAAGTGGTCCCACTAGCAGTAGTCCTGAATTTAGCAAAATGGTAATCAGTGCGAGAATTAAATTCTTCCGCTCTGCGGATATAAACTTGAGTAATCTTCTTAACGCCTTGTAAGTTGATTGCTTTTCTTGTTGCGACGTTAATTGATTAAGATTGTAATTCATAATTACTCGTACTCTGTTGTGAATGATAAATTTGAACGTACTCAGGACTACTTTTCAACAAATCTTCGTGCGTTCCTTCGGCAATAATTTCGCCTTCCATTAATAAAATTACTTTTTCGTATGCGGTTACAGACGCTATTTTCTGCGTAACTGAAAGCAAGGTCAATTCCGGATAATTGCGCTGAATATTTTCCAAAATTTTCTTCTCCGTACGGGCGTCAACACGTGCAGTAAAATCATCCAGCAATAAAATACGGGGATTAATGGCCAAAGCCCGCGCTAACATAATCCGTTGTTTTTGTCCTCCGGATAAACTGGTACCACGTTCAGAAACGATGGTATCCAATTTTTCAGGAAGCGACTCCACAAAATCTTGTAGTTCGGCCGTTTCAATGGCTTTAGCCAGATACTCATCCGTTACTGTGTCGCTAAAAGCAATGTTTTCGCGAATGCTCATATTAAACACAATGCTATCTTGAAAAACAAACCCTACCTGCTTATGAAAAGACTCTTGATTATAGGTTTCAATCACTTTATCATCAAACAGCACTTCGCCTGCCTTTGGTTGTACCAAACCTGCCAAAACATACAGCAACTGTGTTTTACCTGCTGCCGTAGGACCAATAATCGCTGTTTTAGAACCTGCTTTAACCGAAAACGAAACATCCTTTAACACCGGTTTTTGCCCAAACAATAACGAAATATCTTTCAGCTCGATATTTCCAGTTAATTCTTCTGTTACGGTACCCGGATGTTTTATTTCAGCGGCATTTAAAACGCCTTCAATGCGTTGATAAGAGGCCGTTGCTCCTGCAATCACATTACTCATAAACCCAATAACCAAAATCGGAAATATAATCAACGACAAGTAGCTATTAAATGCTGTAAACTCTCCCAAACTCATTGAATCCGTTATCACATAGTGTCCACCTAAAACCAAAATACACAAACTGGATAAGTTAGCGACAAAAACAATAATGGGAATTAAGCCCGCAAAAAGACGCAAAATACTTAAACCTAAATCCTTTGCTTTGGTATTGGCTAAAAGAAATTTATCATACTCTAATTGTTGCGAATTTACCACACGGATGATTGCCGAGCCTAAAATACTTTCGCTAATTACTTTATTTAACCAGTCGATTACTTCTCTGCTTTGCTTAAAAATTACACGAACCTTCGTTAAAACAAAGTAAAAAGCCCCTCCAATGATGGGAACAATTGCAATAACACATAGTGCCAGTTTCCAGTTGATCGAGATTAATAAAATACTCGCTCCAATAATCAAAAAAACTGAAGAAACAATGGAAACAATTGCCTGCGAGACAAACATTTTGATGGAATCAACATCGGATGTCAAATTCGTTAGCAATTTCGCAGGGTTTGCCTGATTAATGTAGGCATGATTTTGCCTCGAAATCTGATTGGCCAATTTACGCCTTAAATCTTTTGCTACCCGTTCCGATGCGTAGGTTTGCACCATACTTTGCAAATACGTAAACAGAAACACCAATACAATGGCTACGCCAAATTTAATAAGGATGGTATTTGCTGAAAAAGTATGATGCGTGTAACTATCAATTCCTTGTTGCGTAATTTTGGGTAAAAGCAAATTGATACCATTACTCAGCAAGGAAAAAAAAATGAGCAAATAGATCATGGGCTTATAATCGCCCAGCAAACTAAAAACACTTGTTTTTTTTGCTTGTTTTGTTTCTTTCATTTAGTTCTGTTATTCTATCGACAAGAGTCGTTATGATTTATCACCCGATAAATGTTTGCATTCGTCAAGAAAGACCAAATTTAAATCAATTAAAATTCATAATAGACATTCCTCTGTTAATTATCTCGTAAAATTTCGTGCAAATGATAAAAAAGTTTTTCCATCTAAACTTTCTGTATCTTTGAAAAAAAAGTCATTGAAGAAAATGGCTAACCATCCATATGATTGAAATAGGAAAATACAACGAACTACGCGTTTTAAGCAAAAACGATAGTGGTTTAAATCTAACAGACGGCGATAAAAATGTACTACTTCCGTATGTACATGTCCCACAAGGAACTGAAATTGGCGATAATTTACGTGTATTCGTATATGTAGGGAAAGATGGCCGCTTAACTGGCACCACGCAACGTGCATATGCCGAAGTGGGCGATTTCGCCTTTTTAAAAGTAGTTTCTGATGAAGAGGGCGTTTTTATGGATTTAGGAATCGATAAAGACGTATATGTTCCGCAGCGCGAACAAAAATGCCCGATGAAAAAAGGCTATAAATATGTAGTGTATCTCTATTTAGATGAAACCAACGACCGTTTATTGGCTTCTTCTAAATTATACGATTTCGTAGAGGAAGAAGGCTTCGACTTTGAAGAAGGTGATGAAGTAAGTTTGTTAATTACAGAGGAAACGGATTTAGGTTTCAATGCTATTATCAACAACACCTATATCGGCCTCTTGTATTTCAACGAAGTTTTCGACAATCTTCAACCCGGAGATGTACGAAAAGGTTGGATTAAAAAAATACGCGTTGAAGGAAAAATAGATTTAACCTTACAGCCAAGCGGCTATGGACATATTTTAGACTCAAAAGTGATGATCATGAAGGAGCTCAAAAAGAGTGGCGGTTTTATCGAGTTAGGCGATAAAAGCACTCCTGAAGAAATTTACAATCGTTTCCAAATTAGCAAAAGTGCTTTCAAGAAAACAATTGGTTCTTTGTACAAAGAGCGGTTGATTGTACTTTCAGATGATTCAATCCGTTTGGTGGCGGGAGAAGATTAAACGCATACAATCAGGGCTGAACTTAAAAAATTCAGCCCTTTTTCTTTAGGGCATCTTTTTAAAACCTTCCCACTGTACCTTCCATTTTCCATTTTTCGGGAAACCCGGATTTTGCGTAGTACTACCATCCCAACCGGCACACATCAAAGCTATCGCGGTCAATAGCCCGCCGTTGCCTGGCAGGTAAATACGCAAACGATCATCTTGATAATTATGGCCATTTACTAAATACGTATTGGTTTTGATATCCATTAGCAAGGCATCAATGGCCTTATCGGGCAAACCCAAACGCGTAGCCGTCATGGCTGTCATTGGAAAATCCCAACCCCAGGTATCACTCCAAGTCCAGGTATCCCATACTAAATCAAAGGTCTTCCGCATCGTAGCTTGATTTAAAAGTGGTGTTGCCGGCAGCATTCCGAAAGTACCTAAAACAGATGGATGATCTGTTTTATATTCCGGATTGGTATAAGAATCAGGGGAACTTTCCGTGGCTAAATAAACCCCATTTTGCAGTGGTAGGGGCGAGATGTGTGCGATTACATCATCCCACTTTTTATTCCGTTCTAAACCCAAACGTTCACGCCATTTTTGTGCAGTTTGTAGGGCCCATTGCCAATAAGCCAGCTCATAGGTCGGGTTAAAAGTACTATCTGCTTTAAATCGCTCCTGCGCTGGAATGAGTCCTGGCCCCAGCATATAGTGTTTTTTAACGGAATCGTAGTGTGCAAATGAGGCCATAAAATCAGCCGTCGAAAAAACCAGTTCTTGGTACTTTGACAAAACCTCCTTCACAGATTTATCACGGTAGGCTAACTCAGCAAAGGTAATCATGTGTGGCTGTTGCCATATCAACATAGCTCCAATTGAAGATGGACTTTCATTCCCGTTTGGATCTGTCATTTTTTGCCATCGTACACCTTCAAATCCTTGTACTTTCGCAATCGCGGCTGCTTTACTTTTCACTTTAAAATACCAATCCATACTCGGAGTTAGCAATTCTTGCCGCCCCCATAAAGCAAAATGAACCCCGTGCCACCAATGCATTTCTAAATGTGGTTTACCAAACCAACTGTTGTACGTCAAACCCGTTTCCTGTGGCGGTACACTCCCTGCGCACTGTACTTTGGTTAAATATTCCGATAAAATAATGCGGCGCTCCAGTTCCATTGCGCGTGGGTCGCTGCTACCTTTAAAATCGATTGCCGCACCACTTTTCCAAAAAGATTCCCAACCTTTTACACTGCTGTGCTGCACAGTTTCAAAGCTTTCTTTTTGAGCAGGTATAGAAGGCGTAAATTGACAGGTAAAGCTAAAATTTGTTTGATTTTTCTCTGGACTCAACACAAAATAATGTTTCTTTTTTTCATCAATTGAAGCTGCTCCATTCCAAGTAAATTGAACGAAATACGAAGCCGAATCGAGTTGATGAAAAACACACGCATCTTGGGCCGAACGCTGAACAATCTTGGAGGTATGCTTCGCTGCATCTTGATAGTTAACCCCTACATCGGCCCATTCTCCTGTGGGATAGGGCAAAGAGAGAAAAACTTTCAATCGACCCTTTTTTAACAAGGTTGAGGTAATAGAAGCCCCTACTTCATCTCTCTGGTGATGTCCATAAGTAAGTACTTGAACAGCCTCTCCCTCAACGGTGAATTGGCTTTTTATTTCTCCGGTCCAAGGATCAAGTTGCTGTTGAATATTTTTTATATCGGATATCCTTGCAAGACTTCCATCTGCTTTTAGCAACTCAAGTCCCACATTCCCCAATTGCAAACGGTGCACATTTTGTCTAAAAAAATTACTGGCTCCTTTTGCGCGTTCCGGTTGATTTAATTGCACCACATAAGGAACCTTACGTCCATATTGATTGTAATATTTATAGGCTTCTTCAATTTTATACTGTTGCGTATTTTTAAAGGTATCCCAACCCCATTCCGCTTCGGTTCCCAGCGCAACGCCTTTTGCATACGCTACCGGAAAGGTTTGCAAGCCAGTTGCATCAACAGTAAAGGCAAAAGCTCCATTCCCAACCGTTAAAGATGCTAATGAGTCCATTTTAACCACCTTAACCACATGCCGCTGAACCACTTCTTTCCGATTAATTTGAGCCTGTGCGGCACTCCAGAAAAACAAACAAAAACTTGTTAGTTGGCCAGTCTTTTTCAGTAAATCAAATGCTTTCATCTTTTTAATTATTTCGGAGTAACGTAACACTCATTAACCCAATTACCACATCGTTAGAAAGTGTTCTAAGGGTTAACTTCTTTAATTCCTTTTTCGGATTTAACTGCAATCCTAAGGCAGTCGCTGCACCTCCATTAATCTCTTTGCCGTTCCATTGCTCTATTTCGTTTGCGCCAATCATTTTAGCACTTTTTAAATGTATTCGAAAGGGTTTTGTTGCTCCAGTATTAAACGCAAAGCCATCGGTAAATAGATCTTTTTCAATTGGCCACCAATTTTCGGGATTCCGAAGTGGCAAAGAATCCGTTGAACCATCGGCATATACAACCTCTAAGACTCCGTTATCCATTCTACTTTGCATAGGATTGGTTGAGCCAGCGAGCAAAAAGTAAACAGCTGTCGCTGTCCCACTGAGGGGAATTCCCACCTGTTTTGGATAATTGTCCCATTGCGAGGTAAATACAATGTTTTTTGCCCCCAAATTCCAAGGGGTTTTAAACAATACACCTGAAGGCAATGTTATCAAGCCTTCTTTTCCGGCCAATCTACGTATACCACTATCGTCTATTTCAGGTTTTACCAAGGGATGCGGCCAATCGCCAATTCCCTGAACAGGCAATTGTAACGTAGTAGTTTGAGGACGTGGAGATAGGTACTTATTTTGAAAAATTTGTGTCACCTGATCATTGAAATAAGTACTTAAATCTTGAGGTTCGAAATGAGTTAAATCCTTTATTGGTTTATTCAAATCCAATGAATAGGCAATAGAATCAGTTGATTTCACCTGAAAACACAGTGGATACCAGTACGTAAACTGATTCTGTTTCAAAGCAACGAAGACCGTTTTATGGCCGCTCGTTTCCCCAACGTCAGCAGTGAATTGAGCTCCATCTACCTGGATATTTTGTAAACTATTTTGTGGATCATATACCTCTTTAATACCGGATGATGCAAAAACGACTTTCAATTTCTCATGTGCTGCATAAACGGGCTTAATTTTCGCAACTTGACTTCGTTTTCCTTCGCCCGCTATTTCCACCGTATACCGCTTGTCTGCTGGAAAATCGAATTCAATTTCAGGGCTTCCAATGGCGGCAGCAATGTTCTTCCATTTGACCAATCGCCCATTTACTTTGACCGACTTCAGCTGATTCCATTTAATTTTCAGTCGAAAATGCAACGCCATGGATACGGGAAAATGTGGTTCAATTGTATACGTTTCAATCGTTCCTGTTTGTTGATAGGCATAGCCGATATCAGGTGATTTAAACTGTGCATATTTCCATTCGTCAGGCAAACCGGGCTTAATCATCAGGGTTTTATGTAAAGCATTGGGAATGATCCCAAAAAGCCCTTCCACTAAACTTCGGGCACTTACGCCAATAGGATCGGCAAAATCGCGGTAGGCTTCTCCTCTATTGGCATCGTAATGCGAAATCTGCACAAAATTACCCGGGCTTCCACCCAAATATTGATCATTCAGCAATTCACTCTTCCACAATTTGAACGCTTCTTCTTTACGCCCAGCTTGCCAATTTGCCAAAGCAGTATGCATGTTCTCGGCCATCACCACATTATTTAAGGACCATTCATAAGGCATCCAATTGGTTGTGGAAAGGGTGTAATAGCTTGCGTTTTCAAGACCATTAGCACGTATAGGAATGTGTGGAATTTCGGTGTCGACATAGCGCAAACTTCCGTACGCTTGAAAAGGATTGGCCACACCAGATTCAATACTGTGATATATGGTCCATAAACCGGGTGATGTATGCACATTCCGCATCCCCAATGCGTCTTTAAATTCAGCAAAAACTCCTTTATCTTTCAACCACAACTGTTCATTTATTGCCTTCTTTATCTTTTCCGCTTCGGCGTGATAGGAACTTCCATCCTCCCCGAGCAAACGCGCTAGTTCACTTGCCATTTCATTTGCTCGATACAAATACGCTGACGAATGTGTTACCCCTCCGGCGCTGTATTGCAAGGCATCGCTCGCCCAAATGGCAGCATAGGCATCGTATAAACCATCCCCATCGGGATCAAAAACTCTTTTTTCCCACGCTAAATGCCGTTTAATAACGGGCCATATTTCCTTGAGGTAGTTCAGATTACCCGTCCAGTTTAAATGCCACAACAATTGATCGATGTAAACCAAATTCATATCGTAATGATGCGGCCGAATATTCTTTCCCTCCGGTTCTCGACTGATATAACCTTCGCTAAACATGGCGCTTCCAATTTGCTCCTTAGAGCGCGCCAAATTCAAAGCGGTATCTGCAATCACAGGACCTGCAGGAGGTGTTAAAACCTGCGATTTTGCATAGGCACTAAAATGCGTTTGTGCACGATCGTGCCAACCTAAAAAATCTGCGGCATACGCTCCACGCCACCCATTCAACCGCATACGCCAACCGATGGCTCCATGTAAATAAGAAGGACTTTCCCAAATGGCATCGGCTGCGATGCTAATGTTTCCACCCAAGGTATTGATAAAAATGTCGGGGGTATTGATGGTTATTCGATTGGCTAATGCTGCGCGTGCTTTTTCCGCTTCTTCATAAGATTTTACTACAGACGCTTGCTGAATCGCTCCTTCTGCATCCGGATTTTGTATTAAAAAATAACTAGCGCGATTGTTTTCAATTTTTTGCTTGCCTGTAATTACCGGAAACTCCTCGCTGGCACTTTGCACCATTGCTAAAGGCGATTTTTGTTCACACGCATCCCCTTTTTTAAATACTGTAGATGAAAAATAGGCCGCCAGTTTTTTCCCCTTTCCGTACGTTAACTCGAAGGAATTTTTCCCAATACTGAAAACATTTCCTTTGCAATTCTCAGGATGCAAATAAAAAACAGACTCCGGATCTGGGCCCATATCGCCATTGCGACTAAAATTCTTACCACTTGCCCCACCAAAAGCCCAAAAAAGCTGAACAGAACGATTTACCTTGTAAAACTTTGCTCTTACTACCGCGCCTTCACCCTTGGCTAAGGCCTGCACATCCAAAACCAATTTTCCAGAACCTAATATTGGATCTTCAATTTCATATTGCAGTGCTCCTGAACGATAAATACTTTTAATTTTACTTGCCTCGATAAGCCACTTGCTTTCCCCACCAGCAATAAAACCAAACTTAAAATTACCGCCCAAACCAGGCATGTAAAGGGCAAATTCGGGCAAATCTCCGCCTTCGACCCGAAAAGCAGTATGCGAACCATACAAGGCTCTATTAAAACGTTTTGTGCCGTTTTGGATGACAATATTAAGGCCTTCTGGATGATACCGAAGTGTTCTTTGCGCTTGATGCCAATTATCTTTTGCTAAAACAGGAGGATACAATTCTTGCCCAAATGTTTTCGAAAACAGAAAACCACAAAAGACAAGAAGGATCAAACCATTTTTCATGCTAGCGCAATAGAATTTAAGGGTATACGACGTTTACAGAATTCTTAATTGTCAATGTCGGGCTTTCCGAACCTTTAATGTTCACATGCTCGAAAGTCCAATCTTTTGCAAAATCAATATCACCAGCAGCCAACGCATCAACTTCAAAATTTCGAATGCTAAAATTAGTCAAAATGGCTTCACTGTAACCAATCGCATTGATTGCTTTTTTTACGCCTGAGGCTTTCACGTTGTATATGTGTACATCACGGAAAGTAGGGATTCCTTTCGATTCCGGCTCAACATGCGTTAAAAGCTTCGTCCAGTGGGAAGGTATAGAATCCGGATTATATCCCTTGGGTAAGGTAGAATAACTATAAGATGGGTTCCAATTTGGATTTATTTGAATCACATTACCTCCACCAGTCATCACCACATTTCCAAAATACACATCCTCAACCGTACCTCCACGGGTTCTAGCCGATTTAATGTTTAGCGCGTTGCCTGTTCCGTAGCCAACCAAATCGCTTGCCCAAACATGACGAATACTTCCCGATGTTTCACTTCCAAGGGTTAACATTCCTGCCCCTTTTCTGGCCACGCTGTTACGGATAACCACATATTCCGTTGGACGATTCACACGCAAACCATCCCAATCGCGTCCTGCTTTTAAACAGAAATTATCGTCGTTACAATCGATATCACAGTTTTGCACCAAAACCCAGGTAGAAGAATCAATATCAATTCCATCGGTACTTGGTCCATGTCCATCCACATTATTATTGATTGTTATTTTATCGATGGTTACATAGGACGAATATAAAACTTGAACCGTCCAAAAACCTGCCTGTTGTACCTGAATATCGCGAATAATTACATCATTTGCCGATTCAACTAAAATAGTCCTCGGACGTTTTACATCGTAATCAACTATCCAGCGCAATCCTTTTGCATCATAAACTTTTCGGGTAGACCAGTAAAGATCCCAAAAAGGCTTTCCTTGTGCATTGATTAATCCGGCACCCGATATACTGGCTTTATTTTGTTTTAAAATATTGATTAAAGCTGCTGGCCATTTCATTTCAATACCGGCCACGCGGGTATCAATCTCAGGGTAATCTTTAATATCTTGACTTCCCAAAATTTCAACATCTTTATCGACTTGAAAGTTAACACCTTGCTTAATAAAAATTGAACCAGTTAAATATTTACCGGGCGCAAATTTTACCACGCCACCACCTTTCTTGGCACAATCATCAATTGCTTTTTGAATAGCTGTGGTGTTAAGCGTTTTTCCATCGCCCTTGGCTCCGTACGTATTTACCTGAAAAACAGCGGTTTTAAAAGTCACTTTCCGTGCTCCTACTTTTGTCGTCCAACTGGGGGCCTTGGGTTGCGCAGCTGCCACAACACTAAAAAATAACGCAACAGAAAAAAATAAAGCATGTAGGCTTTTCATACGACTTGGAAATATTTGGTTAAAATTTGAGATTATCTCAGTAAATAATATGCGGTTAAGGTAGCGAGAATAAGAGGCTAAACCATCCTGCGGTATCCTGTTTCTCAGTCTATTTTAGGGCATGTATAGCATCATTCTCTTCCTCAATAAAAAAAATGCGTTTCTAAACAGTAAAATTATTCTTAATCGCGGTTATTTCTCAATTTAAAATTACATTTTTGCAAAAAATTAGCTAATAAGTAAATGCAGAGTTATTCAGAATTTCTCGATCTAAGTGTAGGTTTCCCACAAGAAGGTTTCGACATTATAGATGATGAATTATATTTCCAGGACATTAACCTGATGGAAATAATTGAAACCTATGGTACACCATTGCGTTTCACGTATTTACCGCTTGTAAGTAAGAAAATTCAGCAAGCGAAAATCCTCTTTCAAACCGCTATATTAAAGAACAACTATCGTGGCGATTACAAATATTGCTACTGTACAAAAAGTTCGCATTTTAAGCATATCGTAGAAGAGGCCATGAAGAATAACATCCATTTGGAAACTTCTTCAGCTTTTGACATGCCAATGGTTGATGCCTTGGAAAAAAAGGGCGTGGTTTCAAAAGACACAACCATTATTTGCAACGGCTTTAAAACGTATCAATACAAGCAATATATCATTGATATGTTGCACGATGGATATAAAAACATCATCCCTGTATTGGATAATAAGGAAGAATTTAACCTATTTGATGACGAGGTAGATATTGATACTCCTTGTAACTTAGGAATTCGAATTGCTGCAGAGGAACAACCTGATTCACAATTCTATACCTCACGCCTTGGTGTGCGTATGGAAGATATCATCGACTTCTATAACAGTAAAATTGTGCATAACCCGAACTTTAAAGTGAAGTTATTGCATTTCTTTATTAACTCGGGTATCACCGATTCCCCATACTATTGGAATGAGTTAGAGAAATACGTAACGCTTTATTGTAAGTTCAAAAAAATTAACCCCGATTTAGATACGTTGGATATTGGTGGTGGAATGCCATTTAAAGATTCGCTGGTTTTTGATTTCGATTACGAATACATGGTAAACGAAATTGTAAAACGAATTAAAGAAATTTGTGCGATCCACGATGTAATTGAACCAGATATTATCACTGAATTTGGTAAATATACGGTAGCAGAAGCTTCAGGTATTTTGTATAAAGTATTGGGACGTAAACAACAGAATGACCGCGAGAAATGGTTAATGTTGGATGGCTCTTTCATTACCAACCTACCAGATGTTTGGGCATTAAATCAAAAATACATTTTATTGCCAATCAACAATTGGGATGCGGAGTATGAACGCGTAAACTTAGGCGGTATCACCTGCGATGGGCAAGATTATTACAATCAAGAAGCTCACATGAACAGTGTGTTTATGCCTAAAACACGTAAAGTACAATATTTAGGTTTCTTCCACACGGGTGCATATCAAGAAGTATTGAGCGGTTACGGAGGTATTCATCACTGTTTATTACCAAGTCCGAAACACGTTTTAATTCGCCGAAACCGCGATGAAAGTTTCAACTTCGAAGTTTTTGGCGAAGAGCAAAACAGTAAACAAGTATTAAAAATTCTAGGTTACTAGTAGTTAACCCAAACGATAGCAAGGGCAGTAAGATTTTCTTATTGCCTTTTTGTTTTTATGGCATGACCACTAGAATCGGGTAAACAACAAATGCAAGACTGCTCACAAATGAGAATATTTGAATATCTTTGAAAGGTATATTTTAATTCTTTTTTATGAAATTCGGTCAAGTAGAAGATCCTTCCAACATCAATTTTAGCCTTCCAGCGGATGCCCCACAAACGGCAGCCATATTAACAGCAAACAAACCAAAACAGAATTTTAAGGTCTCGGTAGGCTGCGCAAAATGGAATAAGGCCGATTTAAAAGGATTCTATCCCAAAGGGACCAAAGATGAGCTCAGCTATTACGCAACCCAATTTAATTCCATCGAATTAAACGCCACCTTCTATGGCATGCCAAGCAGCGAACAGGTACTTACCTGGGCAAATAAAACACCCGATAATTTTAGATTTTTCCCTAAGCTAACGAATACCATTAGTCATTTTAAGCGCCTAATAAACGTAAAAGAACCCGTTGAACAATTTTGTGATGCTGTTAGTCATTTTGAAGATAAATTAGGCATGGCATTCCTTCAACTACACGATAATTTTAAACCAAAAGATTTTGAAAGATTAAAAACGGTTGTTCAGGAGTTCCCAAAAGTTATTCCTTTGGGAATCGAAGTTAGAAATACCGAATGGTTTTCGAATCCTGCAATTGCCAATGAGTTTGAACAATTATTTGAGGATAATGGTATCGCGAATATTCTGGTTGACACAGCGGGCAGAAGAGACATGCTACACATGCGTTTAACCTCTCCTACTGCATTTATACGCTATGTAGGCGCCAATCATGAAAGTGATTATGACCGCTTAAACGAATGGGTAAAACGCATTGTACAATGGAAAGAACAGGGACTAGAAAACCTCTACTTCTTTGTGCATCAAAATGTGGAGTTAGCGTCCCCTTTACTTTCTGCACACTTTATAAAAGAATTAAACGCTGCTATAGGAACGGATTTACACGTTCCTACCATGGGTTCGCAACCTGGCACCTTGTTTTAGAAATTAAGCAGCATCTAGCTTTTACTTAAATGGTTAGATGCTACTTTTTATGCTTTAAATTAAAAACAGGCTAGTTTTACAACGCTTAAACGCGCTGATATACAATTTCTATTGCCTTTGCTTCAGCTTCACCAGGCATAATGTTGTACGCTGAAAAGATAAGCTCATCTTCGCTAATAATTTCCAATTCTGTACGCCAGCCAAACAACTGATCACCATATTCAGGATTTCCCCATGAACCTAAGATCGAAAAACCTTTTTCGGTAGCATCGCCCGTGGCTTGCATAATCTGCGTCCCCATGTGGAAACTATCTATCCAAGTGAATGTAAATTTTTGATACGGAATATCGAAGCCAATAATCATTTTACCTACCAAAGGCTTGCCCTGTATCGTACCGGTATAATCGTATGAGATAAATCGTCCTTCAAGTAAGTTGGAAATCGTGGCTTCCGCCTCCGATTCATCGGCTAAAACGCCTGGTTCAAACCAGGTCTTACTTTGTCCTTTCCAATTACCAATAATGCGTTGCAGTTGTTGGTGTGGACCGTTTTCTAACGACTGCTCAAACTTACTTTTTGCCATACTCAAACTTATCAATTTTAAAACACTTTAAAAACACTTCTTTTCTTTTTGTTCAATTTTTCAATATATTGGAGTATGCTTAAACCACTTGACCTTAACCAGATAATGATATTGGATATCGAAACTGTCCCACAGTTTCCCTCTTTTAGTGAAGTGCCTCCAACCATCCAGAATTTATGGGATCAAAAAACCTTGCTTCAAAGAAAAGCCGATCAAACGGCCGAGAGTTATTACGAAAAAGCAGGCATACAAGCCGAATTTGGAAAAATTATCTGCATTAGCTTAGGCATATTCAATACGCTTGAACAAAAATTATCCCTTCGTATAAAATCTTTTGCAGGACACGATGAAAAACTAATTTTACACCAATTTGTCGACTTACTTGAAAAACAAAGTAGCCATTTGGCTTTCTGCGCACACAACGGAAAAGAATTTGACTACCCCTATATTTGCCGCCGATTACTGATTAATGGATTACCCATTCCACAGCAATTGAATATTTCGGGCAAAAGACCTTGGGAAATAACTCACCTTGACACCATGGAATTATGGAAGTTCGGCGATTACAAGCATTACACCTCCTTAAATCTATTGGCACAAATTTTTAATATCCCTACCCCAAAGGACGATATAAATGGCAGTCAGGTACGACAAGTGTATTATGAAGAGAAAAATCTAGAAAGAATTGTTACGTATTGCCAAAAAGATGTAATAACAACGGCTCAAGTACTCTTAAAATTAAAAGGAATGGAAATAATTTCGGAAGAAAACATTACCATTGTAAACTAATTTGATAGCAGAAAAGAACTGAATGTTACAGGTAGAAGATTTAAGCATCGATTTTTTTAATCAGGAATCAAAAACATGGTTCAAAGCGGTAAACGGCATAAACTTTACCGTGAAAGAAGGATCTATTTTGGGAATTGTGGGTGAATCTGGATCCGGAAAATCTGTAACTTCCTTTTCTATCATGCGTTTGCACGATGAACGCTCGGCACACATTCAAGGTTCTATCGACTTTGAAAATAGCAGCCTACTGAACCTCAATTCAAACGAAATACGGCAAATACGCGGAAATCAAATTTCGATGATTTTCCAAGAACCCATGACCTCGCTGAACCCGGTTTTTACCTGTGGCGATCAAGTAGTGGAAGCCATTACCTTACATCAAAAAGTAGATAAAGAAACCGCAAAAAAAAGAACCATCGATCTTTTCAACGAAGTTCAATTGCCGCGCCCGGAAAAAATATTTGAAAGTTATCCGCACCAAATTTCTGGGGGACAAAAACAACGGGTAATGATTGCAATGGCTTTAAGCTGCAATCCGAAATTACTCATTGCCGATGAACCAACTACGGCACTGGATGTTACGGTGCAAAAAACCATCTTAAACCTTTTGCTGAAGCTTAAAAACGAGCGCAAAATGGCCATGATATTCATTACGCACGATTTAGGTGTCATCAGTGAGATTGCCGATGAAATTGCCGTAATGCTGAGAGGTGTCATTGTAGAACAAGGTCCAGCAAAAAATATTTTAGAGAATCCACAACACCCCTATACAAAAGGTTTACTCGCTTGTCGCCCAAACCCAGCGTTATTGTTAAAAAAATTACCTGTCGTAGCCGATTTTCTTTCCGAGGATCCTGAAAGTGCAGAAGCTCATCTGCAAGCATCGAACCACATAACCGATGAAGAAATTACGCTCCGTCGTAACATGCTTTATCAACAAGAGCCTTTGCTACAAATTAAAAATTTGTGCAAATGGTATCCCATAAAAAAAGGTTTATTTGGAAAAACAACGCAGTATGTGAAAGCAGTTGATGAATTAAACTTCAACGTTTATCCCGGTGAAACCGTTGGATTGGTAGGTGAATCGGGCTGTGGCAAAACAACCCTCGGCCGAACAATTTTACGATTAATTGAGCCCACTTCTGGCAATATCATTTTCAACAATCAAGACATTACACATATCGGAAAAAAGGAATTGCGTAAACTCAGAAAAGATATTCAAATCATCTTTCAAGACCCTTATGCTTCACTCAATCCTCGGTTAAGTGTCGGACAATCTATCTTAGAACCTTTGCATGTACATGGCTTATTTAAAAACGATGCCGAACGAAGAAACCGTGTATTGGAATTGCTCATCAAGGTTGGTTTAAAAGAAGAGCATTTTAACCGTTATCCGCATGAATTTAGTGGTGGTCAGCGACAACGAATTGTGATTGCACGTGCCTTGGCATTAGAACCAAAATTTATCATTTGCGATGAATCAGTTTCTGCATTGGATGTTTCTGTACAAGCCCAAGTACTCAACCTCATTCGAGATTTACAGCGCGAATTTGGCTTCACCTATATCTTTATTTCGCACGATTTAGCCGTCGTAAAACATATTTCAGACCGTATTTTGGTCATGAATAAAGGTAAAATTGAAGAAGAAGGTTTTCCGGAGCAAATTTTCTACGCGCCAAAAGCTGCATATACGCAAAAATTAATAGATGCCATCCCTGGAAAATAAGGTTTGATTGCCTTTTTTACATCATCTATTTTACATTTTAATGCCCAAAATAGGCCTGTTCGGTATCTTTTCTGTATCTTCGATAAATTCAGTTTAGCGCATGGCAAAGAAAAAATCAGCACATATAAAATTAGTTCTCAATCAACTGGTTAGCGATGTTTTTGAAAAAAATGGCAACCAAAGCCTCAATTACAAACAAGTTTCGGCCAAACTCAATCTAAACGACCAGGAATCGCGTGAAACCATCCTCGAAATATTAAAAGAAGGAAAAATTAGCGGCATTTTTCTGGAACCTGAAAAGGGAAAATTCAAATTAAAAGAACAACAGAACTTTATTATTGGTTCTGTCGACATGACAGCCGATGGTTCTGCCTATGTAGTGCCGGAGGATGAATTTGAAAAAGATGTTTTTATTGCCCCGCGAAAATTACGTAATGCTTTGCATGGCGATACCGTGAAGGTCTATGTATTTGCCAAAAAACGAGGCCGCAAAAACGATGGAGAAGTTGTTGAAATTCTTAAACGAGCTAAAACAGATTTTACAGGCGTTATCAAAGTATCCGATCGCTTTGCTTTTGTGATTGCAGACGATAAAAAAATGATGCACGACATCTTTGTACCGCTTGCCGACACCCTGAATGCTAAAAACGGTCAGCGCGTTTTGGTATCCCTGTCTGATTGGCCTGAAGGTGCAAAAAATCCCTTAGGAATTGTTAAGCACGTTTTAGGCAATCAAGGTGAAAACAACACCGAAATGAACGCAATTTTAGCGCAATACGGTTTTCCTTTAGAATTTCCGCCACAAGTAGAACGTCAAGCAAATGCGATTCCTGAAGAAATTTCAGCAGCAGAAATTGCCAAGCGAAAAGATTTTAGACAAACCCTAACTTTCACCATTGATCCGGCAGATGCCAAAGATTTTGACGACGCCATTTCTTATAAAAAATTACCCAATGGAAACCACGAAATTGGTATACACATTGCCGATGTTTCGCATTATGTGATCGAAGGAACTGATTTGGATAAAGAAGCCTACAGTCGAGCCACTTCTGTTTATCTGGTGGATAGGGTTATCCCCATGCTTCCTGAACGTTTGAGTAATGGTGTTTGTTCTTTAAGACCACATGAAGATAAATTATGCTTTGCAGCCGTATTTGAGTTAGATAATGATGCCAATATTCAGTCGGAATGGTACGGTAGAACGATTATTCATTCAGACAGAAGATTTACCTACGAAGAAGCCCAAGAAGTTATTGAAACAAAAACTGGCGATTTCGCTGAAGAAATAACAAAACTAAACGATCTAGCCTACATTTTACGCGATCGAAAATTTAAAAATGGTGCCATCAGCTTTGAAAGTACCGAAGTTAAATTTAAACTTGATGAAAGTGGAAAACCAATCGGCGTGTATGTAAAAGAGCGAAAAGACGCTCATAAGCTCATTGAAGATTACATGTTATTGGCAAACAGAAAAGTAGCTGAATTTATCGCCACCAAGGTAAAAGGTAAAAACAAACTAACCTTTGTATACCGTGTGCACGATTCGCCAAACATGGAGTCTTTAAACTCCTTTGCCATGTTTGCATCACGATTTGGCTATAAAATAAGTACCAAATCGGATAAAGAGATTGCAAAATCGCTAAATTATTTAATGAGCGATGTTGAAGGAAAAAAGGAGCAAAATATTTTAACCTCGCTGGCCATTCGCTCCATGGCCAAAGCCATTTATACGACTAAAAAAACAAGCCATTACGGTTTAGCTTTTGATTATTATACCCACTTTACCTCTCCTATTCGCCGATACCCCGATGTAATGGCGCATCGCCTCTTGCAACAATACCTCGACAATGGAAAATCGGCTGATGCCGAAGCGTATGAAGTGGCTTGTGTGCATTCATCAGCCATGGAGAAAAGAGCTGCAGAAGCAGAAAGAGCCTCTATTAAATACAAACAAGCCGAATACCTGGAGGATAACATTGGCACCCAATATAAAGGCATTATTTCGGGCGTTACAGAATGGGGAATGTATGTAGAAATTGAAGAAAATAAATGTGAAGGAATGATTCGCTTGCGCGATATTATGGATGATTTTTATGTGTTGGATGAGAAAAATTATTGCATCATAGGACAACGTAAAAAACGCAAATATCAGCTAGGCGATGAAGTTATGATTCGTGTAAAAAAAGTAGATCTTTCGAAACGTCAAATCGATTTTACGTTAATCTCTTAACAACGCATGGGAAAATTATTTTTATGTTTTTTACTGCTGTTTTCAGGGATTAAAATCCATGCGCAAACCATTCAGGGAAAAGTAATTGACCAAGCGACTGGCGAAGCCATCCCTTTTGTTTCTTTAATGATTGTGGGTGCGCAAACCACATCCATTACAAACGAAAATGGTGATTTTGTAATTAAGGCGACTAGCGTTCCAATCAAATTAAAATTTAGTCATGTTAGTTACTTAACTACTGAAATCCAGGTAAACGACGCTGCGCAGCCGGTTACGGTTAAATTAATGCAGGCTAGTATTAATCTTGAAGAAGTTAAAATTGACCCTTTTCAAGGCATGCGATTGTTGCAGAAGGCATTTAGCTTAGCGAACACACATCAAGAGGAAGCACATTACTTAAAATCCTTTTATAGACAATTAACCACGATAGACAATAAGCCAAGCAGAATAAACGAAATATTTTACGACATCGACTGGAAAGTAACCAAAACAACAGGCTGGATTGCTCGGCAAACCCGTTTTGCTGCTGTTAAAAACAATATCGGCTTCGATTTAAGTAATCAATCCTATTTTACTTTTACTGCTAGTGGTTACCTCATGCAACCAAAATCAGGAACATTTGTGACCGAAAAAACGCTCAGCAAATACACCATTGAAATTGATAAATACATTGAGCAAGGCGACCAAAGTATTGCCGTTATTACGTGTACAATAAAGAAAAAAAGCAAAAGCGAATGTTACTCAAATTCAACATTTTATATAGGAACAGAGGATTTTAAAATATATCGAGTAGAACACAACATTCATAATTTACCCATTACAACAAACGCAAACACAAGCTTAACCTTTCCTCCTATTGTTAAAACAATTGCCACATTTAAAAACAGCTCAACAGCAATAAACGTATTGGAATGCATCTCTACAAAGATGTATTTTTCAATAAGCTATAACAATACCTTGAGCCGAAACCCAATCCAAGGGGTCGTAAGTTCGTTATTAACGGTTTTTCAAGAAGACGCCTCACTTAAAAATGAAAAATTTGAACTTGTAAGCAAAAAAACAAAAGATAAAAATGTTGTAGAATCTATAAAATATAATGCTGATTTTTGGCGCGAGAATCCAATCGTTAAACAAACTACCTTGGAGGATAAATTTAGTAAAATGATGGAAGGCGAAAATGCCTTCGGCACCATGATTAACCCGTAACAATACATGTCGAACATACAACAATTACAACAACTATTAGACACATCCATCAAAAACCTTACGTTTCCAGAACAACCGAAACAATTATACGAACCAATTACTTACATTATTAATTTAGGCGGAAAACGCATTCGTCCTTTATTAGTGCTCATTGCTACCGAACTATTTGGTAAAGACGCCAAGGAAGCTATTCATGCTGCCATGGCCATCGAAGTGTTTCACAACTTCACGCTGATACACGATGACATCATGGATAACGCTCCCCTACGTCGTGGGCAAGCAACTGTACACGAAAAATGGAGTACCAACACGGCCATTTTGAGTGGTGATGTGATGATGGTTGAAGCCAATAAAAATTTAGCTCAAGTAAACACTATTTTCCTAAAAGATGTCTTAGACACCTTCAATGCTACCGCACAAGGCGTATGTGAGGGACAACAGTTGGACATGGAGTATGAAAATCGCGACGATGTAAGCATTTCTGAATACATTAACATGATTCGTCTTAAAACAGCTGTATTATTAGGTGGTGCACTAAAGTTAGGAGCTATCATTGGTGGAGCATCCGCTGAAAATGCCGACCTTATTGAGCAGTTTGGCGAAAATATTGGTATTGCCTTTCAACTTCAGGATGATATTTTAGATGTGTATGCCGATCCCGAAAAATTTGGCAAGCAGGTTGGAGGTGATATCATTGCGAACAAAAAGACTTTTCTGCTTTTAAAAGCGCTAGAAAAGGCGTCAAACAACGAGTTAAAAGATTGGATCGCGAAAAAAGAATTTACAAATAATGAGAAAGTGGCCAGCGTAACAAAAATCTACAATGAATTAAGCATACGCCAGGAAGCTGAAAAGGAAATGAAAAAATATGCTGATTTAGCTTTTCAAAACTTAGCCAATATTTCGGCACCAAAAGAACAAAAAGAGATTTTATTTAACCTAACGGAGCAAATTTTACAACGTACCAGTTAAAATATAAAACAGCCATACATAAAAGGTATTTGGGACATTCCAAAT
The DNA here is from genome assembly GCF_052344095.1 of Pedobacter paludisoli. Lineage (GTDB taxonomy): Bacteria > Bacteroidota > Bacteroidia > Sphingobacteriales > Sphingobacteriaceae > Pedobacter. The sequence continues at coordinate 505,719 of NZ_CP179926.1, read as the reverse complement.
ACCTTTTTTTATGCCCCAACAGAAAAACTTCAAGAAGCACAAAAAAAGCCATTCTGAAGTCAGAATGGCTTTCTATAAAGTTGATACTAATTATTCTGCAGAAGCAGCTTCTTCAGTAGTTTCTTTTTTAGCAGCTTTTTTAGCTGGTGCTTTTTTTGCAGGAGCAGCCTCAGCTTTTGCTGGAGCAGCTTTCGCTACAACTTCTTCTTTAGCTACAGCAGGAATTACAGAAACATATGATTTGTTATCTTGTTTCTTTTTGAAAACTACTGTACCATCAATTAAAGCAAATAAAGTGTGGTCTTTACCTAAACCAACATTTTTATCTGGATGGTGTTTTGTTCCGCGTTGACGTACTAAAATGTTTCCTGCAATCGCTTCTTGACCACCGAAAATTTTAATACCTAAACGCTTACTATGCGATTCACGTCCGTTTTTCGAACTACCGGCTCCTTTTTTGTGTGCCATGTTTTTATATTTTGCAATCCGCCAAAGCGAATTGTTGGGTTAACAATTAATTATAGAGTGATATCAGAGATCTGAATCTTAGTAAAAAATTGGCGGTGACCATTTTTCTTTTTGTAACCTTTTCTACGTTTCTTGTGGAAAACGATAACTTTATCACCTTTTAAATGAGATACGATCTTAGCTGAAACTTTAGCACCTTTTACTGCAGGAGCTCCTACAGTGATTTTACCACCGTTATCAACCAACAATACGTTATCAAATTCAATACTAGCGCCTTCATCTCCTTGTAATCTGTGTACAAAAAGGTGCTGGTCTTTAGCAACTTTAAATTGCTGCCCTGCTATATTTACTATTGCGTACATTGTTTAAAATATTAGTTTTTACTTTTTTATTTAATGAGGTGCAAATATAGAACAAATACCATTAATACACAAATGGATATGAAAAATAATTTAAGAAGAAATGAAAAAAAAGCAAATCCCCTCTAAATAAGCCTTTTGAAAAGCGGAAAGATCAAAGACCAATTCGGCAAAAATCAAGAGAAAAATCCCGTAAACGACCACTGAGGCGTTATAAACCGAAGATAACATAGATGAAAAGCGGAACGAACAAAACACGGCTAAGAATTCCGCTATGCGTCTAAGCATTTCCTTTAAATACATTTAATGTAGCCGTTTTCCAAGGAATATATCCCATATTGGCACAAACTTCTGACACAAATTCTTCTGTTTCTTTTGCAACATCGTTCACAATGCGCCAACGGATGCTATATTTTGGGTTAAAGCTAATATAGACCACCACATCGTCATCACGCTTACCAACCTCATTTAATGCCTTTAATTTATCATTTTGAAGCTCTTCTGCAGCTTGTTGTAAACGGTTATTCATTAATTTACTCAATGAAGGATCGGGACGAAAATCGGTTTCTAATATCGCTAAAACGGTAACGGTCATAATGCTATTCTCTTAGTTGAACACATCAATACAAAAACGTATCGAACGCAACAAATTTATACTAATTTTTTTAGCAAGCAAATTTGAAGTGAAAATTTTAATTTATTATAACAAAAAATCTGCCTAAAAATTATAATCTGAATGCATAAAAAGAATTTACTCATTGATGCGCCTCCATAAAAAACAAAAAAGCAGCAAAAAAGGCAATTTCTGTCTAAAAAATTGCCTTTTGTTTACGAAACCAAGAATTGACTTGAACTATAATCTGTGCATAATATATAAGAAGACTTTGTAATAAGCTTTTTATATATTTTATTTTTGAACGAGCTTAAGTATGTGCCCAGTCTGGTATTTAATCTCCGTTTGAGATAAAATTTTGAAAGAATGAATTTCCTTACCTATCGTGACTTTCACTTCCCCATTCTTTATTGTATAGGTTCCATCATAAATCACATCTCCCCCTAACAATAAACCCGCTCTACCACCGGGCTTTAGTGTTACGTACATCCCTCCCCACATAATCGGATTTTCATTTGAGACTGGAGCATCATAAAGAAAAGTTTTTTCTTCATCATCAATGGTTATTTTTTTACATGATGAGAGGCTCACAATCAATAGTAGTAAATAAATTGTTTTCATGCTGGTGTTAATTTAAATTGTTTACTCATAAATATACATAAAATCTATCTGCAAAAAAAAGCCTCGATAAAAATCGAGGCTTTTAAATTTATTTTGGTGATATATTAGTTAAAGATATAACGCACACCAAATTGTCCTTGCCATCTAGCAGCAAATGCAGATACTTGATATGCTGTACCACCTGTAGGTGCTCTGAACGTGTAACCACCACCAGAAGAAGTACTGTAACTAGCCAATGAATACGAAGTATTAGACAATGAATACTGTCTACCCCAATCATTATTCAACATGTTACCGATATTTGTAATTGTGAATGATAATTGAAGTACATTTTTACTTCCTTTAATTAAGGTACCAATATCTTGTAATAGAGCTAAATCGAATTGGTGTTCCCAAGGCATTCTAGCGCCGTTACGCTCAGTATATTTACCTCTATTTTCTCTTAAATAAGGATCACTTTCAATAAAAGCATTTAAAGCAGTCCATTGCTCAGCTGGAGTAATTGCTGGATTACTTCCTGAAGCAGCAATTGTAACTAATTTAATCTCACTTGCATTACGTGGCACGTAGAATAAATCGTTACCGGTATTACCATCTTGATTTAAATCACCATTATATAAATACGTGAATGGAGTACCTGACTTACCAACATAAACTAATGATAAGCTCGTTCCAGAAGCTTTGTTTTTACCATATTTAATACCGTAAGATAAATTACCAACAATTCTATGACGAACATCATAATTTGAATACGCCAATGGTGGATTGTTAGGATCATTTACGATTTGAACAAATGCATAATTCGATAATGCTGTACTACTTGTACCTGAATTAATATCTTTAGATTGACCATATGTATATGCAATCATTCCTGATAAACCGAACATCCAATTTTTTTGCAATTGAGCTGTTAAGTTGTATGCACTACCTTTACTTGTGTTTGATAATAACAAGGCATTTGTAAAGGTTGGGTTAACCTTACCTGCTGCAGTTGGATACGTGTACAACGGACGGTTATCTGCACCGCCTGTTAATGACGAAGGAATTGTAGCAGTTGAAGGTTTTAAGTTAAGATTTTGATATAAAACGTTGTTAACAGTTTTAGAATAAATCCCCTCTAAAGTACCTATTACACCACCTGGCAATTTGAAATCAAACGCTAAGTTATAACGCAATGTTTGTGGTAAACGGTAGTTTTGTTTTAATAAATCCACCTCATAAGTAGCTACAGTAGTACCAGAAATTCCACTCTGTTGAGTAGGATCGGCTATAAAGTTACCTGTACTGCTTGTTGCATTAACTGTTTGGTACAACATACCAGAGTTTGTAAATTGATTTGATAACCAAACAAACGGCACACGACCTGTAAATAAACCAATACCTCCACGCGCTTGAATAGAACGCGTTCCAGTTAAATCCCAGTTGAAACCAACACGAGGTGAAACTAAAATTTGACCTGAAGGAGTTTGATCTGTTTTTAAACCATTAAATGTCGCAGGAACCAATGGGTTTGCAGCAGGATCATCAAAAAACAAAGGAACATCTACTCTTAAACCAGCAGTCAACTTAAATCCTGTAAAGGCATCAATCTCATCTTGCGCATAGAAACCTAATTGAGCAGCGCTAAATCTAGCAGCTGGAGTACGCTCACCTGGAATATTTGAGAAAGTAGCCGTAGCCGTTAATGGTTTAACATTTCCTGCAACGAAATCAGCTAAGTTATTATACGTATATGATCCGTTAAAGTTATTTATGAATAAGTTTCTAAATTTAAAGAACTCATTATGCGTACCAATGGTGAACGTATGCTTATTCGCAAAAATCTTTAAGTTGTCGGTAAACTCAAAAATATCTTGGTCCAATTCATTCGCAGCAGAACTTCTTTCACTACCTACAACAGCTGAGTTTCCTGAAATACCGCCCATATTGTTGATCTGAATTTGAGGAAATAATGTTCCAGCTATTTCTCTAGCATCTCTAATTCTTGAATAACCAATAATTAAATTATTAGAAACTGCAGGAGAAATCGCGCTTCTTAACTCTAAAATTGAGATGTTTTGATTATTCGCAAATTTATATGCGTTGTTTCCAAAACGGAATGAAGTAGTACTTCTTGAAATATTATCATCAAATGCATCAATATAGCTATGACGCAATGTCAACTGATTGGTTTTATTAATGTTCCAGTCAATTTTGGCAAGAATTTTATTGTTTTGAGTCTGAGCATTAATAGCATCATAACTTCCTGGATCGTAACCGTATCTACTTTTTAACGTGTTGGTAATCGTTTGCGCATCCGTCAATGATAATAACGAACCTGGATCACCTACGTTAAATGCCGTTGGTTGCTGAATTCTTCCAGCCTCTGCACTTACAAAGAAGAATAATTTGTTCTTAATAATTGGGCCACCTAAACGAGCTCCAAATTGATTATTATAAAAATCAGCTGCTTTTGTTTTTAAGCCATCAACACTTTTACCAATTGTATTCTCATTTCTACCAAAAAAATAAACAGAACCTTCAAATTTATTTGAACCAGAACGGGTTACAGCATTTACACTACCTCCTGTAAAGTTACCTTGCGTAACATCAAATGGTGCTAAATTTACTTGAAGTTCTTGTATCGCATCTAAAGAGATAGGCTGAGTTGCAGCTTGGCCACCTGGAGCACCGCTACCTGATAAACCAAATACATCATTATTTACAGCACCGTCAATAGTGATACTGTTATAACGATTATTTGTACCACCAAATGAGTTACCATTTGCTTGTGGTGTTAAACGCGTAAAATCTTGCAAAGATCTTGTAATAGTAGGAAGAGATTCAATTTGTGCTTTTGTTACAGTTGTAGATGCACCAGTACGTTTACTGCTCATTATACCTGCTTTTGCACCACTTACTACTACTTCTTCTAAATTCTTACCTCCTTCGTCATTTAAAACAACAGGGAAAGAAAATGTTTCACCTAATTTTAAATAAACGTCGGTTACTTTTTCAGGTTGATAACCCAAAAACGTTACTTCAATAGTATAAGGACCACCAACACGCATGTTGTTAATCACAAATCTACCTTCATTGTTTGATGAAACTGAATATACAGTTCCAGTTGGCGTGTGCGTAGCTTTAACACTTGCACCAGGTAAGGCGCCTTTAGCGTCCTTAATAGTACCTGTCATAGCCGATGTGGTTACCTGAGCATCCGCTCCAAAGGCAATACCTACAAGGACAGTAAAAACAAGAACTAATCTTAGTAAAGATTTCTTCATACTTTGTTTTTTTTAATTGTTTTTTGTTGTTAATAAAACTCTAATTGAATTTACGCGACAAATGTACTTAATAAAATTTAACACATTTTAACATTCAATGTTAAATTACCGTTAATTAAGTCATTTTTTTTCAACAATTAACAGTCGAAATAAAGCTATCAACTTACACTTTATCAATAAATTATACAACAAGATACATTTCCTCTAAAAAAAGTCTACAAATTTTATCAAGTAAACACAAAAACTTAACAAAAATTCAATATATCACAATAAACAACTACAAACTAGCTACACAAAAAGACGTATTTTAGTAAAAAACGTTAATCCAGCAAATACTTTCGTGCATTTAGCAACAAAACTGAAGCAATCAAAATAATTCAACAGTAAATTTTGTTTTTCAAGACTTTCGCAGTCAAATATTTTATAGAGTTGTTAAGAAACTTTAAAATCGCACATCACATCGCCATCTACACAAAAGCACTAGCCATTTTCATTTGTCATTTTTACAGTTTTCTTTGTTCGATATTTCAGATTTAGACCGTCAATTAACATTTTTTTTTTAGTTTTGGCTTGCATTAAGGATTGATAAACTAAATGATTTGTAATGCGGTACTTTTAATTAAAAGCCGCAGGGGTCATCTGAAATCAGAGCCCTCTCCTAACTGGAGTTGCATACTTACATCAAAACAAAAAGTTATTTCTTGAAATAGATATGAATTACGACGTAATTGTTTTAGGCAGCGGACCAGGTGGTTACGTAGCTGCTATCAGAGCTTCTCAACTTGGACTTAAAGTAGCCATTGTTGAACGCGAATCTTTAGGGGGTATTTGTTTAAACTGGGGCTGTATTCCAACCAAAGCCTTATTAAAAAGCGCACAGGTTTTTGAATACATTAACCATGCTGCAGATTACGGAATTACAACCGCAGGCGCAACAGCCGATTTTGCTGCTGTTGTAAAACGCAGTCGTGGTGTAGCCGAAGGCATGAGCAAAGGCGTTCAATTTTTAATGAAAAAAAATAAAATTGACGTAATTATGGGCACCGGTAAAGTAAAACCGGGAAACAAATTAGAGGTTAAAGTATCTGACGGTTCTCAAAAAGAATTATCAGCAAAACATATCATCATTGCAACAGGTGCTCGTTCAAGAGAATTACCAAACTTGAAGCAGGATGGCAAAAAAATTATCGGCTACCGCCAAGCCATGGTACTTCCTGAATTACCAAAAAGCATGGTAGTTGTAGGCTCAGGTGCTATTGGTGTTGAGTTTGCCTATTTTTATGCTACTATGGGTACAAAAGTGACCATCGTAGAATTCATGGAAAACATTGTTCCTGTAGAAGACGAAGATGTTTCAAAACAACTATTACGCAGCCTTAAAAAAGTAGGCATTGAAATTCTAACTTCATCAAGCGTTGAATCTGTTGATACCAGTGGTACCGGTTGCAAAGTTTCTGTAAAAACTGCCTCAGGAATGCAAACAATCGAAACCGATATCGTTCTTTCTGCAGCAGGTATTGTGGCAAACATCGAAAACATCGGTCTAGAAGAAACCGGTATTAAAACCGAAAAAGGAAAAATCGTAACAGACGAGTTCTACAACACTTCTGTAAAAGGGTATTACGCCATTGGTGATGTAGTTGGCGGTCAAGCATTGGCGCACGTTGCATCTGCAGAAGGAATCATCTGTGTTGAGAAAATTGCGGGTCAACACGCTGAGCCTTTAGATTACAACAACATCCCAGGATGTACGTATTGTACACCAGAAATTGCTTCGGTTGGCTATACGGAAAAAGCAGCAAAAGCAGCAGGATACGAATTGAAAATTGGTAAATTCCCATTCTCAGCTTCTGGTAAAGCAAGTGCTGCTGGTGCAAAAGATGGTTTCGTAAAATTAATTTTTGATGCTAAATACGGCGAGTTATTAGGCGCACACATGATTGGCGCAAACGTAACTGAGATGATTGCTGAAATTGTAGTGGCACGTAAATTAGAAACAACGGGTCACGAAATGATTAAATCGGTTCATCCACACCCTACCATGAGCGAAGCGATTATGGAAGCTGCTGCTGATGCATACGGAGAAGTTATTCACTTGTAAATTAGGCAATAGCTGATAGTGAATGGCTAATAGTGAATTGTCAATAGTGATTAGATTTACTAAATAAATACATATAAAAATGGGCTTTGATTATTCTTAGCTCATTTTTTTTTAATTACATTTACAAACATCATGCTAAAATTAAATCACAAAAATCTTGAGGTTTATAAAGCATCCCTATTACTTGTAAAAGAAATCTACGTACTAACTAAAAAACTGCCAACCGATGAAAAATACAATTTGGTTTCTCAGCTAAAAAGAGCATCCATTTCAATTTGTTCAAATATTGCTGAAGGCGCAGCAAGAAAATCATCCCTAGAAAGAAAAAGATTTTACGAAATGAGCCGAAGCTCATTAGTAGAGATAGACACCCAAATTGAAGCCTTAATACTTTTAAACTATATTAACCGAGAAGATTTAAGCAGTATAGAACCACTTATGCTCGCTATATTCAAAATGATTAGTGGGCTAATCGCTAAAACACTTTAATTTTAACTCTGCCCATTCACTATTCACTATTCACTATTCACAAAATATGAAACTACACACAATCAATACAGGTCTTTTTAAATTAGATGGCGGAGCCATGTTTGGCGTTGTCCCTAAAAGCATCTGGCAAAGAACCAATCCTGCAGACGCAAACAACCTTTGCACCTGGGCGATGCGTTGTTTATTAATTGAAGATGAAAATAAACTCGTATTAGTAGATACCGGTATTGGCAATAAACAAGATGAAAAATTTTTCAGCCATTATTACCTTCATGGAGATGATTCAATGGAAAAATCTCTAAACAGTTTAGGCTTTGGATTAGATGACATTACCGATGTTTTCCTAACCCATTTACATTTTGATCACGTAGGTGGTGCAGTAATAAGAAAAGAGGGCAAACTTCTTCCAACCTTTAAGAATGCAAGTTATTGGAGCAACGAAAAACACTGGCAATGGGCGGTAGAACCAAATGCACGTGAAAAAGCTTCTTTCCTGAAAGAAAACATTTTACCAATTCAAGAAAGCGGACAATTAAAGTTTGTTGAAGAAAAAGAAAATATTGAATGGCAAAAAGACATTCATATCAGCTTTGCCTACGGTCATACCGATGCGATGATGTTGCCAAAAATTAACTATAAAGGTAAAACTATCGTTTACATGGCAGACTTACTCCCTTCTGTTGGACACTTGCCCCTTCCCTACGTGATGGCTTACGACATGTTTCCGCTCATTACTTTAACGGAAAAACAAGCTTTTTTAGAAGAAGCAGTTGATAACGGCTATGTATTATACTTAGAGCACGACCCAAATAACGAATGCTGCACGCTCCAACGAACAGAAAAAGGAATCCGCGTAGCAGAAACCTTTAAATTAAGTCAACTGTAAACCCCTTATAAACCTAATTATTCAAACAGCCTATACCTTATATAATAGGCTGCAATAAATTATTTTCATTTTTATTTGTATTTAATCTAAATAATAGCAACATTTGCAATCAATGGAAAAGGCTTGTATCAATCTAAACGAATTAGTTAACGTATTCTCCAATGCACATGGCTCGGTTTATCAATCAGATAAATTGAATTGCTTTTATGTTGATTTTGGAGGAAAATTCGCCCGTTACAGCTGTTTATCGCTTCAAAAATTAAAAAAAGTTATTGAAGAAGTTGATATCGAGTACCTTCTATTAAACACACAGCGTGCGGATTTTGAATTGATTACATTTAACGGTTGTGATCATATTTATTTATTAAGCGCCTTAGAAATCATTGCTTTAAAAGATTTATTACAAGGTACTTTCACCATGTTTAAACTTAATCACATGATTAGCGATTGCCTTTATCGCTTGGCTGTTTAACAAAGTCTTCCCTGTATCTTTCCCTTTTCTCGCTTATTTAAACTGATTATAAACAGCTACAATACAGCAATTTAGACTAATTTCATATTGCAAATAAATGGTACGCTTTCGTTATTTGCACCGTATCTTTGTTTTATCATTTAAAGTAAAGGAACTATGAAAGATTTAATGCGCATTAAAAGCTTACTATCTCAGGATATTGAAACGCTTTTAAATCAACAAGTAAAAAAAGAAGCTCATTCTTCATCATTATATTTATCAATGTCATCTTGGTGTGACCAAAACGGATTTGAATTTTCTGCTGACTATTTTGCAAAACAAGCAGAAGAAGAAAGAATGCACCAATTAAAATTGTTTAAATATGTGTTAGACATGGGTGGAAATGCAATTTCTCCGGAAGTAACAGGTATTAAAACTGAATTTACCAGCTTCAGAGAAGTTTTTGAAGATGCTTTGGAAGCCGAAATTGCCATTACACAAAGCTTTAAAAACATTGTAGCTAAATGTCACAAAGAACAAGACTATGTTACAATCGAATTTTTAAATTGGTTCTTAAAAGAGCAACGCGAAGAAGAATATAAAGCGCGTAGAGCCCTTGAATTGTTTGACGTAATTGGTGATGAAGGTATGAGCAAATGGGAAATCGATCGTCATGTTAACAAGATTTCTTACACAGAAGCATAAACAAATAACAAAACATAATGCTAAAGCTATCTCTAAACACAGAGGTAGCTTTTTTTTATCCCAGCCTTTTTTAATTGAAGAATAATGTTTGGTGCAGATATGCGTTAGAAGCTCAATCTCCGCTTTTCCCTTTTTTGTCTCCTGCCGGCAGGGCCTCTACTTTTGTAGCCAAAAGTAGCCAAAAGCCTTTATCAATCCGACTAGGCAGCTTTGCGCGTAAGCCCTTGGCGCAAAACAAAAACAAGATCGCTAGGTTTTGTGAAGATTCGTTTTGTAACCACGATTTAATCATCACACAAAACTGATAGAACAATACTCGGTGGTACACATTCGAATGTTTCTGCAACTGTTTTTATTTTCTCCCGCTGCTAGTGGTACGTCCCGAGCATTAGGGGTACATCTCGAGTATTCGGGATTGACGGACGCACTTCGGTTAATGACTGCAATTTTGAATGTTTGTTTTACAAGCATGTCGCTCAAAAATATCACGTCAACTTAACAAGGAATTCATATGAAGGCGATTATTTGCAGCCATTCATGAAAAGCAACCTATCTAAAAAAATAAAGCCTCAAGGGTTTCCCAATGAAGCTTTGTTTAGTTTAGGTTGTTTGGTTTATGTTGATTATGAATAAGTCTTTTATTTGTTAGTATAAAAAAAGTGCCGTTGCCAGCACTTTTTCTTAAACCAAATATATAATAATAATTAACGAGCATCACAAAAGTACAATTTTTTATATAAATTCCAAATAATTAAGACAAAATTTATATTTTTTATTCAAAAAACAGATAAAAAAATAAAAAACACAATAAAAATCATTTAAAAAATCAAATAAATTATAATTTATAGCGAGAAAAACGTGTTATTTATCATAAAAATCATAAATTAAGCACATAATTCAAGTGATATGATAGAAAATTTCATTAAAAATTACTCAAACAGCGCCAATATTTATGATGAAATGTTCTTAAATGGCAAAAACCACCGAGACCATTATCAAAATTTCATTAAAAACTTCTCTAAAGAATCCTTGGATAATCTGAACAAAAAAGAAGAATTAGCAAAAAAATTGTTCATGAGTCAAGGAATTACCTTTACCGTTTACGATAGTGGAGAAGGAATTGAGAAAATATTCCCATTTGATATCATCCCCAGAATACTCACTGCCAGCGAATGGAGTTTTATAGAAGGAGGCATTAAACAACGCTTAAAAGCCCTCAATCTATTTCTAAAAGATATCTATAGCAATCAATTTATTGTAAAAGATAAAATTGTTCCTACCAATGTGATTTATTCTTGTCCCCATTTTTTAAGGGAAATGCATAACGTAAACGTACTGCACGACATCTACATCCACATAGCAGGCATTGATTTAATCCGCGACTACGATGGTACCTTTTACGTTTTGGAAGATAATTTACGTACCCCTTCTGGTGTAAGCTACATGCTGGAAAATAGAGAAATCACGAAGCGTTTATTCCCTGATTTAATTCCGCAATGCAACGTTCGTAGCGTTACCGAATATCCCAGTATCCTTTATAAAAATTTAGTATCTCTATCACCGAGAGCGGTGGCCAACCCTACCGTGGTTCTTTTAAGTCCAGGCATGTACAACTCCGCCTATTATGAACACACTACGCTTGCACGTCTAATGGGTGTAGAATTGGTTGAAGGAAGAGATTTAGTTGTGAAAAACCATTGTGTTTTCATGAAAACAACCACCGGTTTACAGCAAGTAGATGTGATTTACCGCCGCGTGGATGACGATTACCTAGATCCATTGGTATTTAATCCGAACAGTGTGTTGGGCGTAGCCGGATTAATGAGTGCTTACCGTAAAGGAAATGTAGCCATCATCAACACACCCGGAAATGGCGTGGCCGATGATAAAGCCGTGTACACCTATGTACCAGATATGATTCGATACTATTTAAACGAAGAACCTATTTTAAAAAATGTTCCCACACATCAATTGAGCAATGCCGATGAACTTGAACACGTTTTTGCTAATATCAATAAAATGGTTGTCAAAAAAACAAATGGCAGTGGAGGTTATGGAATGTTAATGGGACATGCCGCATCCGAACAAGAAATCGAAGAATACAAGCTCGAAATATTAAAAGACCCTCGAAATTTCATCGCACAACCCACCATCAGTTTATCCGCTGCACCTTGCTTTATTAATGGAAAATTAGAACCCCGCAGAATCGATCTTCGTCCTTTTGCACTGTATGGCCCTGATGGAATCTCCATCGTCCCGGGCGGATTAACCCGTGTAGCGCTAAAAGAAGGCTCATTGGTCGTAAATAGCTCACAAGGTGGTGGCAGTAAAGATACCTGGGTATTAACCTCTTAAAAATAATATATGTTAAGTAGAGTAGCATCAAGTTTATATTGGCTTAGCCGTTACATTGAGCGCAGCGATGGTATGTTGCGCATGTTAAAAATAAATTATGCATCCTCACAGGATACCGTACAGGAATTTACCTGGAAACCGATTATCCGAATTTTCTCTGTGGGCGATGAAGCAGAACTTTTAAGTATACAACACGATAGTAGAGCTGTTATAGAATACCTCCTGTACAACCGGAATAACCCAAATTCGGTTTTTAACATCATCACCTTGGCACGTGAAAATGCGCGGAGTATTCAAGAACATATCCCGAAAGATTTATGGCAATGTCTAAACGAATATTACCATACCATGAAAGACGAAAAAATGCTCTGGTACGTACAAAAAGACGATCCTATTACCGCATTGGATATTTTAATTAAACAAGTAATGCTGTATTACGGTACGGCAGAAACATCCATGGAGCGTGGAGAAAGCAGAAGTTTCATGAATATCGGGAAATACTTGGAAAGAAGCATTCAATCTATTGATATTTTAGACATCAAATTTAGCTCCATCAGTACAAACCCTGATTTATTAACTGATATAGCCTATTGGAAGCACTTATTGCTATCCATTGGAGGATACGAATTGTACCTAAAAACATTTCGCCAGGGATTTGCGGCCAACAACATTATTGAACTTGTTATGCTGAATAACGATTTCCCACGCTCAGCATCCTATGCGATGCACAATATTGAACGCTATTTCACTCGTTTAAAGAGCGAAAGTAACATCAATCATTTCAATAATTTATCGTTTAAAATTGGGCGTTTACGCAGCATGAACACGTATAGTTCGGTAAATACCATGAGCGATGAAGTGTTGCATAAATATTTAACGGAAATACGTTCTGAACTGTACGGTATCGCCAACATGCTCAATGAGTATTATTTTGCAAATTCATAGCGAATCAAAAAAAAAGCCAAACAAAAGAAAACACAATTTTAAATTTACGGTATGCCTATTTTCAAAATAAAACATATTACCAACTATCGCTACGAAACACCTGTACGCGATAGCGCCAACCAAATCATACTCTTCCCTGTAAAGGACGAATTTCAAAAGGTTATACAGCACGATTTAACCATAACAGAAAATCCTGATATTGAAATATTTATCGATTACTATGGAAATGAAGTAGGCACATTCACACAAAACAAACCACATACCCAACTAAAAATATTCTCAAAGGTAACAGTCGAAACTTTTCCGAAACCCTTGCCACAAGATGATATTTTTAGCTCCGAGCAATGGAACACCTTGTGCTCACTAAAATATGAAATCCCATATATTGATTACTTACGACAAGAAACTTTTGAAGGTATCGACGATTTAAAAAAAATAACTGAAGACATCAAAACCAGTAGCGATACTCCATTTCAAGTGGCACGAAAATTTTGCAACCATGTGTTTCAAAATTTTGAATACATTAAAGGAGTTACCGCTGTTGACACCACCATTAACGAAATACTATCCATTAAAGCAGGAGTTTGTCAAGACTTTGCCCATGTATTAACTGCGATGCTCCGTTTAACTGGCATCCCCGCTCGCTATGTAAGCGGATATATTTGTCCAAACAAGGATGGTATGCGCGGTGAAGGAGCTACCCATGCTTGGGCCGAAATTTACTTGCCAGAATACGGATGGATTGGCCTCGACCCTACCAATAATTGTATTGCCAATGAAAAACACGTGCGCCTTGCTGTTGGCCGTAACTTTACCGATTGCTCGCCTGTTAAAGGTGTTTACAAAGGCGGGACTGAAAACACCATGGAAGTAAGTGTATCGGTTGGCTACAATGACGACGATAGCCACGAAAACGAAACCTACATTAAACAAAAAGAAATCAATTACACGAAATTAAACGCCACCAACACAGTCGAAAAAAATCAAAATAGCTACCGACAATACATGGAGGCCATTCAACAGCAACAATAACAAGGTAAAAAAAGCAATCTTACAGCGTGGAAACACCAGCTCAAAAAGATTGCTTTTTTCCTCCGTACAAAAGCGAAAAGCTGCATTCATTCATATTTTTTTTCTAAATTTGCCACCCTTATAAATAACGAATATGATTAAGAGACAGCAAATTAAAGATTTATTAAAATCTACCGCATTTAACACAGAAGTAACGGTTATGGGATGGGTTAAAACTTTCCGTAATAATCAGTTTATAGCTTTAAATGATGGATCTTGCATGAGCAATATCCAAGTTGTAGTTGATTTTAATAATTTGCCTGAAGAGCTGTTAAAAAGAATTACAACCGGTGCAGCTATTTCTGCAACTGGTTTACTAATCGAATCGTTGGGTAAAGGACAAACGGTGGAAGTTAAAGCCACAAGCGTTGAAATTTTAGGCGATAGCGACCCTGAAAAATTCCCTTTACAACCTAAAAAACATAGTTTAGAATTTTTACGTGAAATCGCGCATTTGCGCTTCCGTACCAATGTTTTTAATGCCGTATTTAAAGTACGTCACGCATTGGCTTTTGCCATTCACCAATTTTTTAACGAACGTGGGTTCGTGTACATGCACACCCCTATTATCACCGCAAGTGATGCTGAAGGTGCAGGAGAAATGTTTAAAGTAACTGCTTTAGATTTCGATAACACGCCACGTACGGAAGATGGTCAGGTAAATTATAAAGAAGATTTCTTTGGTCGCGCGACTAACTTAACGGTTTCTGGTCAATTAGAAGGTGAATTAGCAGCCATGGCTTTTGGTCAGATTTATACCTTCGGCCCTACTTTTAGAGCCGAAAACTCAAACACAGCACGTCACTTAGCTGAGTTTTGGATGATTGAGCCTGAAGTTGCTTTTGCTGATTTGGAAGACAACATGCAATTGGCCGAAGACATGATGAAGTATGTAATCAAATACGCTTTAGATAACTGTTCAGAAGAATTGGCATTCTTAAACGCACGTTTAGCAGAAGAAGACAAACAAAAGCCTCAAAACGAGCGCAGCGAACTTTCTTTATTAGAAAAATTAGATTTCTGTTTAGCGAATGATTTTGAGCGTTTAACCTATACAGAAGCGATCAAGATTTTAAAATCTTCAAAACCAAACCAAAAGAAACAATTTAAATATCTAATTGATGAGTGGGGAGCGGATTTACAAAGTGAGCACGAACGTTATTTAGTTGAAAAACACTTTAAAAAACCGGTAATTTTAACGGATTATCCCGCAGATATCAAATCGTTCTATATGCGTCAGAACGAGGTAGATGCCGACGGTAGAAAAACAGTTGCTGCGATGGATATTTTATTCCCAGGTATTGGAGAAATGATTGGTGGTTCGCAACGTGAAGAGCGTTTAGAACGTTTAACCAATCGTATGGAAGAATTAAATATTCCGCAAGATGAATTGTGGTGGTATTTAGATACCCGCCGCTTTGGTTCAGCACCACATTCGGGCTTCGGTTTAGGTTTTGAACGTTTAGTACTGTTTGTTACCGGAATGACCAATATTCGCGATGTAATTGCATTTCCGCGCTTTCCAAAGAATGCAGAATTTTAAAACAACAAAATATATACACAAGAAGATTCAACTCGAAGGGGTTGGATCTTTTTTTTTGCATAAAGATGCTCCACACCTTGCAGGTTTTTAAAATAGTAGACCTTGCAGGTTTCAAAAACCTCTAAGGTCTGATTTGTCTGAAAAGTTTTTTTGAATAGAGTTATGGGGATTTGCAGGAGACTGAAGGCTCAGAAGAATTACTGCATAAGGTGAAATAAACCTGATGGAAGCGGCAGCCCCAATTTTATTGGGCTATAGTAGACAGCAGGACTTGCCATGCCAAAAACCCCAAACTTTGGTTTACAAACCCTAAAAAACAGTTTCCCATTTTTTGGATTTATAAAACAAAATCGAGTTTGTGAAGAATTTAAACGATTAAAACAACAAGTGTTTTACCGTTAATCCGTTATTGATTAATTGTTTCAACGAATCGATACCTATTTTCAAATGAGTTTCGACATATTTTGCGGTTACACTGCTATCGCTTTCGGCAGTTTTTACACCTTCAGGGATCATGGGTTGATCAGAAACCAACAACAATGCGCCCGTAGGTATTTTATTAGCAAATCCGGTGGTAAAAATGGTTGCCGTTTCCATATCTACCGCCATCGCACGCAATGATTTTAAATACTTTTTAAAATCTTTATCGTGTTCCCATACTCGTCGATTGGTTGTATAACAAGTTCCAGTCCAATAATCGCGACCATAATCGCGGATGGTAGTAGAGATGGCTTTTTGTAGCGCAAATGCCGGTAAAGCTGGCACCTCAGCTGGCAAATAATCGTTTGAAGTACCCTCACCACGAATTGCAGCAATCGGCAATATTAAATCGCCCAATTGATTCTTCTTCTTTAACCCACCGCATTTACCTAAAAACAAAACCGCTTTTGGCTTTATAGCTGTCAATAGATCCATCATGGTAGCAGCCAATGGACTTCCCATACCAAAATTAATAATGGTAATGCCATTGGCACTTACGCTTTGCATTGGTTTATCAAGCCCCATAATTGGCGCATTATCGTGCCATTCTGAAAACATAGCCAAGTACTTGCTAAAATTGGTTAATAGAATATAATCGCCAAAATCGCTTAACTCTCTACCGGTATAACGTGGCAACCAATTGTGCACAATATCATCTTTCGATTTTAGTCCGGATTTAATGGCACTTTTTACTTCTTTCACTTTTGCCGCATTGGCTACAATTTTTTCGTCTTTCTTTACATCTTTTTCTTCGTTCATATAGTTAAATTTAATGATGCAGCATTTGTGATTTGTTTAACCTGTTGAATGCTGCTTAACAACGGGTTAAAAAAAATCCCCGCATTTTCACGCGAGGATTATATTTTTAAGCAACTTGCAATTTTTTAAAGTCGGCTTTTTCAAATTTTTCCATTGCGTAATCGAGCGTAATGTGCAATTCTTTAACATTGCTCTGTGTAGGTGTTTCGTACATCGCATCAAGCATAATGGCTTCGCAAATAGATCTTAATCCTCTTGCGCCTAATTTATACTCCATTGCTTTATCTACCACAAAGTCTAACACATCATCCTCAAAAATTAATTCAATATTTTCATAAGCGAATAACTTTTTATACTGCTTAATCAATGAATTTTTAGGTGCGGTTAAAATATTGCGTAAAGACTCTTTATTCAATGGATTTAAGTGTGAAAGAACTGGAATACGTCCAATTAGTTCAGGAATTAATCCGAATGATTTTAAATCTTGTGGCGTAATGTATTTGTATAGGTTCTTAAGATCTAGTACCGTTTCGTCTTTCTTTACCTTATATCCTACCGCTTGTGTGCGCAAACGATTGGCAATTTTACGTTCAATACCATCAAAAGCACCTCCACAGATAAATAGAATATTATTGGTATTTACCGCAATCATTTTTTGATCAGGGTGTTTACGTCCTCCTTGCGGTGGTACGTTTACCACAGTACCTTCTAATATTTTCAATAAAGCCTGTTGTACACCTTCACCAGAGACATCACGCGTAATCGATGGGTTATCACTTTTACGCGCTACTTTATCTACCTCATCAATGTATACAATTCCGCGTTCAGCTGCAGCAACGTCATAATCGGCTGCCTGTAACAAGCGAGTTAAAATACTTTCTACATCCTCTCCTACGTATCCCGCTTCAGTTAACACGGTTGCGTCGCAAATACAGAATGGAACGTGCAAAATTTTAGCGATGGTTTTTGCTAAAAGGGTTTTACCAGTTCCGGTTTCGCCCACCAACATGATGTTTGATTTTTCAATCTCAATTTCATCGTTTTCTACCTTTTGGTTTAAACGTTTATAGTGATTGTAAACCGCTACTGCCAATACTTTTTTTGCTTCATCTTGACCAATTACATATTGATCAAGATGTGTTTTAATTTCCAGTGGTTTTAACAACGACAACGTTGTTGGTGCACCTTTTACTGTTTTTGTACCCAGTTCTTGTGTTAGCAATTGATTGGCTTGGGTAACACATTTATCGCAGATAAATGCATCCATGCCTTCAATCAGCATCAAGGTTTCATGTTTACCTGAATGACAAAATGAACAGCGTGATTCTTTATTTTGTTTCGCCATGTTTTTTTATGTTTCTCGATAATACCTCATCCACCATTCCGAATCCTTTTGCCTCGTCGGCAGTCATCCAGTAATCGCGATCTGATGCTTTCTCTACCCAGTCATATGTTTGGCCAGAGTGCTCTGAAATAATATCGTATAATTCTTTTTTCAATTTAAGCATCTCTCTCAAGTTGATTTCCATATCCGATGCTACGCCTTGCGCGCCGCCTGATGGTTGGTGTATCATCACTCTTGAGTGCGGTAATGCTGCACGTTTTCCTTTTGCTCCGGCAACTAATAAAACGGCTCCCATTGAGGCTGCCATTCCGGTACAAATAGTTGCTACATCAGGCTGAATGTATTGCATGGTATCGTAAATTCCTAAACCTGCGTATACAGAACCACCTGGCGAATTGATGTAAATTTGAATATCTCTATCCGCATCGGTTGATTGTAAAAACAATAATTGTGCTTGAATGATATTCGCATTTTGATCGTAAATAGCATCACCTAAAAAGATAATACGATCCATCATTAATCGTGAAAAAACATCCATTTGAGCCACATTTAATTGACGCTCCTCAATAATATAAGGTGTCATATTTTGTGGGTTCAAATTAGCCTGTGCAATAAATTTATCTACGTGTAAACTGCCAATTCCTTGATGTTTAACGGCAAATTTTCTGAATTCTTGTGAGTCTATGGTCATAATTTCTTGCGTTTAGTATTAACGTTTAACAGCGAAAGCTGCATCTGGTTAATCGAAAATAATTTATAATTACTGCTATGCTTCGGTTAATTTCCGTGCCAAATTCGTATTTTCTATAGGTTGATTATTAATTCTGTATTAGAAATGACAATCGCCTCATGATTAAAATTTGCCTTCTATTTTATCGATCTTCCGAAAGATATGCAATCCGCCATTAATGAGCAAATTAAGCTGAAAAATAATAGCGATTTTTTTTTAAACCTTTTATACAATAAGAGCAGCCCTGTTAGGAAGCTGCTCTTAAATCGTATTTTGTAAGCTGACAATTCGTCAGCCAATTATTAATTTTTCACCAATTCAGCGAATTTATCGTAGGCAATATCCTTAGGCACTAAGGTTACTACTGATTTGATTTGCTCAAAAGTTTTCAAGGCTTTTACTTCTTCGAAAATACGATTTGCATTTTCTTTTTCTTGTAAAAATTGAACCGCGTATTGTGCCAATTGATCTTCAGGAAGTGGAGCTGGGCTATACATTCTGAATTGTTGATCTAATTTAACTTTAGCCGCTTGAACAACGTCTTCGTATTTAATTTCGATTTGGTTATCCTTGATGATTTTATTTTCAATTAACGTCCACTTAAGGTTTTTAGCGAAATCATCATATCCTTCAGCTAACTCGGCATCGGTTAATTTCTCGTTAGTAGCTTTTAACCAACGACGTAAAAATTCATCTGGTAATTCAATTGAATGTTTAGCTAATAATTGCTCATAAATATCGTTTGATAATTTACGTTCAGCATCTTGCTTAAACATACTTTCGATCTCTTCGGTGATTTTTGTTCTGAATCCAGCTTCGTCTGTTACAGTACCTTCGCCAAATAATTTATCGAAAAACTCTTGATTTAAATCTGATTCTTCTAAACGGTTAATGTTTTTTACAACCAATTTAAAAGTTGATTTCACTTCTGCTGCATCTTCTTCCGAAATATTTAAAGCTTTAGCGATTACGGCTACGTCTTCGAATGCTTTGTTTAAGTCGATTACTAATTCAGCGTCTTTTTGAATACCTACTAATGATTTAAGGATTTTTTTATCTTTTACTAAATCTAAACGTAGGGTTGCTGTGTTTACAATACCACCTTCAAATACCGAACCGTCTGGAGATAATTGCGTTAACTCTGCATACAAAACATCACCTTCGGCAGAAGTTTCAGGGTTGGTCATTTTACCGTAGCTACGGCGGATATTTTTGATACGGCTTTCTAATGTTTCTGCATCAGCTTTCACTACGTATTCAGTAAATTTATCTTTTGATGAAACTGCTACCTCAAAAGAAGGCGCTAAACCTAATTCGTAATCAAATTCAAACTCATCGGTGTTATCCCATTTAAACTCGCGTTCATCGTCCATTTTAGGAAGAGGTTGACCTAAAATTTCTAATTTCTGCTCAGTAATGTAGTTGCTTAATGTATCGTTTAATAAGTTATTAACCTCTTCTACCAAAATACTTTTACCGTACATTCTTTTAATGTGTGCGGTTGGCACCATCCCTTTACGGAAACCAGGTAATTGAGCTTTTTTAGCTTGATCTTTAATGGCTTTCTCTACTTTTTCAGTATAATCAGCAGGTGCAATTTTAATTTTCACAACCGCATTTAAGTTGCCGGTTTTTTCCTGTGTAATATTCATCTTTTTGTTAGATATGGTATTGGGATGCAACTAAACTTGAAAAACAGAAAACAAAAAGCATTCATTTTCAAGTCTTTACATCGATTTTTATTTTAATCTATTTTTAAACACAAAACCGCTTCATTTTACTGAAACGGCCTTTATTTTACTGGACAATTTTACGCTACCCCTTAAAAACAAAGGCTTGTTTTGGGTCGCAAAAATAGCGCTTTTATTTCTAAATATATAGTGCTTTCGCAAAAAAATACATTTAACATGCATATGACGAATGAAGACATAGCGCAATTACATACACAACTGGTTATTCCAACATCACCAGACCATATTCCTCGCTCAAAGCTTTTATTCTTTCCTGAAACTCAAGAATATCACCATAAGCCTCAGGAGGTATCACAAATTGATAGGTAATAATGGGCACGTTGTTCGTTTTCTTGTAAAAGGACGAGGCTTCTTCTATAACCAGTGGTGGTTCTTTTGTAAGGTAAAGGCTAACAAAATCGAAATCGAGCACCTTACTTATTTGCTTTAGCAACTCGATACTGATATCTGTGCGCTCGAAAATATACATAACATTTCGGTAGGTCATATTGGCTTCTTCCGAAAATTTTTTCAGTGACCATCCTTTTTTATGTATTTCTTCTTTTATTAATTTACCTATATGAAACGACATAACACAAATTAAGCACATTTTGAATCGCCTATCCTTAATAGATAAAGAAACAAATTAGTATAATGTTTGAAATATTTTTAATTTTTAAACAAATAATAACCTATATTTATACAATAATATTCACTCCTGTTGTTATTGTTCCTTTTCATTAAACAACGTTCCTTTTCTAGCTATTAAACATCAATACTTATATTAAACTGAAAACACCATGGAGCAATCGCTAAAAAAAATCAAGATGATGAGTGAAATTTTCGCAAACATCCAAACCGGCATTAAACAGAATGCCCCCATTGAGAAAGAAATTGAAACCGGCCTCACCAAACTTTCTCAACTCTTAAATCATGAACTCAGCTCTTTGAGTTCCGCAAGCCAAACCGACACCCCTCCTAAAAAATAAAACCAAACACCCTACAATAGCCAGGTTTACCTCTAACTAACAGCCTGGCACCCACAAGAGCCTGATTACTTTCACAAGAACATTCAGGCTCTTTATTTTTTAAAAAAAGCAGCAAACACGCATATTATCTTTAACAATCCACAAGTTTCTACAAGTACTGTCAAATGGTTTAGATTACCCGAAAGAGGGATCATGTACAAAAGTTGTGGAGCGGTGAAAAAAAATTAGATCTTTGAGGGTTAAAATTTACGTTACATGCACGATTCTTTTAAAGCCCTACTTCCGATGATCATCCCCGAAGGTGTATCTGATTATTTTTCACTTTCCGGTCATAAGAAAGATACCACCGGTATTCATATCTACCTTGAGGAACTGAACTTAGTTCCATCGGAATATGAGAGCAATAAGCTGCATTCCAAAGGTTTCTTTAGTGAAGTCATACTACAGGATTTCCCCATTCGTGGACAAGAGGTCTTTCTTCATGTGAAACGACGCAGATGGTTGAACCTGGACACAGGGCTTGTTGTCTTTCGGGATTGGAGTCTGGTGGCAAAAGGAACGCGTATCACTGAGGATTTCGCGGCTTTTTTAAAAGCAATCAGCCGATAGCCAAGCGCATAGCATCCAGACCATCAGTTCCTTTTATGGCATAGACCCCAGAAAGCTAAGGAGATATTATAGAGAAAAACTAAGCGGCTTCCAAGATTGGGAACACAAGAAAAACGCTCGGGAAGGGCTCGTTTTTGCGGATAATGTGACTGCCCATCTTTCTATTGACGAGACCAGTCTCTCTCATGGCGAACTTTATACAGTGGTTACCAATAAACACGCCCGTGGTAAAAAAGGCACTATTGTAGCCGTTTTGAACGGTACCAAATCTGAAGATATTATTCCTGTACTACTGAAAATCCCTGCACGCATACGCAATAAGGTACAGGAAATCACACTTGACTTAGCAAGCAATATGGCATTGATTGCCAAAAAGTGTTTTCCAAATGCTGTACAAGTCATCGACCGCTTCCACGTGCAGCAACTCGCTACCGAAGCCCTGCAGGAGATAAGAATCAAACATCGATGGCAGTCAATAGATGATGAAAATACAGCACTGGAACAAGCCAAGGCACAGAAATCAACCTATCTGCCCGAAATATTATCCAATGGCGACACAATTAAACAGCTATTGGCCAGAAGTCGTTACCTGCTCTACACCAAGCAGGACAACTGGACAAGGGATCAACAGCATAGGGCGGCTTTATTGTTCGAAAGATATCCAGATATTGAAAAGGCATATGACCTCAGTCAGCAGCTTTCCTGGATATTCAATTCCACTGCCGATAAGTTATATGCTTTTGCTAGATTGGCAAAATGGAACGAAAAAGTTGAGCAATCAGGCTTCAAGTCTTTTAATACAGTATCAAGGACCATAATCTTGCACCACAAGAAAATACTCAACTACTTTGATAACAAAAGTACCAATGCATCGGCAGAATCATTCAACGCTAAAATTAAAGCTTTCAGGGCACAGTTCAGAGGTGTCGGTGATATCAACTTTTTCCTGTTTAGGCTAACTAAATTATTTGGGATCAAGCGGAAAAGTTGGGGGGAATAGAATAATTTCTTTTTTTTGTAGTCAATACTAATTACAAATTTCCTTGAAACAAGCCGAACAAACCCTTATCAGTTTTTTATTACCAGAAGGTATTCTGGATTATTTCGAACTACTCAAAGTAGAGAAAGAGTTAAAAGAATTCCATATCTATCTGGAAGAGAAGAATATTGCACCTTTGGGCTATCAAATAGCCGAACTTGAATCAAAAGGATTTCTTCCAGAAGTTGGCATTCAGGATTTTCCCATCCGTGGGCAAAAAGTTTGCTTACGCATCAAAAGGCGTAGATGGACAGTAAAAAAGACTGGTGATATTATTAGCAGAGATTGGGATCTAGTAAGAAAAGGGGCTCGAATGACTACGGAATTCGGTCTTTTTTTAAAAGGAATATTTGGATAATCATCCTATTAGCTGTTATCATTTAGGTCATTATTTCCAAATTGATGGTAAACAGCTTCAGGAGCAGTATAAGGAACACATTAGTGATTATGGAAGCTGGGATCAAAAGACGCATGCCGATGATTGGATGCTTTTTACAAAGAATGTGAGTTCCAGGCTCAGTATTGATGAAACAGCTTTATCCAATGGAGAACTTTATACTGTTGTAACCAATAAAGAGGCTAAAGGCAGGAAAGGCGCTATTGTAGCCATGATTAAAGGAACAGTTGCCCAAGACATTATCACGGTATTGACAAAGATTCCTGAGCGATTAAGAAAACGCGTACAGGAAGTAACCATGGATATGGCCGCTAACATGCAATTGGCCATAAAACGATGCTTTATAAATGCGCATCGCGTAATTGACCGTTTTCATGTTCAAAAATTAGCCTATGATGCTGTTCAGGAAGTCAGGATAAAGTATCGTTGGGAGGCTATTGATGCAGAAAATGAGGCTATTGCCAAGGCAAAGAAGGACAATACTGCTTATCAACCAGAGGTATTAGCCAATGGAGATACATTAAAGCAATTGCTCGCACGCAGCAGATATCTTTTATTTAAGCATCCTTCAAAATGGACTACAAATCAGAAACTTAGAGCAGACCTACTTTTCGAAAGGTACCCCAAATTAAAGAAGGCGTATGCTATAGCCCAAAAATTGGGAGATATATTCAGACTGTGTAAAAGTAAAGAGCAGGCTTTTAAAAGATTGGCAATATGGTATAATGAGGTTGAAGCTTGTGAAATTGATTCTTTTAGAACTGTTGCAAGGTCAATTCAATCGCATTACCTATATATCCTAAACTTCTTTATTAACAGAGCCACGAATGCTTCTGCAGAATCTTTCAATGCAAAGATCAAAGCTTTTAGAGCAACCTCAAGAGGCGTTAGGGATATTAAGGGATCAAGCGGAAAAGTTGGGGGGAATAGAATAATTTCTTTTTTTTGTAGTCAATACTAATTACAAATTTCCTTGAAACAAGCCGAACAAACCCTTATCAGTTTTTTATTACCAGAAGGTATTCTGGATTATTTCGAACTACTCAAAGTAGAGAAAGAGTTAAAAGAATTCCATATCTATCTGGAAGAGAAGAATATTGCACCTTTGGGCTATCAAATAGCCGAACTTGAATCAAAAGGATTTCTTCCAGAAGTTGGCATTCAGGATTTTCCCATCCGTGGGCAAAAAGTTTGCTTACGCATCAAAAGGCGTAGATGGACAGTAAAAAAGACTGGTGATATTATTAGCAGAGATTGGGATCTAGTAAGAAAAGGGGCTCGAATGACTACGGAATTCGGTCTTTTTTTAAAAGGAATATTTGGATAATCATCCTATTAGCTGTTATCATTTAGGTCATTATTTCCAAATTGATGGTAAACAGCTTCAGGAGCAGTATAAGGAACACATTAGTGATTATGGAAGCTGGGATCAAAAGACGCATGCCGATGATTGGATGCTTTTTACAAAGAATGTGAGTTCCAGGCTCAGTATTGATGAAACAGCTTTATCCAATGGAGAACTTTATACTGTTGTAACCAATAAAGAGGCTAAAGGCAGGAAAGGCGCTATTGTAGCCATGATTAAAGGAACAGTTGCCCAAGACATTATCACGGTATTGACAAAGATTCCTGAGCGATTAAGAAAACGCGTACAGGAAGTAACCATGGATATGGCCGCTAACATGCAATTGGCCATAAAACGATGCTTTATAAATGCGCATCGCGTAATTGACCGTTTTCATGTTCAAAAATTAGCCTATGATGCTGTTCAGGAAGTCAGGATAAAGTATCGTTGGGAGGCTATTGATGCAGAAAATGAGGCTATTGCCAAGGCAAAGAAGGACAATACTGCTTATCAACCAGAGGTATTAGCCAATGGAGATACATTAAAGCAATTGCTCGCACGCAGCAGATATCTTTTATTTAAGCATCCTTCAAAATGGACTACAAATCAGAAACTTAGAGCAGACCTACTTTTCGAAAGGTACCCCAAATTAAAGAAGGCGTATGCTATAGCCCAAAAATTGGGAGATATATTCAGACTGTGTAAAAGTAAAGAGCAGGCTTTTAAAAGATTGGCAATATGGTATAATGAGGTTGAAGCTTGTGAAATTGATTCTTTTAGAACTGTTGCAAGGTCAATTCAATCGCATTACCTATATATCCTAAACTTCTTTATTAACAGAGCCACGAATGCTTCTGCAGAATCTTTCAATGCAAAGATCAAAGCTTTTAGAGCAACCTCAAGAGGCGTTAGGGATATTAAGGGATCAAGCGGAAAAGTTGGGGGGAATAGAATAATTTCTTTTTTTTGTAGTCAATACTAATTACAAATTTCCTTGAAACAAGCCGAACAAACCCTTATCAGTTTTTTATTACCAGAAGGTATTCTGGATTATTTCGAACTACTCAAAGTAGAGAAAGAGTTAAAAGAATTCCATATCTATCTGGAAGAGAAGAATATTGCACCTTTGGGCTATCAAATAGCCGAACTTGAATCAAAAGGATTTCTTCCAGAAGTTGGCATTCAGGATTTTCCCATCCGTGGGCAAAAAGTTTGCTTACGCATCAAAAGGCGTAGATGGACAGTAAAAAAGACTGGTGATATTATTAGCAGAGATTGGGATCTAGTAAGAAAAGGGGCTCGAATGACTACGGAATTCGGTCTTTTTTTAAAAGGAATATTTGGATAATCATCCTATTAGCTGTTATCATTTAGGTCATTATTTCCAAATTGATGGTAAACAGCTTCAGGAGCAGTATAAGGAACACATTAGTGATTATGGAAGCTGGGATCAAAAGACGCATGCCGATGATTGGATGCTTTTTACAAAGAATGTGAGTTCCAGGCTCAGTATTGATGAAACAGCTTTATCCAATGGAGAACTTTATACTGTTGTAACCAATAAAGAGGCTAAAGGCAGGAAAGGCGCTATTGTAGCCATGATTAAAGGAACAGTTGCCCAAGACATTATCACGGTATTGACAAAGATTCCTGAGCGATTAAGAAAACGCGTACAGGAAGTAACCATGGATATGGCCGCTAACATGCAATTGGCCATAAAACGATGCTTTATAAATGCGCATCGCGTAATTGACCGTTTTCATGTTCAAAAATTAGCCTATGATGCTGTTCAGGAAGTCAGGATAAAGTATCGTTGGGAGGCTATTGATGCAGAAAATGAGGCTATTGCCAAGGCAAAGAAGGACAATACTGCTTATCAACCAGAGGTATTAGCCAATGGAGATACATTAAAGCAATTGCTCGCACGCAGCAGATATCTTTTATTTAAGCATCCTTCAAAATGGACTACAAATCAGAAACTTAGAGCAGACCTACTTTTCGAAAGGTACCCCAAATTAAAGAAGGCGTATGCTATAGCCCAAAAATTGGGAGATATATTCAGACTGTGTAAAAGTAAAGAGCAGGCTTTTAAAAGATTGGCAATATGGTATAATGAGGTTGAAGCTTGTGAAATTGATTCTTTTAGAACTGTTGCAAGGTCAATTCAATCGCATTACCTATATATCCTAAACTTCTTTATTAACAGAGCCACGAATGCTTCTGCAGAATCTTTCAATGCAAAGATCAAAGCTTTTAGAGCAACCTCAAGAGGCGTTAGGGATATTAAGTTTTTCTTATTTAGACTATCGAAAATTTATGCCTAAAAAATACTCCCCCCCAACTTTTCCGCTTGATCCCTCTTTATTTTTTTTAAAAAAAGCAGCAACCACGCATATTGCCTTTAACAATCCACAAGTTTCTACAAGTACTGTCAAATGGTTTAGATTACCCGAAAGAGTCGTTGATTGAATATGGATGACCGCAAAAAATTTTTTCTTGGCTTGAGGTAAAAAACAAAAGGCTCAAATTTCTCTGAGCCTTTTTTAGTGTTTTGTGCGGAAGAAGGGACTCGAACCCCCACGCCGTGAAGCGCCAGATCCTAAGTCTGGTGCGGCTACCAATTACGCCACTTCCGCGTTTTTGTGTTTGTTAAGGACTGCAAAGATAGAAATCAGTTTTAATTTTGCAAAACAAAAAAAACTATTTGAGCAAAAAAAGCAACTAAAACGGGCTAAGTGACTAATTCTGAAGTAGAAAAAATTTAAAATAAAACTATGCAATTTCTATTAATTGAATGGTCTTCCTCTTTTTGAGTTTTTCGCTGTCTTAAACTAGTTTCTTTTGAAACTCAAAAAAATACTGCACAGCTTTTACCAACCTGCTTCCGTACCAGCTAAACATTTCTCCATCCACCAATAAAATCTGGGCATTTGGCATTATTTCTTGCAATTCAGCTACGTGTTTTTCGGCAAAGGGGTACGGTTCTGAGGACAGCAAGACTAATGCTGGATTTAGTTCTTTTAGTTTATCGGTAGTTAGCTCGGGGTATCGATCTATTTGCACAACGTTCAGCATTCCATTGCTTAACAATACTTCGTTAATAAAGGTATTCGTACCAGCTGCCATATAGGGCTTACGCCAAATCAAATAAAGTACCTTTTTATGAATTTGTTTTTGCAATGCGAGTGTTTTCAAATCAGTAAAACCCGCAGCAATTAAATGATTCAAATAAGCGGCTTCAGGACTCCGATCAACTAATTCGCCAATTTGGCTAATGGTATTCATGGCATCTTCCAAATTGAAAATATCGCTCATCCAAACCGGAAAATATGTTCCCAATTCTTCTATATCGCTTTGCGTATTTTCTTCTTTGTTTCCGATGATTAAATCGGGTTTTAACGCTTTAATTAAATCGATGTTGACTTTTTTGGTTCCACCAACTTTCGTCCGTTCTGCAAATTTTTCAATTGGATGGATGCAAAATTTTGTCAAACCAATCACTTCTGTATCCAAACCTAAATCGAATAACAATTCCGTTTGAGAAGGAACGATGGATACTATTCGTTTAGGAGGAAAACTCAAGGTAATTTCCCGCCCCATCTGATCGGTAAAGGTTTTGTACATCCGCTTCTTATTTGTCCGCAAATTTAACCAAAACGTTTTGCAATTTTTATTGAAATAACATATACCACAATCACAAAATGGTTTCTTTTTATTTTTTGCCTAATTTCATCCACTCAATATTTAAAAAAATCTTTTATGGGAAAAGAAATAGAACGAAAATTTTTAATCGACCAAGAAAAATGGTCATTAATAGATAAACCTGAAGGTGAGCATTTTCATCAAGGATATGTGGTACTGGATCCGGAAAAGACGATTCGTGTTCGCTTAACCCCAAGCAGCGCCTTTTTAACGATTAAAGGTATTTCTATTGGCGCCACACGATCTGAATTTGAATATGAAATCCCACAAGCGGATGCCAAAGAATTGTTAGAAAATTTTGCCGTGTCGCAACTTGAAAAAATAAGGTATACGCTAACAGAAAACGGAAAAACTTGGGAAGTTGACGAGTTCTTGGGCGGAAATTTGGGGCTTTTTATTGCAGAAATAGAGTTAAGCGAAGAAGACGAACATTTTGAGAAACCTGAATGGTTAGGTACCGAAGTTACAGGCGAAGAAAAGTATTACAACGCTATGCTTACTATTCAACCATTTCTTAGCTGGTCTTAAAACCCATAATTTTTAATCTAAATTTCACTTGCTTAAAGTCTTGTTTTTTTGATGTTTTTACAGGATGTTCTTTTATCTAATTGCTTATTGTTTAAATCATTTGAATGTCTTTTATAAAAAGTATTTAAACAAAAACGGATAAAAACCCTTATACTAAAGTGATTACCAGTTTAGACAAGCATGAAAACAGTTATATTATCGAATAGACTACCCGTAAAAATTATTGAAAAAGAAAACGAATACATCCTCATCCCTAGCGAAGGTGGCTTGGCAACTGGTTTGGGGGATGCGCATAAATCAGGCAATTCGATATGGATTGGCTGGCCAGGAATTGAAATCCCTAAAGAGCGCCAAGAAGAAGTATCGGCAAAATTAGCACAACTCAACCTTTATCCCGTTTATCTTTCGCAAGAAGAAATTAATCTATTTTACGAGGGTTTTTCGAATGAAATTTTATGGCCTGTATTTCATTATCTGGTTACCTATGCGCAGTATCATCAATCTTATTGGGATGCCTATACTTCGGTAAACCATAAATTTGCAGAGGCTGCATTAAAAATAGCTTCTGTAGGTGATAAAATCTGGATTCAAGATTATCAATTGCTTTTATTACCCAACATTTTACGCAGCAATTTACCACTATCCACCATCGGATTTTTTCAGCATATTCCTTTCCCTTCGTACGAAATTTTTAGATTAATACCTTGGCGCGAGCAATTATTAAAAGGCATGATAGGAGCCGATTTAATTGGTTTTCATACCTATGATGATGTTCGTCATTTTTTAAGTACCGCTACCCGAATACTGTCTATTAATTCTTCTTCGAATGTATTAAGCCATAATGAACGACAAATTGTGGTAGAAGCATTTCCCATGAGCATTGATTTTGATAAATTTAGTGCGCTATCATCAACAACGGAAGTACACAAAGAGATTGACGATTTAAGAAAGGGTAAAGAAGGTTTAAAAATGATCCTTTCTATAGACCGCTTGGATTATAGTAAAGGGATTTTGGAACGGCTGAAAGTAATTGATTTGCTGTTTCAAAAGCATCCCGAATACATCGGAAAAATTGAATTTTACATGATTGTTGTCCCTTCTCGCGACAACGTGCCACAGTACCGCGATTTACGAGAGCAAATTGACCAGTTTGTAGGAAACCTCAATTCACGTTATCGCTCTTTAGATTGGATTCCGGTTAATTATTTCTACCGTTCATTTCCTGTTGAAGTTTTATCAGCTCTATATTCAACCGCCGATATTTGTTTGGTTACGCCCATGCGCGACGGAATGAACCTAGTGAGCAAAGAATATGTAGCCAGCAGAAACAACCTTACTGGTGTACTGATTTTAAGTGAAATGGCTGGCGCCTCAAAAGAATTAACAGAGGCGCTGATTGTAAACCCTAACAACTTAAACAACATCATGGAAGCGCTTGTATCAGCCCTACAAATGCCTTTAGAAGAACAACAAAGACGCATGAAAGCCATGCGGTCAATTATCCAAAAATTTAACATTAAACATTGGGTAAATAATTTTATACAAAAACTCAACGAAGTGAAAAATTCTCAACATTCATTACAAACAAAACACGCCATTCATTCTATTAACGATATAATTGTTGCCAAATATAAAGACTCAGAAAATCGGGTTTTATTTTTAGATTACGATGGAACATTGGTTGATTTTGCTGGAAATATTGACGATGCTTCGCCTGATGAAGAACTTTACAGCATTTTGAGAAAAATAACAGCCGATCCTAAAAACAAGGTGGTCATTATTAGTGGGCGAAAAAATGAAACTTTAGAAAAATGGTTTGGCCACCTACCTGTGGATATGATTGCCGAACACGGTGCATGGTTTAAAACCAATGGCGATAACTGGAATTGTTTACCGCTTTTAACCGACCAATGGAAACAAGAAATCAAAGCCTTGTTAGAAACCTACACCAACCGAACGCCGGGATCCTTTATTGAAGAGAAAAGCTATTCGCTTGTATGGCATTACCGCAAAGCGGAAAAAGATTTGGGCGATTTAAGAGCAGGAGAAATTGTAAGCAATTTAAGAATACTTGCAGCCGATAAAGGTTTGCACTTAATGCCTGGAAATAAAGTTATTGAATTTAAAAACATGGAGGTAAACAAAGGAAAAGCTGCACTCAGCTGGTTGTACAACAAACATCCTGATTTTATCATTGCCCTTGGCGACGACCATACCGATGAAGATATTTTCAGAGCTTTACCCAACAATGCCATTACCATTAAAATTGGACACAATATTTCGGAAGCAAAGTACTATTTAAACAACTTTAAAGAAGTGCGTTCATTGCTTTCGAACTTAACCGAGCAGCCCTCTGAAGTTGAAAAATGACAGATGATTTTACCACAAAAAGGCAATTTTCTTCTACGAAAATTGCCTTTTTGTATTTTAGGTGTTTAACTGAACTTATAAAAATATTGGCCGATCCAATTTTATCGCTATGCGATAAGCGGCATTCATTAAACCCACATGACTATAGGTTTGCGGAAAATTACCCCATTGACTACCGGTTTTAGCGTCTACATCCTCGCTAAAAAGCAATAAATGGTTGGAGTATTTGATTATATTTTCAAATTCGGCCATTGCCTCGTCCATTCTACCAACGCAAGCCAAAGCCTCCACATACCAGAAAGCACATATTAAAAAGGTGGTTTTAGGTTTACCGAAATCATCCTCATGCAAATAGCGATAAAATAAGCCATCTTCTGTTTTAAGCACTTTTTCCAACCCGATTAAATGATCTTTTGCTTTTTGCGAAGCCGGATCTAAATAATTCATCATAATTAATTGCAAAGTGCTCGCATCTAAATAAGGACTACCCACCGCATTTGTATATACTTTTCGTTCTGAATCATAACACGCTTCGATGTGCGCTGCTGCTTTATCAATTAATACCTGGGCACGTGTTTCAAAATCGGCATTACCGATGGTTTTTGCCATTTTTAATGCGGCATTTGCCCCTACCCATTGAAATAAATTACTGTAGCAATGCATGTTAGCAATGTTTCTAAACTCCCAAATGCCAGCATCTTTCTCGTCGATGGTTCTTTCAATTTTAGATAGCACCCCTTCAATCCAACGCACCGAATCACTGCGTTCAGAAAAAACAAATCGATGATCGGTGTAAAGTGGCAACATCGAAGTTAGCACTTGTCCATAAATATCGTTTTGGATGTGTTCATAGGCCTGATTCCCAATTCTAATCGGTTGTTCACCTTCGTACCCATCTAAATGTCCCAATATATGCTCGGTAATCACGCGTTCGCCACCAATACCGTACAAAGGCTGATAGCGCGTATCTTCTGCATGAGAAATATCGGATAAATAATTAAAATACCGTTCCATTTCTTCGAAATGCCCAATGTGATTGAGCGAAGTAAGCACATAATGCGAATCGCGAAGCCAACAATAGCGATAATCCCAATTTCTGGTACTTCCCGGCGATTCTGGCAAACTGGTTGTACTGGCGGCAATAATGGCTCCGGTATCTTCGTATTGATGAATTTTTAAAACCAAGGCTGAGCGGATTACATAAGGTTGATAATAACCTGCAATAGATGAATGCTTAATCCACAACCGCCAATATCCTAGGGTTTCTCGAAGAAAATTCTCAGCGGTGCTAATCAGCGGTGCCTCCAAATTCTGACCATAAGTCATTACCAAATATTTGGTATCGTTTAAAACAAAACCTTGCTCTTCTAAAATATAAGTAAGGGAAACATCGGTGGTTAATCGGATATTTTCATCACAACCTTTGTAATCGATATGATTGCTTCCTCTACTGATTTCCAATGAATCTTTTCCGTAATTGCAAACAGGCTTGCATTTTATTTTAATGCGTGGATTTCCTTCTAACGGCTCTATTTTTCGAATGAACATTAACGGTTTAAAATACCGATCGTATTGTCTAAAACGAGGTGCAAAATCGGTTATGCGGTACTTACCATCTTCTGCGGTAATTTCAGTTCTTAAAACATTGGTATTTTCAACATAATACTGAACGGAAGAATAATCGGATAAGGGTAAAATAGAAAATTCTCCACCTTTGTTTTTATCTAATAAACTCCCAAAAATAAAGGAGCTATCAAAACGCGGCCAACAAAGCCAAGAAACATCGGTGTTTTTATTTATATGTGCAATAAAAGAACAGTTCCCTATTATGCCAGTCTGGTAAAGATGTTGTTTACTCATAGGTATTTTAGGTGTTTGTAGCATCGGTTTTCTGGCAGAAAACCGATGCAGGGATTAGCAAATTATATTTCGGTACCGGGGGGTACGGTTACTCCTTTTTTAATGACCACAATTCCGTCTTTTACAGCATATAATCCGTAATCACCATCGATTAAATGAGCTCCTCCATTAATCTTTACATCATCGCCAATGCGGCAATTTTTATCGATAATGGCATTATTGATATAACAACGATCACCAACTCCAATCAACACTTCGCCGTTGTTACGGATTTGTTCAATCTCTTCGAGTGTTTGATACCAATCGCTTCCCATGATATAGGTATTGGTAATAACAGATTGTTTGCCCACGCGTGCACGAATACCCAACACAACGCGCTCTACCCTACTCGCTTCTACGATACATCCTTCGGCAATGATGGCTCGTTCTAAGGTTGTACCCGAAATTTTGGAAGGCGGAAGCATTCTGGCGCGAGTAAAAATAGTATGATTACTATCAAACATGTTAAATTTTGGAATTTCATCTGTCAAGCCCAAATTAGCTTCAAAGAAGGAAGAAATATTTCCGATGTCGGTCCAATAACCTTCGTATTGATAACTTAACACACGACTTACTTTGATAGCGCGCGGTAAAATTTCTTTTCCAAAATCTTTCTCCTCTTCGTTTTCATTTAAAATATCGATTAAATAATTGCGATTGAAGATGTATATACCCATCGAAGCCAAGTAATTTCGTCCTTCGGCTTGCATTTCCTCGCCTGTATCTGAAACCCACTCTTCCAAACCTGTTTTTGGTTTTTCGATAAAGGACGTAATCATATTTGCCTCATCCGCTTTTAAAATACCGAATTCGGTTGCCTCTTTTCCGGTAACGGGGATGGTAGCAATAGTAATTTCGGCATTCGCTGCCACATGTTTTTCAATCATGTCTTTAAAATCCATCTGATACAATTGATCGCCAGAAAGAATTAAAACATAATCAAACTCATGTGAAATGATGTGGTGCATACACTGCCGCACGGCATCTGCTGTACCTTGAAACCAACCTGCGTTTTGCACAGTTTGTTCAGCAGCCAAAATATCAACAAAAGCCGTACTAAAATGGCTAAAGTGATACGTATTTTTAATGTGTTTGTTAAGGGATGCTGAATTAAACTGTGTTAACACAAACATGCGATTGATCTCCGAATTTAAACAATTCGAGATTGGGATGTCTACTAACCGATATTTCCCTGCAATGGGCACTGCGGGTTTCGATCGCGTTTGTGTTAATGGCGCTAATCTAGAGCCTTGGCCACCGCCAAGGATAACGCCTAAAACTTTGTCGGTCATATATTCTTATTTTAAATTTTCATATAATTCAATATACTGTACTGCTGCACGATCCCATGAATGATCAATTTTCATCATTGCTTTACGTACATCTTTAAACTCTTTTTTACTGGCATAAAATTCCATTGCCCGATTAATAGCATGCACCACATCGCCCACACTGGTATGATTATGACAAAGACCTATTCCTCCATCGCCAATATCAATTACGGTATCTTTTAAACCACCCACCCGACGCACAATAGGCACGGTACCATACCGCAAGGCATACAATTGATTTAAACCGCAAGGCTCCACCCTCGAAGGCATTAACAGAAAATCGGCGCCCGCATAAATTTGATGCGACAATTGTTCGTTATAGCCAATATATGCATTGTATCGGTCGCCAAAAATAGCTTTCAAATGATTCAATCGTCCTTCTACCCAAGGGTCTCCTGAACCTAACACCAATACATTTAAATTTGTCCCATGCTGTTCTAAAGTGGTATAAAAAATATCTGGTAATATATCAGCACCCTTCTCATCTACCAACCGACCAATAAATACAAATAGTGGTTTCGAGGCGTCCAGTCCAAAAACAGTGCATAGCTCCTTTTTGTTTGCCAATTTTCCGGCTTCTACCGTTTTTAGTGAATAATTTTGGCTAAGCATGGAATCGCTTGCTGGATTCCACACCTCGGTATCAATTCCGTTTAAAATCCCGATGCTTTTCGCCCACTCATCGCGTAACAAAGATTCCAATCCCCGAGCATTGTATTTCATTTCTTCCAAATAACTTGGTGACACCGTGGTTACTCTCCAGGCGCATTTAATGGCCGATGCTAATGGATTAACATCGCCGTTCCACCCCAGTAAACCTGCATTCCACAAGTCGAAACTTGGTAAGTAATGTAGTTTATCCCAACCAAATTGGCCTTGATACTGGGCATTATGAATGGTTAAAACGGTTGGAACACCTTTTAAGCGCTGGTATTTGTTACTGTTGGTCATCATAAAAGGAATAAGCCCGGTATGATGATCGTGACAATGCACCACATCGGCGAGGTGTTCCCATTGCACCATCCAATCTAAGGTTGCAATTTGAAAGGCCATGAAACGTTCAGTATCATCATGATATCCGTAAACACCTTCTCTATCCGTTAAGCCATTTACATGAACAATGTATAAGTCAAAGCCAAGCTTATTGTTTCGCTCTTTTAAAATGCGGTAGCTAAAATGATTATTTCCAAATTGGCTCCAAGCATCGTGCACCACATCAAAATCGTTCTCGCGTATAAATTTTGTATTGTAAGCTGGCATCACCACTTTCGCAAAATGTCCCAACTTCGTTTGATATTTAGGCAAAGCACCCACCACATCGGCTAAACCACCAACTTTGGCAACAGGATAACATTCGGCACTTATATGTATTATTTCCATTAAAAAATCAGCATAGATAACGTTGTTAAGTTACTAATTGTTTTGTGTTTTACAAACAAGAATTAATTTGTTTACACACGAAAAAGTAGAATAAGTTAGCCTGCATGCAATAACTCAGCAGTCAACCGGTAGGCAACTTCATATAGCTACTGAACATGCAATTTCTTTTAAAAGAAAGGAGACTAGCGTTAGCCGCCGTGTTAAAGTTGAAAGAAGTAGCTTTCTATTAGCGGAACCTGCATAAAAAAACCACCAGACGAAACGCCTGGTGGTAAAACTAAACAACTATATGATGATAATCTTTAAATTATTCGAGTTCCATCAACTTATAAAAATCGCGAATAGATTGAAATTTGGGATGTAAAGAAACAACCTCTCCAAAGACCAACAAAGCGGGGGCCTGTATTTTCTTTTCAGCGACGATTTCAGCAATGGTATCAACCACTCCTACTACAATCTTTTCAGCAGGCGTTGATCCATTTTCAATAACGGCTACTGGCAGGGTGTGTTTTTGTTCTGCCTGAAAAATAGAAGCTATTTCTTCAATCTTTTCAATTCCATTCAGTACCACAATGGTGGCCTTTGTTTTAGCAGCAATAAATAAATCTTCGGATAGTTCTCCACGAGAATTGGTTCCTGTAACAGCCCAAAAGCTCTCGCTTAAATCTTTATAAATCATCGGAATTTTTTGCAAGCTTGGTGCTCCAGTAGCACTTGAGATACCCGGGATTATCTCCGTTGGAATACTGTACGACTCTGCAGCATCAATCTCCTCATAGCCTTTGGCAAAGAAAAATGGATCACCGCTTTTTAAACGTACCACATGTCCAAAATTTAAAGCATAATCAATTACCAACTTATTTATTGCTTCTTGCGAAAACGATTCGTCATCGCTTAAACGCCCTACATACACTTTTGGAATATCATTTGGCGCATGACACAATAAAGCTTCATTCACATTTGCATCGTACAACACCACATCGGCCGTTTTCAATGCTTTTACTCCTTTCAAACTAAATAAATCCGGATCTCCGGGACCTGCCCCGATCAAGGTAATTTTAGGTTCAATACTCGATTTCTCTACTTTATTTATAACCATGACTTTATTATGCGCTCCTTTATACGCCCGTTAATAATACAAATATATAAAGTCTATAGAAATTGTAGTAATTTATTTTTATTTTTTTTAATAAAAAAGATTAGTAAAAAGCAAAAATAAGCAAAACGATTAAAACCGTTGCTATACAATGGTTTATAAAATGAATAGTCTTAGTTTGGAGCTCGGTGTCTGTTTGGTTTTGGACTTAAAACGACAAGGTTAGGTTACTAATTCGTTACCTTTTGACATAGGTAACATTATGTTGTAACAATTTATATTTCAGTGTTTTGCATCATTTTTTACATTCCCTTGTAACTCAATGTAATTTAATTTTAAACATTAAACATTTGAGTTATGGAACAGACAAAAAAGTCCACCTTCAAACTGCTTTTCTACTTGAAAAAAAACGAATTGAAAAAGAATGGAAATGCTCCCATTATGGCACGTATTACCATTGATGGTACAGCTAAAACTTTAGGAACGAAGTTAGAAATTAATCCAAAAAATTGGGATTTAAAATACGGAAGAGTTGAGGGTAAGAGTGCTACAGCTTTGAACATTAACCAGAAACTAGATAATATAAGAGGCCGTATCGATAAAATTTATGAAGATATGCTGAAGCATGATGGGTTTGCAACTTCACAGAAAGTAAAGCTGTTTTTTTTAGGTGTAGGTGTAATGGATGATGCAATACTAAAAGTCTTCAATGATCAAAATGAAAATTTTAAAAAATTGGTTGAAAAAGAAGAACGTTCACAAAGTACTTATAACAAGTATACCACGGTTTACAATCATCTTACAAATTTTATAAAAGAACGCTATCATCGTGATGATATGGCTTTTAGAGAATTAACTGCCGATTTTATCCGGGAGTTTGATTTTTATCTCCGTTACGACTTACAGTCTTCCCATAATACGGTTTGGGTGTACACAATGCCTGTATTAAGTCTAGTAGAACTTGCTATAAAGAAAGGCTTGATACGTGATAATCCGTTTCAGGATTATCAAATCAATATGCAAGAAACTAACAGAGGTTATATTCTAAAAGAAAATGTAGAAAAATTGATGATGGTCATACCGCCACATCCAAGGTATGAACTTGTAAAAGATCTCTTTATTTTTAGTTGTTTCACTGGACTTGCTTATGCTGATATTAAAAAATTGACAAGAAATAACATTCAGTCTTTCTTTGACGGTCATCAATGGATTATCAGCAGGAGAAAAAAATCAGATATTGCTTCTAATGTTAGGTTAATGGAAATACCTAAACGAATAATTGAAAAATATCAGGGTACTACCCGTAGTGAATTTATATTTCCTGTTCCGACCAATGTAACCTGTAATACTCACATAAGTAAATTGGCTGAAAAAGCAGAAATTATTACGGAGCAGAAAATAACTTTTCATACTGCAAGACATACGTTTGGAACAATGTTCTTGACCGAGGGTGTACCGCTTGAAAGCCTTAGCAAAATGATGGGACATAAAAATATTTCGACTACACAGATTTATGCCAAAATCACAAGTCAGAAAATCAGCAAGGATATGGATTTAGTATCACATAAATTTGCCGGAATGGAAGCTGCTTTTATTGAAATGGAAGACCAGGTTCAGATTTAGAGTATTATCTATTTATCTAAAGAGCAGGATTATGTCCTGCCTTTTTTATGCCCATAACTAATCCTTAAAGCACATTTAATTCTCTGGTATACCACTGTCATAAAAGAGCTTTGACAGGATATATTGATAAACCATACAAAAACCTTCCCTTCTATTCCTCAGCTACATTTTAGTATCGTTTACGTGGCTTCCCAAGCCACAATACTTTAAAATACTAAGAAGTATTCTTTAAAAATTCTGCTTTGTGTAAATGCAGATTTTGTAACCACAAGGACCATTTCCTAATGCCTTTTCCATTTGCTTCCACATAGGTTTTATTCAAGAACCGGAATGCTGGTTTTGTTTCATTTCAAGAGCAAAGGTATTTCCGTGTTCTTAACGCAGGAACAAGGTCAAGCCCTTCTGGTTTGCAAAAAAATCTCCACCTATTCAGGTCGTATTTTTTTAACAAAACCTTGTTCCTGCTAAACACTAACCTTTTATGCTCGTGAAACGAAACAAAGCATACTCCGGCTCTTTAGACGAATAAAAAAAATGTCAATAATGGAAAAAATCAGCATTGGAAATGGTAACAGAGTGAAACGAAACTTCAGCACCTCCTCTCATTGCCGAATAAATCTAAAAAAATCAAATAAGAACAAATTTCATAACGCAAAAAAGTAGAAATCATGAACATCACAGGAAGATTGACAAGGGATGCGGAAGTACGCACAACGTCACAGGAAAAACAAGTAGTAAACTTTTCAGTAGCGACCAATGACAGCTACCGTAACAAGCAGGGCGAACGCATAGAGCAGACAACCTATTTCGATTGCTCATACTGGATAAGTCCGAAGGTAGCCAAGATACTCACCAAGGGTACTTTGGTGGAACTCACAGGCAGGGTAAGTGCAAGGGCGTGGACAGGAAATGACGGAGAAGCACACGCAGGGCTGAATTTCCATACCTCAAACATCAAACTGCACGGAGGTGGCAAAAAATCAGAAACCGTACAAGCTACTTTGCCAACAGTAAGCAACAATACAGCAGGACAAGGCACAGAGGACGACCTCCCATTTTAACAACGAGTATTCAATCATTTTTTAATATCAAAATTTTATCAAAATGGCACATAATATCAATTTTAACGAGAGAACAGGACGTTATTCATTTTTTAGCGTACAGCAAAAAGCGTGGCATGGTTTGGGGCAAATCGTGGAACAGTACCCAACGAGCGAGGAAGCTATCAAGCACGCAGGGTTAGATTACGAAGTCGTGAAATCCCCTTTATTTACCAAAGGTTCGGGCATTATCGAAACAGCTAACGGCATTGAGATTGGCAGTAGCGAATTGGCAGTACCCAACTATTTTGCCAACATACGCACCGATAACAATGCTGTATTGGGTGTGGTAGGTAAAGACTATCACATTGTACAAAACCGTGAAGCCTTTAATTTCTTTGATGCTATTGTAGGCGGTGGCGAGGGTATTCTTTACGAAACCGCAGGAGCATTGGGCAACGGAGAACGCATTTTTATCACAGCCAAATTGCCCGACTATATCCGTGTAGGCAATGGCGATGATGTAACAGAAAAATACATTTTCCTAACCACTTCGCACGATGGTAGCGGAAGTATCACAGCCGCATTTACACCCATTAGGATTGTATGCCAAAACACGCTGAATGCCTCGTTACGCAGTATGACTAATGTAGTTCGTATCAAACACACTTCGGGAGCAAAACAGCGTATTGAGAATGCTCACAAGATTATGGGACTTGCCAACACATTGAGCAACCAATTAGAGAGCATTTTCAACGAGTGGGCAAAAGTAAAAGTATCAGACCGAGAAGTAAAAAAGCTAATTCAATTGGCACTTTGCCCGAACAAGGAAACGCTTGACCTACTCAAAAAAGGTGCGGAAAATGAAATTTCTACCGTTTTCAAAAATACGGTTGAGGATGCTTTTGCCTATGCGATGATAAGTGATACACAGCAGATGGATACTACAAAAGGTACATTGTTCGGAGCATATAACGCTGTTACAGGCTACTATCAGAACGTACGCACTTATAAAAATGATGAAGCCAAATTACAGAGCATCGTATTGGGTGGTACTGCACAACTCAAAACTCAAAAGGCTTTTGAATTATGTACCACATTTGCTTTGGACGGTGCTGAAATCCTAAACCTTAATTAAATAACAACAGGCTACCGCCTTAATCGGTGGTAGCCTACTAAAACTATTCATTATGGCAAATTGGTGCAGTAATATAGTTGTCTTCGAGGGAAAACCCGAAGCAATCACAGCAATACAGGAAGTTTTTCAGATAATGAAAAATAAGGAAGAAACAAGCGAACAAGGACAATTGCCCGACTTCATTACAGCAGACAATGGCGGTTATTTCTTCAACATCTATTGGAATGAAGGCGATGAAAGTGTTTTTCACTACGAAACCAAATGGTCGCCTAATACAGCAGTCGTTCGGCTGATTGCAGACTGCTATGACGTGAAGTTTACGCAAGAATATGAAGAAATGGGAAACGGCATCTACGGAAAAGCAACTTATTCAGAGGGTATTTTGGATGTTACCGCATTGAGCGATGAAGATTTGGAACAATACCATTATGACGAGGAAAAAGACCGATATCATTTTGAGGAAGAAGAATACGAGAACGACAGCGAAATTTTGGAAATGCTATTAACCCGAAAATTGGCAGTATTATGAAAATAACTGATTTACACGGTTGCGAAATTGAAGTAGCCGACCTAAAGGAAGCTATCAAAATAGCGAAAAGGAACACAGGATATAGCCACGGGGACAAAAGTTTTTCCGACTTCGATAAGAGGCAAAAAGCCTATTGGACAGACATACACAAGAAACTGACAGCAATCAAAAAAAGAATAGAAAACAATTAAAATTTAAGGACGATGAATACCAATTTTTTCAATCAGATACAACAGTTAGACTTTACAGGAGTATTGCAACTGAACATTTCAAAAGGAACAGAAAATAACCTTATAGTATCGGTTCTACTCAACAACGAACAATGCGGAGATAACGCTAAAAATCTTATACCTCCATTAACATTTAACGCCACTCCCCAAGAGTTTGACGAGGGATTTTTTGAGCAAATAACCAAGCCTATACAAACCGTTTCGGGTGTAATGGTAGATATGGAAAAATTCCTAAAACAAATGGAAACTGTCAAACAACAATCGGCAATGGAGAAAGAAAAGACCGAGAAAGCCAAAAAGGAAAAAGAAGCCAAAGACAAGAAATTTAAAGAAGGAATGGCAAAGGCTGATGAATTGGAGAAAGAGGGCAAATTCCGTGAAGCGTGGATGAAAGTACCCGACATTACCGAGTTTCCCGAAAAAGCGGATGAGATACGCAAACGCAAAAGTTCCTTATCCGAGAAGTTTGGAACACCTAGCCTTTTCGGAACAATGGAGGAAACACAAGCCGAACCGACAAAAGTGGAAGAAGTGAGCGAAGATTACCCCATAGATGAAACGGACGAAGAAGAATAAAGAGTTAATCCCAAAATCAGAAAGTTATGTTATTAGCAACACAATTAGAGCGAGTTTTTATACTCAAAGATAAAGGACAGGACATCATACTGACTGACCCCGAACCCCGTTGGAGCGTGGAAGCCGTAATGAATTTTTACGCCAATATGTACCCGATACTCACAACGGCAAAAGTATCTGCACCGCAAATCAAAGATG
Source organism: Pedobacter paludisoli (assembly GCF_052344095.1). Lineage (GTDB taxonomy): Bacteria > Bacteroidota > Bacteroidia > Sphingobacteriales > Sphingobacteriaceae > Pedobacter. The sequence goes on along the minus strand of NZ_CP179926.1, from coordinate 462,783 downwards.
ATGCGGTAGAGTACAAATTTGAGAGCGTAATGGGTACGAAAGGTTGAACCAAATATTTAAAGCAATGAACTATGCACAAACATATCCTATCGGGAACTATCACAATACCCGAACAGCAAAGACAAAGGCAATTGCACCGACAGTTGAACGAGTTCGCCAATTGGATGCAAAAGCCAAAGGACGCAAACGAAGTGCGGAAAGACAAACGCAAATCAGTACCGACAACGATGTTACCAATGGTTTTCTAAAGTGTACGTTTCTACCCAAGTTGAAAGAAACGAAAACTGTACAGGCTTGCAGGAAATCGGATAAAACGGAAAAGGATTTTTTTCAGTCCCTTTCCAAATTGGCAGGGCATTACCAAATTGAGCCAATGCAAAGTAAACAATTTCCTTATCCCTACAATATGGCATTGGCAATGTCGGATATGGAAGAAAAACTAAAGCAAAAGGTTTTGGATTGGGAAGAAATCCGTTTGGTACAGGACAGTAATAAAACCTATTTTGTAAGTGAGGAACGCTATAACACAGGCTCAACATTGTTTTATATTCCCGTTGCTTCCTTATACCGAATGTTGCACAACTGCAAGCGGAAAAGAAACGCCCATTTGTTATTGTCCGTTTGTGCCTATCTGTACCATATAGCCGACATTCCGTACTACAGGCAGGAAGCAAGCTATCTGTATTGGATGTACGAAATGATGAATGATTGGATTGAACAGGACGATTACACCGAAGAAACAGCCGTTTATCTTGCCGAGATAAAACAAGCCGAATATATCGGGGATTATATGGAACAACTAATTTACAACCGTATCAATCTGACTGTTTTTGAACAGCGTATCAATGGTTTTAAAACTAAAGATGATTTTGACAGGGAGTGTTTGACCGTAGCAAAAGAAGCTTTTGCTCTTTATCAAACTTATCCGAATGAAAACATATTCCGCAATGCCAAACCAAACGGAGAAGCATCAGAGGAAGATATGGAGAACATTATCGGAATGGAAAAGTACATTTCATTCTATGCAGACCACAAAGGTTGGCTGAACGAAACCCTTATAGAATCGGTAAACAATGAAATACAGGAATACGGACAAATGGAAGAACCCATTATTCAAAAGCAGTTTGATAACAGGGATATAACCGCCAACAACCTTTGTTTTGAAAACCGTCTTTTTGAACTATTACACAGATTAAACGACATTTTACACACCTTTTAAAAATTAGAACTATGGAAACGATTAATGATATAACAAAAGACTTCGGCACATTGTATCACCCAAAATCGGCTTTGGTATTCTATGAAACCAAAGGAAGTAATACCGATGTTTATGTAGAGCATTTTGATATGGACAAGAACGGAAATCCTATCAACGCCCACCCATTGACCGTAAAAGAAGCCAACGTATTGGCAAAGGCATTGAACACCGAACAGGAAAAAAACAAAGCCTTTTTGAAATCGAACGGAATATTACCGACCAATATTCTGCACATCAATCCCAATGCGGAAAAAGGTGCGGTAATTTGGTACACCAAAGCACAGAAAAAGCAATTGTATTTTGTAAACAGCTTGGATATACCCAACGGAATTGCACAAGTACCGCCTATGTTGTGGAAAGCCAGTAAAAATGGTTTGAGCGTGTTTGCCCTTTCAAGCGACAGAAGACCGACAGAAAATACAAAATTGTATTATACCCCATATTTCAACATCTATGAAGATGGCAAAGTCTGTATGGGTACTGTAAGTGTTGATATTAAGAAATCCGTTTCGGTGGAAGAATTTATACAGGCTTGGGAGTATTACTTTTTCAATTCTTATTTCAGCCATTTATTAGGCAATCATAATCCCATAAAGGGTAATTGCGTAACCCTTTGGAAAGACCTTGTAAATACAAATAAACCCTTTCCTAAAGAAGTATTGAAACCGAATAATAAAACCCTTAAAAATCTATTGTAATGAAAACAGTAAAAACAGCCGTTCATTTTACGGACAACTATTTAATAAGCCCTACCAACCCGATAGAAGTTAATCTTATTGGTGCAGGTGGTACAGGCTCAAAGGTGCTGACCGCTTTAATGGAAATGAGCCACAGCTTAACAGAATTGGAACATGCAGGGTTGCAGGTGCGTTTGTGGGATGATGATATTATTACGGAAGCCAATCTGGGCAGACAGCGGTTTGCACCAAGTGAAACAGGATTGTACAAATCGGTAGCCTTGATAAACCGAGTTAATCGGTTTATGGGAACGAATTGGAAAGCAGAAACACAGAAGTTTGAACGCAATGCGTTGGGTGGACTGCCCGAAAATGCAAAGGCAACGATTTATATTACTTGTGTGGACAATGTACAGACAAGGTTTGATATTGCCGAAATGCTCAAAGCAATGAGCAAACGCAGAGCTAACCGTGATGAACCAAAATATTGGTTAGACTTTGGCAACAGCCAACAGACAGGACAAGTGATACTATCCACCATCGGAGAAATCAAACAACCACAATCAGAGAAATATGAAACGGTGGCAAGCCTGCCAATGGTTACGGATGAATTTGGCGAACTGCTGAAACAGTCAGAACAAACAGACGATACGCCAAGTTGCAGTTTAGCGGAGGCATTGGAAAAACAAGATTTATATATCAATGCAACATTGGCACAAATGGGTTGTTCATTGCTTTGGTCTATGTTTCGCTATGGAATGACTGAAAACAGAGGTTTCTTTCTTAATCTGAAAAACTTTCAAACCCAACCATTAAAAGTCGCCTGACCCGAAAAGTCGGGCGGCAAAAATGTACTTCCTTCCTGCGGTCGGAAATGCATTTTTGCATTCAATCGGTACAACCACTTTGCCAAAATGTACCGTTTCATAAATTCTTCTCTTACATTTTATCAAACAGGTTGCAACATTATTGCAAGGGATATTCGGTATCCCTTTTGTTGTTTTAGCTGACTTCTTTTCTTTCCAAATAGCGACCAAAGAAAAGATTCTGTGTTACATTCCAAAAAATTATAAAAAAAATATTTTAATTTGTATTTTAGTATTTGCTTAAATAATAAAGTTAGCTATATTTGCACTATGGATAATATTTCGTGTATAAGACAACAGGCTGACATTAAACAAATCAATCGCTGTAAAAATCGAGTTTCAGAACTCCATGATTCCTTTGACTATTTATCGAATGGACTTGAATTGGCAGGGAATAATGTAAGGCTGAGAATTTTGTTTCTACTTTATGAAGAAAAACGACTTTGTGTTTGTGATTTAAGTGATATTCTTGGTATGACAATTTCAGCAGTTTCCCAGCACTTGCGAAAACTTAAAGACCGAAAGCTCATTGTAACCGAAAGAGAGGCACAAACCATTTTTTACTCATTGACAAAAGAGTATGAAAATATGCTGAACCCATTTTTTAAAATACTCGACGATAACAAAATTGTAGAAGCAATATGAAAACGGATAAGAAACTAATCGGGACCGGACTTTTAACAGCAATTGCAGCTTCATTGTGCTGCATTACACCTGTTTTGGCTATCATCGCAGGAACAAGTGGACTTGCTTCAACTTTTTCCTGGCTAGAACCTTTCCGACCATATTTTATCGGTTTAACAATTTTAGTGCTTGGTTTTGCATGGTATCAAAAGTTGAAACCACAAAAGAAAATTGACTGTAATTGTGAAATAATTGAAAAACAAAATTTTATGCAAACAAAATCATTTTTAGGAATTATTACCGTCATGGCGGCTTTACTTTTATCATTTCCAATTTATGCACACATCTTTTTTCCAAAGACTGAAAGTAAAGCAATTATTACCCAAACTTCCAAAATTCAGAAAGTTGAGTTTACAATTAAAGGAATGACTTGTTCAGGCTGCGAACATCACGTTAAAACAGAGATTAGCAAACTAAAAGGAATTGTCGAAGTTGTAGTTTCTTATGAGAAAGGAAACGCTATTGTAAGGTTTGACAATAAACAAACAAGTCTCGAAGAAATCGAAAAAGCTATCAATTCGACAGGCTATAAATCACAAAAAAGCAAAACTATATTATAATGGAAATAAAGTTACAATCAACAATAACTTGTCCAAACTGTGGTCACAAAAAAGAGGAGACAATGCCAACAAATGCTTGTCAATATTTTTACGAATGCGAAAAGTGCAAAACAATGTTAAAACCTCTGGAAGGTGACTGTTGTGTCTATTGTAGTTTCGGTTCTGTAAAGTGCCCGCCAATTCAAGAAAATAAAAAATGCTGTTGAGTACCAAAACAGGCATTTTTTATGGCAATTTAAACGGTTTTTTTATATTTTAAAAAGAATTACTAATCAATTAAATAATAGAAATAAAGAGTTAGGGGGCATAGCCAGAAACTAGACCTCATAAATTGATTACAAAGGGAAATGACTTATAGTTTCCCTTTTTTTATACTGCTGCTTCCTGGAGCGGAATAATTTGATATTCGTGTCCTGGATTATAATAAGAATTATTCTTCCATAAGATAAAAGTCAATTCCAGTAATTTTCTTTGGATGGCAACAATAGCCTTCATTTTAATACCATGCCTTGAAACTAATCTTAAGAAAATATATCTGAACCTTTCATCAGTTCTTATTGCAGCCAATGCAGGAAAGTGCATTACCTTCCTTAAATTCCGATTGCCCCGCTTGGATATTCTTGGTTTGGATTTCACTGAGGTTCCAGATGTCTTTTCTTTTACATCTAATCCGGCATAACTGACCAGTTGTTTTTTATTCGTTATTAACTCAAATCCATTGGTTTCCGCGATAATGGTTACAGCCGTTAGATTTCCAATTCCCGGTATAGAAGACATTATCTTCATCTTTTCTACTAAAACGCTATCTCCATTGATAAGCTTAGTAATTTCCTTCTGTATCTCCTTTTCCTGTGCATTAATCAAAGCTATTCTTTTATTAGTTCGTTTTACTGACTTTTCACTTGTTGTTGCAGAAGTACGTTCTGCATGAAGTTGATTCTTCAACATTGTGCGTTCCTGCACTAGCTGCTCACGTTCCCGGCAAAGCTGTCTTAAATCATTGAATATTTTTGAAGGAGGCTGCCATATTTCCAACTGCCTTTCCAATCCAAATCTCGCAATGGCTTGTGAAGCGCTCTTGTCTGTAATAGTCTTTATGTCAAGTGTTCTCGCATAATTACTGATCTTGTTAGGTAAAACGATACTAATTTGTTTTTGAGTACTGCATAGATAATAGGCTAAGGATTCATGGTAAACTCCAGTTGCTTCCATTATGTACCGCACTTCTGTCGCAGTTGACGTCTGCTTATTTACCCATGATACAAGGCTTAAAAACCCTTTTTTAGTATTGGGAAATACTTTGTAGGCATAAACTTCTATACTGATCTGCTCATCCATTCGACCAAGCGATACAACTAATTCTTTTTGAGCAACATCAATTCCTACTGTCTGCTTTAATAATACTTTCATCTTATCTGGTTTAGGTAAGTGATAACCTTTTTTCATCTTTTCTCCTGACTAGATATACTGGCTACGCAACCCATAATTATGATTGAGTTCCTTACATTCTGTTCAGATTCTAAAAGGTTAAAGAAGAGGAGGCAGTCTCTTTTCTTGAATATACCATAAGGCTATTTAAAGCAAAATCTGCTCTCGCCCTTCTTCACTTAGATTATATTATACAAACATAGGAGAAGCAAAAGAACGTCGCTTGGATAGATTCGCTATTAATATTTTAGTATGTTTGTTATTTAAAGTTTACAAGCATTTTAGTAAACGAATGTAAATAAATAAACTATATGATTGAAATATCAATACCTAAAAATATTACTCCTCGCAAAATGGAGATTTTATATAGTAGGCATGTAAATAGTAAGGGCGGGGATATTATAAATCTTAAAATTCCTGGGGCATTAAACAAATATACATTTGGATTATTGGGAGATTTATTAAGGTTTATTATCACACTAAATAACAAATCAAAAATCCATACATTAGAACTAGATGTAGATCATAAGAATTTGACCAGTTTTTATGATCAAGAGTATGCTTATCCTATAATCTCATTATTGTGGAATACAGCAAATTTCACTGATAAAAACAATGTTAACATTAAAGATAATTTAAGAGAACTGCAAAACGAGTTTTTCATAAAAATGAATTCGTTAGATAGAATAAAGGGTAATAAGTATATACTGACTAACACAGACCATCTTTCAAAAAACAAAGGGTTAATCAGGTTACTTGAAAGTCCTGATGGTTTTAACGATGATGAAGATCAAATCAAATACAGTGTCAAAAAGATTTTCAACGATTATGTCCTGACTTTTAATAAAAACAATATAATAGAACTTAAAAACCTTATAGAGGATATCGGAGCAATAGTTTACGAGTTAACAAAAAACACTTATGAATGGGGCAAAACTGACCAAAATTTGATCGAAATCCCAGCGAGCATACGTGGTGTTTATTTTAGATTTCATATCAATAATAGTAGTAAAATATTGGAAGAGTTTGAAGAAACGCCTATTCAATCTTTTTTTCAACACCCATTCATTACAGAAAATTGCGTCAATGAAAATAATCAAATTTATTATTTAGAAATTCTAGTTTTTGATTCAGGCGTAGGATTCATTGATAAATTTACTGAAAAAGGAACATTAACCGATTTAGATGTTATAAAAAAGTGTCTAGTGAAAAATCAGACTTCTTCAACTTCTAACCTAAAGTCAAAAAAAGGTATAGGATTAGACCGTATTTTAAACATCTTGAATAAAAAGGGATTTGTAAAAATTTCAACAGATAAGTATTGCGTTTACAGGGATTTAATAAAAGACAATTATCAACCTATTGACGTAGAAAAACTAAAGGATATAAAGCTTGAAGATTGGTATAATGATGATTTTAAAACAGACAACATCATTAAATCGCAAGGTTCTTACATCAGTATTCTATATCCATTTAAAAGTAATAGATAATGGGGAAATTTTACATTTACAATTCAAATATAGAAGATAAAAAATATAAGAGTGCTACAATCATTTTTAATCCCAATATCGAGTTTGATTTTGGAGCTATGAAAAATGAATTAGCGGAGCATTTTAGATATTTTCATCAAACAAGCGCTTTAGTTTTTCTTCATTGTTCTACAGTTTCTTCGATAGATACACTCTTGACTGAAAATTTGGATAAGATATTTAAAAGTATTCCAAAAGCAGAAGAGAATTCACTTGTTGAGAGTATTTTTTATGTTGGCTACAATAATTCAGAATTCATATTTTCAAATAAAGATAGCTTTTTGAAAGATAACTTTAAGGAAATTATTAATCAAGGATTAGCAAACATTTTTGTGTCAAATGGAGGGTTAGTAGAGAGTAATGGTATTTCTCATCATTATGTTTTTCCATCAGGAAAGCATTCAACTAAATTTTTAAGGACAGCAAACGTATTAGTACAAAAAAGTGAAATTGATTTTATTGGATTAAATCTTCTACATCTATTTAAGCACACCAAGATTCGTAATATTTACTGTGATACATTATCCATAAATGTAATTGGATATTCTATTAGCCAATATGTGAAACGATATGAAAACAGAGAAGATGTTAATATTGAGTCTTTTAAATCCTACGATGGTATATACAGTAAAAACACAAAATTCTACAAAGATTCGATTTTTTTAATTTCCGCATCAACATCAGGAGGGCTAATTCATTATTTAAAGGGAAACCATCCTGAAATAAATTCAAATGATATATGTGTTCTTTTCTATCTTCCGATAGAAAAGCCTTCAAACCTTTCTCTTGAAAGAGTTCTTTGTAATTTAGAGCGCAATGAAAAATTACAATATGGATTAGATATTTATAAGCAATTCAAGGTTGGAGAGAAATGTTCGTTTTGTGAAAACCAATCTACTGCAATTAAGATCGTTGGCGATTCTTTTAGTTTGGACGAACCTATTATAAATACTAAGACCATTGTTGCAAGTAAATATATATCCAAATCCTTAAAAGATTTTGTAGAGGTATTTAAATATAATGAAGAAACAGGCACTTCGTTAAAAATTTCATTTAATGAAGATACTATTAATAGGAAAAAATACAACTTGTATATTGATTATGAGAATATTATTAGAAATATTGAAAATGAGCAATTTCAAAGCCATAAGAATAAGATAGATGCTTTTATTAATCAGTATGTCCCAGCATCGTTAAAATATATAATCCATTTAAACGATGCTGGCTCTGAGTTATTGGCGAAGTATATCTTGGAAAAAACAATAAGCTTTTCTAAGAATTCTGTTGAAATAATAAATCAATCGGAATTAGCAGATAAAAAGATTTCTGAAAAGGAATCAGGTTCCATTTTGATTGTAGCTTCTTGTATAACAAATGGAAAAAACTTACTTTATTTAAGTAGATATTTTAGAAATTACAACAATATTAGACTTATTTATTTTGTAGGTATAAATAGGATTAGCGATTCTGACAAACATAAAGAACTTAAGAGTAATATTAAGTACGGATTGTATGGCGCCGAAAATAGTTCTTTTGTAGAGATAGAAACTATTAATTGTGATAACTCTAATACAGATACACCATGGGAAATTGAACTAGATCATTTACGAGAAATACAGGAGGGATTAAATAAACCATCTAATTTTGTAAACGAAAGAATAACTACAATAATTAACTTTTCTAGTAAGACATCTAAAGGTGGCGTGCAAAAAATATTTTATCCTGATATTTTAGGAAACGAACTGGAAATTCGAAAAAATTCAGCCTTCTTCAATAGTAATGATTATTTTGGACAAGTAACTCAGTCAGATGTGTATTTTACTATTTCTTGTGTTTTAAACAATATGAGAAACAATAGGATTGATGGACTTTATCAGACTAATTTTGTAAAAAACTTACTTGATCCGTTTGTTTTTAATCGTTTCAATGATGGCATTATTCAAGCAGCTATTCTTAGAGCAGCAAAAAACGATGAGCTAAATTATTCATTTAGTCGTGAGAATTCTGAGAACATGTTGATGCTTTTAAAGACCTTTGCAAAACATAGTAATGAATATCAAGGTGAAGCACTATTAGAATTTCTATACGCTCTCAGTATTGGTAGGTTACGTTTGTTTAAAGATCATTATCCTCTGTTGATACAGGAGCTTAAAAATATTGAACATGAGCATATTCAAAGCTTATGTAAGACAATTTTAAAAGTTTACGAAAAAAGTCTATAGAATAATATTCATAAAGCTAGCCATTGACAGTCTTGTCAATGGCTCTTTTAAAATCATCCACATCACTACCAACCAGTAAACAACTTGAAAAGCCAACGTTTAAAAGAGTTCTGCCTACTTTCTCATCATCAATATCACTGTGGGCAATCAGCTTTATAGTCGGGAATTGAAAACGCAATTTCCGTAATTGTGACAATATGTGTTTGTCGTAAAAATCAAGGTCAACAATGCAGACTTTAGGAAGCTCATTTAATGAAGGTAGTTGAGACAGTCCATCTTCGATTGTTTCGGATCGGAATGTGACTTCAAATCCCGAATCTATAAAATCATCACAGATTAAATCCAATATTGGACTTTTATCATTAATAAATGCGAGGGTAATTTTTTGTTGAGGTGTAACAGTTTCCATATCATCATGCCTTTTTAAAGTTGATGTAGTTCTGCACTTAAAAAAGAAGCGCAGGCAACTACACTTAACGCACATTGAGGTACTGGTATACCCGACAACGAATAAGCGAGCGCCCACGCCTATGGCATGAGCGTTCTTCCTTATCGTCCCGTTGTCTAAAAATTACCAGTTTTCAATGTGGGACTTAAAGCAAAAACACTTTAAGATTTTCTATATTTTCAATAGCAAAGATAGTAAACTCGTTCTTATAAGAAAACATTATCTGGACGGACTTTGGTTATAATCTATCAGTTCTATCGCCAACGTAATTCTTTTCCAAAGCTTTCAGAATATCACTTTCTTTATAAATAATCTTGCCACCAATTTGTATAAATGGTAAGATATTATCATCACGGTATTGCTGTAAAGTTCTTTTACTAATATGTAGTAATCTGCACAGATCCTCACCCGACAGGTAAATTTCGCCATTCATCACAGGACGGTAGTTTTTCAATATTTCTTCGATGCGGTTTCTCAACTGTGATATCATTTCCTGATGGAAAATGATTTCTTCGGCTTCATTCAACAGTATATCCATTTTTATTTGTATTGTACGGCTGCCCGGCTTCAAGTAAAGCCTGTACGTCCGAGAGTTTATAATAATTTTTGCGGTTTAGTTTGGAGTAAGGCAACAATCCTTTGTCCTTATAGGTCTGCAAAGTCCGCTTGGTAATGTTCATTATCAAACATACTTCCTGGTTGTCGAGCCATTTCTCTTCTTTGAAAATTGGCGTGTACTTGCGTGTGGCATTTTCGGTCAGTTCCAAAAGTACTTTCAGCTCGTTTTTCATTCCTTCGATTACGGACTTTTGTATTGCTATTATTTCCATATCTTGCTCAATTTTACTGTGGAAGTCCAATTTATCAACGTTTTTTAAGAGGTTGGACGGCGTTGTATAGATTGGCGTTGAAAGGCAGTGTTTGGCTTAAAAAGAAAACGGTACAGTCCTCAAAGAACTGTACCGTTATATCCTCTGTTTATTAATCTTACTTCTATACTTCCACAAAATGAAACAATTTATTTACCACCAAATTCTTTCCATTTTGCTAGTTGTTTGTCAAGGTCGCCAATTGCTCCTATAAACAATAATTTTTTGTCTACTAACGGTTTTGCTAACACTTCTATTAGCTGTCGGTTTACCAATGTTTCGTGAGCTCCTGTATCAGAACGAACTAAAAGTTTTGAAGCGTCGTATACAACATTACCAAATTCATCTACAATTAGATTATTCATTTTATAAATCAAGTCTGCAAGAAAGGAAGTAGTTAGCGTAGGTTTTAAATATTGAATGGTTTTATCTTCATCTATTTTTTCGACTTTAATTTCTTTCAAATCGTATGCTTCTAATAATGCACAGGTCATAAAGGCATCAGAATTGTTTTGGATTAAAGTGTTTGTTTCATCTGTAAATGTGGCTGATATTTGATTTCCATACTCATTATGACGCATAGAATTGATTGTCGCAGATTTAGAAAATTCAAATTTGATTATCAAATTTGGATTAGGTGTTAAAACGTATTCGTTCCATACAACATTTCTCACTCCGTCAATGATAGCCTGATAGGTGACGTTTATAGAAGTTGAGCTCCTATCGTCTTCAATAATTGCCCATAGAGCGTTTTGTTTTGCTCTTAAAAACCGGATGGCAAATAGCAAAGGAAATCCCATTAAATCAGAAATATTCCTTAATCTTTTTAATCGGCTTCCACCAATTTTAAAATTGTCTTTTTCTGTTGATTTTACTTCCACTAAACATTTGTATTCAGTGAAGTCTTTTGCAGATTTCCCATTCACTGCATTTCCCATTTTTAGATTTACAAATAAATCAGGGACAATATAATCTCCCTCTACTAATGGTCGCTGCTCTAATCCAATAATATGGCTGGCTGTTCCAAGTAGTTTGGTCAGCATAGAAAACTCATCTTCTTCAGAAAGACCATTTACAGCACTCATCACACTTTCTTCACCACCTTCTTGGATATATAATTTTTTTGTTTCTTCAAACTGTTCTGTCGTAGCAACAGCTTTGATTGATTTTAAAGCCTTGGCTAATTCTATTCTCGTAACGTCTGCACTCATAGTTTATAATTATTTTTCTTATATATTAAAGAAAAGGCTTCACCTATACATTCCTTTTAGCGTAAGGGTTGCTTGTTTACCTCAATACTGTGAGTTTCTTTCTCCTTTTTCTCACGAGAATAAACCCATAATGACAACAATCCGAAGATAATGAGTGCATAAGCTACCCATTTGCCAATTTTTTCAATAAATTTAATAGCAACCGATTTTTCATAAGAAGAAAAACCTTCAGCTCCCGTAGGGCTTCGCCTGTAAAATTTTCTTCGGTTAATCCAATAACGAAATCCCAAACCTAAAACCAAAAATAGTATCCCTATAACCAATGATGAAGCCATATCTAAAACCACATTAATTCAGCACTTTAAATTTACAAAAAAATAATTGTGCAATAGTTTTTAAAACAGAAATCCTACCTATACTAGGCAGGATTTCTTATTATTTAATCAGCACTGTTAAACTGAAAGCTGAGTTGTTTTTCATTCCCAAAGCTGTCCGAAATCCAAATCTCAAAAGATTGTGATACCGTAGATGTCGAAGTGTAATACAACCGAAACTGTTCCGTTGATAACGAATACAAATCGTTCGGCAGATACGGTGGTTCATCATAATATCGGAGCGTACCTTGTCCATCAAATTGGAAATAACGTAAAAAATACTGCGTGTTGTTGTAATTCCCATCTCTTTTTATGGTAATGCGTATTTCTACGGTCTGTCCGTTGGCAACATCTTTAGGTACAGGCATTACATTGACCTCGAAAGGGAAATTGTTCTGTATTTCGAGTTCATCATCTTTGCTACAAGATACCAACGTAACCGAAGCAGTGAGGATTGCCAAGAGTACATATATTGGCAATAATCCTATTCTGAATTTATTGAATATTGCTATCATCATTTTTGTTTTAAAAGTTAAATCTTAATCCCACACCTGCTGACGGCCGGAACTGTTCCAGATCCGTACCCCACAAAACTTTTGTACGCCCTTGCAGGACTAACACAAATCGGTCGGACAGGTACGTTTCAAAAGTGAGCCGTCCGCCAGCTCCATAGATGAATTTGTCCTCACTCAGTATCTTCGATCCGTCATACAACATCGTTTCGCCACGATTGATGTTTTCATAACCCACTACGCCTGTTATTCCGAAGTTTAACGTGATGTTCTTACGGGCATCACCCAACAAGAAGAAACTGTAACCACCCTCTGCCGTATAGGTTTCCTGCGGAATTTTTACGTCTTTATACTCGTGGTATTGATGCGTGTATTCCAATGCCCAAAGCTGATAATTGCCGTTCTTGCCGTTTACGGTCATTCCGATATTGATGTAATAATCATTACCGATTTTATCATCGGATAGTACACCAACATTTACTTCCAATCCTTTTTGTTTAGGCAGCATTCGTTGTGCCTGGCTGGTTGTGATACCTATTACAAAGAGCATCACGGTATAGATATACTTTTTCATACTAATTACTTTAAAAGGTTATTAAAATTTAAGGTGCATATCGTTAATCAAACGAGCTTTGATTAAATCCGAATTTTCCACCTGAAGGGTTTGATGTCTTCCACCGTTTTTTTCAAAAATTTCAATCAGCAAAACCTTGTCGTCGGCAATGGTAAACTGGTCTAAAAGAAACACGTTCTGTTCAGTAGTTTGTCCTGAAATTTCTGTAAGTGGTTTATAAGTACGAAGCGGTATCATTGGGCGTTCCTGTACCACGGTACGCTTCGCCACTTTCTTATCCACCACCTTGAAATTGACAAAATCAATCTGAAAAGGCACATTGCTACGGTTTCTCATTTCAGTATGAAAATAATATTTGCCATTGTGTATGTAGATGCCTTTGAGGATAAACTGAATGCCGAAACTCTTTGCTCCGATATGTTTTACAATACGTTTGTCTTTCTTGTAGATGGTTTCCAAAAGCAAGCCTGCCAATGAAGGCGAATTGTTGCCCAATTCTTCAAAAAGAACATCGTTTCCGTTGGCTTTATCTACAGCCTTTTGCATCGTCAGTAAGTCGTAACTTAATGCCTCCGGGTATGAACTGTAATACACGTTGAAGTTGTAAAAACGTCCATCGTTGGTAATGACCGAAAAATTGGTTTCGTTTTCAAAATCCCTAACAGATGCTTTTACACGCAAAACGTTTTCTGCGTCTTCCGCTTTTCCTGCAATCAGGTACTCGCTACCCAAATCCACATAACGTATGGCTGTCGGGAAAATAAGGTGCGAAGTTTTATCGTAGGTAACTTCCATTTTATAGGCTTCTATTTTACCTAATTCAAGTTTAGTTTTTACGGTATCCTGTGCGAAAGACTGCACGGTTAAGCCGAGTATCAGGGCAAATGCCCAAAAGGTTTTTAAATGATTTTTCATTGTTTAAATATTTGAGTTCAACATTATTTTTTAGATACCAAGAAGACCTGATGTCCTGCTTTCAGTGTAACTTTTGGTGTTCTTACTTTTTTGGCGAAATAGCCCGAAATGCCCTGTACCACGCCACGGCTAAGGTCTGCGGCAACCTGCTGTCCGGCATTTTGCGTAAGCATCAGGCTTGTTCCCGATTGTTGGCTCATATTGCCTGCCATTTCTGTAAGGGCATTCATTTCGGGTGAATACGGGACGTACAAACCCTGTTGTCCATCTATATCATAAATGGTTATATCTACCGGAATGATATTGCCCTCTAATTCTATGGAGGTAATTTTTAACTGCAAACGTCCACCCTGAAACTTGGCATTAGCGGTTACAATTGTTCCTTTGGGAATAACACGTTGAGGTGTTTGGGCAGGTTCCAATAAACGCAAGCGTACGCCTGTTTCACCAATAACTGTTTGGGCATCGTGTACACACGCTTTGATGCTGTTTTTTGGTTGAATAATCTGTTCTGTCGAACCAGCTGTGTAAAATCCACGATTTCTTGATTGGCTCCAATCGGCTAAAAAAGCACTGTCGGTAGGCTCACGGTACAAGGCTGATACAGTATTTTTTCTCGTTGGTGTAAATGCCACAAAATGCTCTTTTTGATTAGAACCAGAGTTAGCCGTACCTGCCTCTTTAGCAGGTGGAGCTTCCGCCTGATTTGTTGTGCCGGTTGGCAGATACTTTGCAGCCATCTGATAGGATTTCTCCATCAATTCCAATTGGTCATTTACCGTTACAGGCTTAGGTACATCTTTGTCAGCTAACTGTTCTTTTAATTCGTTCAGTTGCCTGCGGAGTTCTGTTGTTTCCGCATTATCATCCTGATAAAATGAACCTAATGTATTTTGTGCACTCCTGTAACTGTTTAGTGCAGGATTTCCGTTTCTTCCAGAATTTCTTCCTCCTGTACTATAGCCGTAACTTTCCTCTTCTTCGGGAATTTCTTCCTCAGTATCTTGTGTGCTATCCGTGTTCCAATAATCGGAAAGTGTTGCCAATGCATTGCGTTTTTCCTGATCTTTACGTTCGAGCATTTCCTGTTCGTAAGCCTTGCCTTTATCGGCAGGTAATCCTGCTCCGGTAGCCTGTGGAACAGCATCGTTCAGTCCGACATTTTCGATTTCCTTTTTATCTTCAGAGGGTTTAAATATGAGGTACATACAACCCACGAAGACAATGCCCATCAAACCGAATATAAGTGGCTTTTTAAGCTTTTCAGCTTTATTCTGTGTGCTGTCTTGCAACACATCAGCGGTTTCTTTCGGGCTACCTTCCGTTACCCGAACAACCGATTTTTTATTATCATTTTCTTTCATAAATCTTATTTTTTAGAATTGTTTATACTGTGTCCTGCAATCTTGCAGGACTTTCCTTTTTTTTGAGAACAGGGTTCTCGATATGCTCGATGACCATACTGTTATCAGATTTTCTGGTATCGTACCATACCTTGCCAATAACCATTGTGGTAAGGAGCAGATAACCCACAAAAAAGTACAAGGTGTATTGGTGCTGTTTCCTTAGTGGTAATGCCCGCCAGCGGTCATCCAGTTTGTCAAAGTACCTGTCCATATTTGCTCTTAATTTTTTCATACTTTAATGATTTTCGGTTATTACATTCTAAACCGCCTGTTCCGTGAGGACAACTGTTGTTTCGGAGTATCGGATACTTGGGTAATGGCTTCTTTTCTTGTTGGAACCGAACCTGTGGAGAGGTCTGTGAGCTTGGATTGCTTCAATAATTGCCCAAATTGGTCTATCCTTTCAATATTCATCTTCTGCACATCGAAAAGGCCGTTTTCAAACTTTACCCACATATTGCATTCAACTTTTGGCTTGTCATCGCCATTCCATTGCAGGTAGGTTTTCAGCATTAAGATGTTAGGTAACATAGGTTTATCCATCCCGTTTTTACAAGCCTCCAAAAACCTGCTGATGCTATCTTTGATTTTGTCGGCATAAGCTGCCTCCGTTTGGAAATAGCCATCGTAACCTTTATCGGTCAGTTTTTTTGCGAATGTGTCTAAGTCAAGTGCTTGTTTCATATCCAAAAATTTAGCGTTCAATAACTTCAATATCTCTATTTTCTATAACCGCAAATTTTTCAATATTGAAGCCTTGAGGATTGTTGTCTGAACGGACAGAGTTTACTAGATAGCACGAAGTGATCAGGTTACGTTTTGTTACATTACTAGAACGGATGATGAACTGTTTGGAATAGGTTCTTACTGCATACGGATAGGTATCAAAGTTGCAGACAACACTATCCACTTCTATGCGTTGCTGTACGTTTCCTGATATGATACGATTGTAATATCCTTTCTCCGAGAGGTCTTTGTAATAATCAAAGGCGCTTTTGTCCGCAAGGTTGAATGCCCTATTCATATTACTTTCTATAGCATTCTTATCGGGAGCGAGCGTGAAGAACAGCTCGTGAAAACGTCTGATGTGCTCCCTTGCTTCTACAGGTCGGTTGATACTTGCATCTTGCGATAAGGCTAGCATCAAGGATTTACCATTGTCTAATACATAAATTTTCTGGCGTTGTTCATCTGCAAAACGGTAGGACTGCCATACTGCATAACCTACCACACCAATGCAGAGAACGGCAAACACGATGGCATATAGCCTGATCTGTCTGAAACTGTTTTCTATATTTCTTAGTGTTTTAAATTCCATTTTGTTTGAATGATTAATTGTTTATTTATTCATTAGTTTGCCACCAATATTTCCAACTGTTGAACCAGCTCCGGCTCCGGCTATGTTTCCAGCTTTCATTGCAGTTTGGTTTACGTTTCGTGTAAAGTTTCCTGCGCCTCCGGCTTGGATAATCCAACCTGTTACTGTTGGTATAGTGAAGTATCCCACAATACCTATAATCATAAAGATGATGTACACGGTATTGGAAGTATCAGGAATAAAGGTTGGGTCTGAAAGCATCTGGATATCACGTTCCAGTATCAGCGATTGTATTCGTGCCAACATTGAACTGAACAGATCTGAAACAGGTAGCCAGAGATAAACACTTATGTACCTCGTGAACCATTGTGCGAGGGTGCTTTGAAAACCATCCCATACAGAAATAGCAAAGGCTATTGGTCCGAGTATGGACAAAACAATAAGGAAAAACGTTCGTATGGTATCAATTACTAGAGCCGCAGCCTGAAAGAGTATTTCTAATAAATTCCGAAACCAATCCTTTATAGCCTTCTCTATCTTGTAGGCTTGCCTATCCATATACATTCCTGCCATTGTACCAATGTCGGAGGGCGACCAACCTAATTCCTCCAGCTTTTTGTCGAATTCTTCATCTGATACCATAAAAGCAGTTTCAGGATTTCGTACCATTGCTTCATATTCCAATTGGTCTTTTTGTTGCTGTAATTGGTTCAGATCAAGCACCTGGTCTTCCAATATAGCGTGGGTTCCTATAACTACAGGACTTAGTACCGCATTAATAGTTCCCAATACAATAGTTGGAAAGAACATGATGCAAAGCCCCAAAGCAAAAGGACGTAGCAGAGGAAACATATCAATAGGTTCGGCACGGCTTAAAGCCTGCCAAACCTTTAATGCTACATAGAACAACGCACCCAATCCTGCAAGACCTTTAGCTACTGCTGCCATATCACCGGCAAGCGGCATCATATCATCGTAGAGCGAACGTAAGAGTTCGTGAAGGTTATTCCATTCCATAGCTTACCAGTATTTTTGGTTAGAAGTTCCATAGAGGTCAAGCACTCTTTTGGCATCGTTTTTCTTTTTTGCTCTCAGGTAGCTGACCGATATATTCTTATTGGTGTAGTAGCGAACAAGGCTATGGTAATCTTTAACCTCTTTGTACACACGGTCAATCACATCCATACGTTCCTTGTCGTTCAGAGAAAGGCTCGAAGAGGTTACAATCTGTTTCAATTCTTTCAGTAGTTCGGTACTTTCATTGAGCAGTGCCGAATAGCCATTGCCGATAGCTACCAATTCCTGTGGTTTAAAATTCGGATCGTTCATCATTTTGCCAAAATTGGTAACATACATTTCTGATACATCTCCGACTAGAAGTACGGTTTGCTGTACTTTACGGGCATCTTTCACAAGATTATTGATGGCTTGAAGTTTATCGTAGTATTCTTTTCCCTGTTTATAAACCTTTTCCACTTCCTTGAAATTTTTTACTACGTTACTCACGGTCGATGAAGTCTGTACGATTTCATTTGCAGAGTTAAGAATACCTGAAGCCAGGTTTGTCGGATCGGTAACTACCCATTGGGCTTTTGCTGAGGGTGCTACGACAAGCATTAGTGCCGTACACACCAGATACAATACTTTTTTCATTGTTCTTGAATTTTAAAATGTTAATGACTATTGATTTGATTTATCCCGCCTTTGCATTGCAATGTGCTTAATGGCGAGTTCGACGTTTCCGTCAAGTTCGGATGCGAGCTGCATCACTTCCATTTTCTCGGATTCTTCAGTAGTGTATGCTAGATATTCTTCCAGACTCACTTCGGTAGCGTATACTGCCGATTCCGTGCCTCCTAAGCCAATCCAAACCTCTTTATATAATCGGCTTGGATGGTTATTCATATTTATGGAAAGTACCTGTCCTTTTTCCTTATCCGTAAGTCCCAACATTGCTTGTATATCATCAAATTTGTTCATATACTTCCGTTGGTCTAAGAGGATTTTACAATCGGAATTATTAATGATACTTTCTTTGACAATAGGCGATTGAATGATGTCGTCCACCTCTTGGGTAACTACGATAGCTTCGCCAAAAAACTTCCTAACCGTTTTGAATAAATACTTGATGTATTCCGCCATTCCTTCCTTAGCAATTGCTTTCCAGGCTTCTTCAATTAAGATAAGTTTTCGGATACCTTTAAGTCTTCTCATCTTATTGATAAAAACCTCCATAATGATGATGGTGACGATAGGAAATAGGATTTTGTGGTCTTTAATCGCATCAATCTCAAATACGATAAAACGTTTGGAAAGCAGGTCTAACTGTTTGTTGGAGTTCAACAAGTAATCATATTCTCCGCCTTTGTAATAAGGTTCCAATACGTTGAGGAAATTAGCAATATCAAAGTCTTTTTCCCTTACATGCTTTTCCTCCAGTACCTTGCGGTAATCACCTTGTACATATTCATAAAAACCGTTGAAAGACGGATAAATGTCGTCCGTCTTGATACGTTCGATATAACCCGACACTGCATTAGATAATGCTACTTCTTCTGAACGGGTTGGCGGTTCATCATCACGTTTCCATAAGGTCAGTATCAAAGTTTTTATACTTTCACGCTTTTCAATATCGAACACGCCATCATCGGTATAGAAAGGATTAAAGGCAATCGGGTTGTCTTCTGTATAAGTGAAATAAACACCGTCTTCTCCTTTGGTTTTACCTTTGATGAGTTCGCATAAACCCTGATAGGAATTACCCGTATCTACAAGTAAAACGTGAGCGCCTTGCTCGTAATACTGCCTTACCATGTGATTGGTAAAGAACGATTTACCTGAACCCGACGGACCAAGTATGAACTTGTTCCTATTCGTGATGATACCACGTTTCATCGGCAAATCCGATATATCCAAATGAATAGGCTTTCCGGTCAATCGGTCAGCCATCTTGATACCGAATGGTGAGGGCGAATTGTGGTAATTGGTTTCTTCCGTAAAAAAGCACAAAGCAGGTTCTATGAACGTGTAAAAACTTTCCTCACTCGGAAAATCTCCTGCATTGCCCGGCATTCCTGCCCAATACAATGTGGCTACATCTGTAGTGTTATGGCGTGGCTTACATTCCATTAAAGCCAATGCACTACCGCAATCGTTTTTCAACTGTTTCAATTCCGCAGGGTCTTCCGACCAAGCCATAATGTTGAAGTGCGAACGGACTGAAGACAGACCGAAGCTGTGGGCTTCGTTCAAGTATTTTTCTATCCACTCTTTGTTGATTTGGTTGGCACGGCTGTACCTTGCCAGTGAGTGCATATTCCTTGCGGATTTCTCAAACTTTTGCAGGTTGTCTTCGCTGTTATCCAAAAAAATGTACTGGTTGTAAATGTGGTTGCAGCTTAACAACAAGCCCACGGGTGCGGCGAATGACAGGCGGCAGTCGCTACGGTCGGTAGATAGCTTTTCAAAACGGGTATCTGCTGATACCGTTCCGGGCAAGTCGTCCGTATCTGAAAGCGTATGCAAACTCAACCTTTTGTTGCCGATGCGTACCTCTTCGGTTCCAAGTGCGATATCCTGCATTGGTGTTCCGGCTTCCCTCGATAACGTGAGGTACTGTTCCAGTAATCCCTGTGTATCGTCCGTTCCGATGATGTCCTCGTCGGTCAAACGTCGCAGGCTCACAAAACCGCTATCGTTCACGATGCGCTCAAACTGGGCGACCGCCTCCATAAAGCGGTGTATCGTTTCCTTGTTCCTGATTTCCTTTGGTATCAGTGTTCCTTTGCAAAGCGAACTGAAGTTGCTTTGCATCCGCATTCTTTCCTTTGTGGTCTTCGTCAGGAACAGGTAACAATAATGGTTCAGGAACGGTCGCTCGTTGAAATGACGTTGATAAGACTTCGATAAAAAACTTTGGTCTTCTATTGCCAAATCGGGCGCATAGCTTTCCTTGATGTACCAATCCTGTTTGTGAATGACCGTAAAATCAGGCAGGGTTTTAATCGCCTTGTGCCAGGCGGAGTGAATGGCTTCGTATTCCGCAGAAGCTACTGTGAACAGTTCCGGCAAACACACTTCAAAGCAGGCGGTAATGTCCGCATCTTTGGATAAGATGCAGTTGTTCTCTACTGCCAATAATGGAAATTTGTTTTCCAGTGTGGTTGTCTTTGCTACATTTCTCATACGGCATTCTGTTTAGGTGTGAATTTTAAATAGCGGTGTACAGGCTTGCGGCAGATGATGTAGCGGGGATGCCTTTTGTTGGCTGCAATTTTCATCAGCCCGTGTTCGCCGTATTTCCTGTTCAGTGAAAAGGTCTGCCACACAATGAGCGAAGCACCACCTACTCCGAGGAAGAGGCAGATGTAAGAGTTTACACCTGCCATATACAGTATCATCACGAGGATAAGCGTACCGAGAAGTCCGCCAGCGAAGATGAACAGGTATTGTGCTTTCAACCCTTTAAATTCCACCGTTCTTCCGATGCCTTTGTTGATATTGTAATTCATAAGGCGAAGGATTAAAGGAAGAATGAACGAAGGATGGTAGCCGCTACGATCAAGAAGATACATGCACCGAACCACGAAGCCGCAGTCTTGCTTGTATCGGGGTCGCCTGAGCTGAACTTGTTGTACACCTTAACGCCTCCGATGAGCCCAACCACCGCACCGATGGCGTAGATTAATTGGGTTGCGGGGTCGAAATAGCTTGTTACCATTTGGGTAGCCTCGTTGATACCGGCCGAACCGTTTCCCTGTGCGAATGCACCATAACCTGACAGCATTGCCGCAGCTGCCAGCAAAACTTTTTTTCTCTGTTTTTTCATAATTGAAACACATTAATTTGTTGCTATTTGCCCGCACTTTGCGAGCTTTCGGGACAAAGGTGTTTCAGAAATTATGGCGTTATAACAAACTGGCAGTCAGAGGAAGTGTTTGGCTGTGAGTGGCTGTATCTTTATAGAAAAGAAGGAGTTAGTTTGAGGATATTTTAGGAATTGAAAAAGAAGACTGAAACAATTACTTATTTAATTCAAAGCCCTTACAAAAAAAGCCGAAGTGTTAGCTTCGGCTTTAATAGAAAAAATAAAAGTCCTATAGTCGGAAAAGTTTCAATATCTTCTGCCAAAGAGTAGGCTTATGGATTTCTTGAACAATAGGCTCTTCATTTGGAATATCTGACACATCAAAATATTCCGATTTACGTTCTAAATCATTTTCTCTACCTAAACGGATTTCTCTTTCTGTCCAACTACCGGCAAACTCAATTTTGTTGTTCCTTATCCAATAGTGGGACTTACATTCAAAATTCCAATTTCCAATAGACGGATGAAGCGTAACAGATTTACCGTTAAATGTCAGTTTCCAATCTGTTGGAGACAATGGAGTCACTACTTCATTACCACAGCCACATACACATTTATGTATTGCAGTGCAGTATTCGATTGAGACGTATAAAATACCTTCCTCAACCTTCTCAGGAATGAATTCAACGAACTTATACTGTAACGACATCTTCATTAAAAATTTTAGATGTACTAATAGCAAATGAGCTATGATACTCATTCTCCAAATCAACATAAATTCCAGATATCTTCTTCCATTTCAGTATAGCAAAAATTGCATTCAAAGCATTCAATTCCGCAATCTGAATATTTGTAGCATATTCATTATTATCGGAATCTTCTGCAAAGATCCGAAGGGGTAAATGGTCATTTTTGTCACGGGTGGCAGAAGTAACTCTTACAGCACCCGTAATCTTGTCATCAACGACATTCACACCTAAACCTACATCAGAAAACGGAATACCGATACTAGCCAAGTAATCTGTTATCATTTTCCTAGCTGCATTTTTATCAACACATACAAATACATAATCCATTTTATCTAATTCTAATAGATTCTCTTTTTTCACATAGTAGTCATGGATATAAATGTACTTGTGCATGTTAGAATACAACTTTTGATAATATGCAGCCTTTCTAGAATTTTCATTAAGGTCCTTCATTGATGCAGCACCTGGCGAACGGAATGCATTGTGTTGGTCAAAGCTATCCCCATCAAAAAGGTGGATTTCCTTCACCGGTGTTTTGGCAACCATATCTAAAATATATGCTCCAGTTCCTCCTAAACCAACAATTGCAATTTTCTGTCCTTCTAATTTTGCATTAATTACTTCTATGTTAGCTCGACTCGAATTGGTATCAATGTACTGGAATACGGTTTCATTAGCACTGTCTGCTATCACCTTAAAAGTCTTTTCCGTTACTGAAGGATCCAGATATTTAGCCGGTGCCGAAATGATGTCTGCATACCTTTTGACCTTTTCATAGTAGTTCGGATACCCGGCAGGAGGCTTATTTGAAAAAGATCTGTTTACCGTAATCTGATGGTTCAGTACAGAATTAGAATTACTATGTTGAATGGCAGTGATAATTGTACCGTCAGAACCACAGGGATTATCCCCGATAAAATGTATAACATGATTATCCGGAGTTGCTGTCTTGTTATTATTACTTAACGTGAGTGTACTTACTAACACTCCGTATAGTATCTGCCTGTTTTGATCGACATAGGGTATATGGTGGATAAGTAAATATCCACCACGTACCTCGATCTCATAACCTTCGTCTCTTAGACGCTTAAGGTCTGGACTATGATTTATCAGTTGCTGTGACATCGAAGATCATTTTATTTTTGACACGAACAACTGAACCTTTAACCATAGTGCCTTCTGGTTTAGGTTCCCAGCCTCTGCTATAAGTAACCGTATAACCCTTGTTTGGGTTATTATCGTATGATCCGAAAGCCAACACAACCAACTGCTCAAAAGAGATGTTTGCTTCTTTCCAAATATGTGGACGAGCATTAACAATAATGGTAAACTCAGTAGGTTTAGGTTTAGAGAAAAACTTCTCTTTACCCGGACGAGCTAAATCAACTACTTCATCATCTAATATTTGATCGTCTTGCCAACCTTCCTTGATGTCAAGGAAGATATCATCTTCAGCAGATATGTTGCCCAGTTCTCTGATTTGAACACCTCTTATGTATTGCTTATACCAAGTAAAGGGTTTGTTATTAATGAAGAACTGAAGCTTTTTCTTTACGAAGAAATACTCGGTTTCAGGTCGAGCCAAGTTAACTTGTTTCTCATTTTCAATAAGCTCATCCTGATATGGTTTGCTAATTGACAAAAACAACTCGGTGTCTAAAGGTATCCCAGCAAGTTGTTTTAATTCTGCCCCTGTTTTGTACTGGTCAAATGTTTCATACTCTTTACCTTCTATTACAAATGTTAGAGGTACTTTTGAATTTTGGGAATGCGATTCCCCTTGATGATTATTTGAATTCATCTTGAATTTTAATTTGATATTAATTAATATTTAATTGCTTATTGCCTATCATTTCGACAATAAATAGGACGTGCCCTGAGATAGTTTAATTCTGATGCAATTGAAATTTTATATTATTAATACCAAGCCCGACAACCTGAATTGTACTGATTGAGGGTTAAAATCACGAAAAGCTTGTTTATTTCAAATAAAGGAGGTAGTTTTGAAGTGCAAAACATTACTACCAAGAGCCTTGCAAGGGCTTTTGTTTCCTTTACGGAATTAAGCCAGGTGATTTTCGCCTGGTTTTTTTATTTTCTTAATTGTTTCTTTTTCATTAGTACTTAGTGTCTTTAATTGATTTTGGATCATTTCCAGGCTTAACAGTATCACTATCTCGTATAGGTCCACCATTTGGTCTGTGTATCCGAACTTCACCACCACCATTATTTGATGAAAACTTTTTTGCAAGTTGTTCAGCTTGCTTTTGAGTACTAACGATGGCTGAAGCCTTCTTACCACCCTCTTTTTGGACATTCCAATCAGACTGTCCTTTCTTTTGTGTTACATGATAATTTGCCATAATAGTTATTAAAAAATTCTTAATTAAACTCTTGGTACAATACGAGCAGCAGTTTTTATGTCAACTGCCTGAACCCCTAATGATTGGAGAATTTGTCTCATGTCATTAAAAACAGGTTCCTTTTCATTCGGATCAGATATTGTTAGAATTGCTGTAAAAGGGACTCCTTCTCTAGGTAAAACAGCCCCATCTCTCTCGAGATATTCTACATCTAAAGTCCAATCTGTTGTTGGACCTACTCCTTGAGGGAATATGTTCTCATAAACCTTCACAGGACTCCATTTAAATGCATGCTCAATCTGATCTTTTTCATTTTGACTCAAATCTTTTTCTTCAGGCGTGTAAATGGGCTTTAATCTACCTTTATATTTACCGTCTATTTGTTGCTGTCTTAATGCAGCATCAACGTTTATTCTAATAAATTCAGCTCCGTAGGTGTAATTAAAAGGTGGAGTGCTAACTATTGTTAGTTTTGCTCTACCTACACATTTGCCATTTTTAACAAGGCTAGAAGGCCAAGAGAACTTAAACCTCATTTTATGTCCTTTAATAATTCTATTTGCAAAAACTAAGGTTATAGCGTTGGGATTTCCATTTAGTATCTCCTCAGAGCCTTTTGGTATACCAAATCCAACCAAATGTTTGGATATGCTCTTTAATTTCTTATCTGTTAAATGTTCCGGTAATGAAGCATGGTGAATTCCAAGTGCTATGAGTGTCTCTCGGGATACTACTCCCTCAATAGAATGCTCGATGCTCGCTAAAGTCTTCGAAACATTTGGGGCTGCATAGCTGGTTCCACAACTATCAGTAATTTTTCCGAATGTATCAATCGACAACAATCCATGACCTAAAACCCCATCCACTGTACCAGAGCCACCTACGTGAGCTAAATCGGGTTTTAATCCTATTTTCATTCCTGGTCCGCGACAACTATAGTTGCTAAGAGCGTAAGGAACAATTCCCTCTATATGTGGAGGGTTTAACGCTGAAACACTTATATTTCTTGAGCTTTCTGCCGGCTTCATAATAGTATCGTTTAAAGAAGATACAAGAACTTTTAGTGCTTCAACATGATCAGATGGCCATTCTCTTCTTCTGTAATGAGGAGGTATGTTTCCTGCAGAAATAATAAAAATAACATCATTATCTTCTGCAATTTTATCCAATATTTGAGCTGCCCAACTATAACCTGTCGTTGAAGCATGCTCTTCGATATTCAAACTAAAATTGAAAATCCTAACACCCGTTCTTGAAACTATATCTTGTACGCGGTCACTTAAAACTTCAAAAAAAGTTAATACATCTTTATAGTAATCTGTGAAATTTGTGCTTGGGAATAGATCTAGATCTATAATTCTACAACCATCTCTTTCCGGACATATTAAATCTCCGTTTAAGGTTTTTCCAAAAATTGTTAAACCCGAAATAAAAGTTCCATGACTTTCGTCTTTATGAGATGGACTTATATATTCTTCTCGTAATTCTATCCAATCAGATAATATATCAGAAACACCTCCATCCACCACACATATTTTAGGATAAGACATATCTGGATTAAATGATGGCATTACAACTCCATTATTCATTAATCCTTGACCAAAATCTGCTAGAGCCTGACTTATAGTTGGTGGAAGTTTTACACTCTTGACTAAAGGGTGTTTATCTAAGAAATTTAATAATTCTGAGTGACTGTCCTTATTAATAGATATCTTATTAGCTTTTGATTGAGATTTATTTATAGAAACTGGTTGTAATTGAATTATTGGCGGAGCATCACTTATTTCAAATTTTATGATTATAGAAACAGAAGTGCTAGCGTTATCAATAGTCCTATTAACAACTAATCCTCTACCCAATTTTTCTAAACCTTCATAAAAACTTGCAAACAATTTTCTTTTAGGTAATGCTAACAAGTCCCAGTCTTTTCTCACAGGGGGAACATCAAACAGTTCTACGACATATATTCCGCCAGTTTGTGGATTAGAAAACCACTCTAAAGCTTCCTTTAAAGAAAATTTTCGTTTATCATTAGCGCCATATGCTGATATTTCTCGAATAGAACCTACTTCGCTTCTTAATTTACCAGGATTGGGTTTCATTTTACCATTTACCTCTTTGTATGAAGTTTCTGCAGGTGCTTCACTAATTTTTTTATTTAACTCGTCGACTGAATTAGGTGATAACTCAATATAAATTTCGCCTAAATCACCAGCACCTACAACAGGAGCAATGTTTTTTACAAAAAGCCTGTCTGTAGGCCTATGACTTTTTGCTAAAGCTGCCTGTTGTAGGGTTACTTTCGCATAGCTTATAGATGTAAATTCATTAGAAAGTTGCACTGACCTAATTTCATCAAGCTGCTTTTGCAAGGTTATTTTATGTGCAACAAAATCAGAATCATGACCTGCAAAAAAATCGGTTGATGGTCCACCGCCATTATTTTTCTCTGCTTCAATGAAATCCCCAGAATTCAGGACTATTTGTACGGGACTATTTTCCATAATCTATATTTTTTCCGAATCTTTAAATTTTGACAATTGTTTGCTAAGTGATGAAGGTGTCATTCCGAATAAAGATGCTATATCCTTTTGTTTAAACAAATATGTTTTGTCATTTAACAACATTGCTATAAAGTCTTCATCACTATGTAGCATAATATTTCTTTTAGCTACGTTAACCCTACCGGAATTAAGCAGAGCAAATTGTTTCATAACATCTACGATATTGCTTTCTTTTTCTAGCACAAAGGCTCTTTTTAGCCATTTGGAAAGCATTTCAGCATCGGCTCCTGAAGAACCATCTAAACACCATGCAAGAAACTTAATCTCACTTTCATTAAATTCTAAGGGTGTAATAAATTTTTTAAGTAACTGAATCATAACTTCAGGAGAAGGCTTAGGGATTTCGACCTGTATATCAAACCTTCTCCATATTGCTGGATCTAACAGGCTTTCGTGGTTAGTTACACCAATAGTGAAACCCTTTTCATGACGAGAATCAAGGCTTTGCAATAATGTATTAACGACTCTTTTTACCTCTCCGACCTCTTGCGGATCGTTGCGAAGCTTAGCAATCGCATCAAATTCATCAAGCAATAAGATGCATTTATATCTATTAGAAAATGTAAACAAGTTTCCTATATTTCGAGATGTTGTACCAAGATAAGAAGACATTAAGCCTTCTAATCTTGCAAGAACCACAGGTAATCCTATTTGCTTAGCAATCCATTTAGCCAAATGAGTTTTTCCTGTTCCTGGTGCTCCGTAAATCAAGCATGAACTTGCAGGTGTGGCATTGATTTCCATCAGTTGATCAAATTTGCTCCATTCATTAACAATTGATTGAATTGCAAGCTGAATATTTTCATCGAACACTGGAGCTGCCTCTGGAAGATTATCAGGAAAAAAAACCTCAGCTAAAGGTGTTGATGTTTCCTTATCTACAGGAATAGAAGTTTTTATTGTTAATTCTTCGCCCTTTAACACGACAAAAGATTTCTGAATCTTACTTGGCGCCATATTAAAGGATGATTCGGAAGTGCTTAGCATAGCCTCAAGCGATTTTGCCTCCTTGATAAAACCATCTTTTTCAAGACTTTCTTTCAGTCTCTTAATCTGATGCATAATAGCTTCGTTAGGTGTTGTTAGAGCTGATCGACTTAAAGCTTGTATTATATTGAAGTATTTTAGCATTTGCTTAGTTGTTTCTTATTTACAAAAGCAAATTTAGAAATATATTTCCAATATTCAAATTTAATTTCCATTTTTTTAATAAAAATTCCAATTAAACGAAATACTTTCCGTTTTTTTTAAATAAGTATGTATTTTTATATGCTGATTAATAGATGATTCTTTACATTTTACAGCCTATTCAAAAAAAGGGAGTTTGTTCACACAAACTCCCCAATGTCAAAATCACTCAAATCATTTTTCCGCAATGTGGAAGAACCGGCTTCCGTTTCAGATGAGAGTGTGCTGTCCAAAAGCTCGGCAATTTTTCGGGATGCACCCTCAATGGAATTTTCCAGCAGGCTGAATAATTCAGTTCCTTGTAATCTTTGAACTATCGCTACCGCTGTTTCCTTTTGGGATTGTTCCAAATTCTCTTTTTGGAGCAACGCTCCTACGGAGCTTAGTTCGTCATAGGTAACCCCTTGGGCAAGACTGTTATCGCCACCGGATATTCCGTACCTGTTCCATTCTTCTTCCTCTTCCTCCAAATCAGGTATATTTCTGAAAACTTTGTCCAGCTCTTCCTGCGGAATTTGAATTCCGACGTTTTCATTCTCGTCGTATTCTATGTCTAAATTATCAGGGTTTATCTCCTGTTCCTCAATTTGGCTTTCATTGGCAGTGTTTGGCGCTGAAAGGCTTCTTACTGACTTGGGCTGCCCCATAATATCAGGCAGGTTCGGATTAATTTTTTCCTGTTTCGGTTTTTGTTCCGACTTTTTTTTAATGACAATCTTGTCCTGCAGAAGTAAAGCAATGACAATAAGCAGGCAAATAACAATTAATGTTTCCATAATCAAATGCTTTAAAAAATGGGTTTAAACTTCTCATTAAAATCATCAGTAATTGCTTTTTCAAATAGTTCAAAATGATGCTCCAATATATTGTCCAGGTAGGCATACAGGGGTATCTCATCTTTACCAATGACCTGTACAATTCGGGATAACCGTTCGTGGTATTCCTGCCGGATATAAATACTTTTATCTCCACGCTTTGTCATTGAATGCGTTTTCAAAAAGTGTTCGCCGTAGCTTCCGTCAAGAGTTTTCTTTGTGCGGTTTCGTTCCCGTTGTACAGGCTTACTTTGTTGTAATTCGTCTTGTTTTACTGCTTCCTTTTGCTGCTCTTCGACAGGTTCGGGCGGAAGCTGTATGCCATCTTTTTTAATGCCGTCAACCATCAAGTTCATCATCAACTCTTCGTTGATATCCGGCGTGACTTTTCTTTTATTATCTTTCTCCATATTTTTATAATTGAATGATTTTTAAAAATTCGTTGATGAACAGATCTAACTGGCAGACTTTCATCAATCGTTCATCTGGAGCCATTACTGTAGAACGGAACACCGTTTTGCTATCTGCTTCGCTTTCTTTGCGAAAACGAGTACTGTTCTTGACTTGACTTTGCATTAGGCTTAATCCCAATTGCTCTATAAGTTGATTATACACATCATATAAAGGCGTGCTTTCTCTGCCATCCACCTGGTTCCAAAACAGGTTAATGGTTTCTATGGACGTTTCGCCTTTTTTCATAATCACATCCTGCAAAAGCTGTGTGAAAATGAGGGTACTTTCCATTACTACACGGTCTGCGGTAATAGGCGTAAAAATGTGGTGCATTCCTGCCAACGCTTTCAGTATGCCGGGCGTATTTACGGTTCCGGGCAGGTCAAAGAATATCACATCAACCGGAACAGCAGAAGCCGTTACAAATTCGTGTGCTGCATCCAATACACTATCAGCTCTGTGCTGTGTAATTGAATAAGCTTTTTTGTTGATAGTGGTAAACTGCTTATACGCCAGTTTTTTCAATGCCTCATTTTCCATTACCATTGCCAGATCACGGGCCTTCATTTTTATAAGGCTGTGCTGCGGAAAATCTGCATCAAATACAGCTACGTTGTAGCCCAATCGATAGTGCATCGTACTGGCAACAAGTGTGGTAAATGTGCTTTTGCCAACTCCTCCTTTTTGAGAGGAAAAGGCGATAAACAGAGGTTTCTTTTTTGTGTCCATATTTTTAAAATTTAAAGTTTACATCATATTGTTTTCAGGCTTGCTAGCTTTCAGCTGTTCAGTCCTGATTTCGTGCTGTCTTTCTTGCAGGACAGCTATCAGGCTTGCCTGCCGGAATTTGTGATTGCCAGCTACTTTGCGGTACAGCAGTAATGCTTTCATTCAGGCATCTTATCAGGCAGGCTTGCCACCTTCCTTTCTTCTGCTCCGTCAGTCATTCCGTCGCTCAGGCGGACATGATATTCGGATAGCAGACTTTCCGTCATTCCTGCGCTCATGTTTTCTTGCATTCCTGCTGTCAGGCAGGCTGGAGAACCTGTTGTCTTGAATGTGTACAATCTCGTGTTCCTGAAGTATGGGCAGCCTGTCTTCCTGCCAACATTCAAGGACAAAGAACCAATCAAATCCATTCGATTGTATAGTGGTGGCAGTGTTTGGCTTTCAGAGGCAGTGTTTGGCACCGTGGTACTGTGCAATGCTATCGTAAACAGAGCTTTACTTTGTAAAATGATTTTTATTAATGGATTTATGCAAAAGACTTTTGACAAATTGGAGGGTAACGGGAACGGTATCGAGCCGTTTTTCCCTCTTACATTTAATCCGTCCCGCAGGGCGGATTTTTGTGTTCAACTGAACACGGCAAGTTGTGTTTTGAGGCACTCGAAACCGAGTTAGTGCCTCAAAACAACTTGCCCTGCTGGGAGCTTAAAAAACGTCTTCCGAAGTCAGCGTTTTGTGTGGATTTAAAAATGGATTAGTGATGAACGAGAACAATAACAAAAAACAGAATAAGGGCGGACGGAGAGCTAAGACCGACCCAAGCATCCATCGCCACGTTTTCCGCCTTACAGACGAAGAAAACGCCAAACTTTTATCGCTTTTTGAAGCATCGGGAATGCCCAATAAAGCAAAGTTTATTATTTCCCTGCTGTTTAGTAAGGAAATGAAATCGGTTAAAATTGACAAAGGAACAGTTGATTTTTATATGCGACTGACTTCTTTTCACAGCCAGTTTCGCTCCATAGGTGTAAACTATAACCAGATTGTAAAGCTGTTGTACAAGAATTTTTCGGAGAAAAAAGCCGCAGCGTTCCTGTACAAATTGGAAAAACAAACGGCTGAAATGGCGATGCTATGCCAAAAAATCATTCAGATAACCGAAGAATTTGAAGCAAAGAACCTGAAAAAATAGCAGTACAGATGATAGCAAAGATTGGCAGAAGCGGGAATTTATACGGTGCATTGGCGTACAATCAGCTCAAAGTAGAGAATGAAAACGGGAAAATTCTGTTCGCAAATAAGATAATCGAAACGCCAACTGGAGCATATACTGTTGCACAATTAGCACAATCTTTTGCACCTTACCTGATTGCCAACCGCAATACGGAAAAGCATACGTTGCATATTTCGCTCAATCCCGACCCGAAAGATAAGGTTAGCGATGACAGGTTTCGGCAAATGGCGGAAGAATATATGCGGGAAATGGGCTACGGCGAACAGCCTTTTGTGGTATTCAAACATACCGATATCGACCGCAGCCATATACACATTGTATCGGTTTGCGTGGACGAGCAGGGCAAAAAGATTTCGGACAAATTCGAGAAAATGCGGTCTATGAATGTGTGCCGTGAACTGGAAAGACAACACGGCTTGATACCCGCAACCGATAAAGAACACAAGCAGAACGACAAGATTTTCCGTCCGGTAGATTATCGGGCAGGCGATGTGAAAAGCCAAATCGCTTCGGTTGTCCGCCACCTACCGAATTATTATAAGTTTCAGACTTTGGGCGAATACAATGCCTTGCTTTCCCTGTTTAATGTTACCACCGAAAAAGTGGAGGGCGAATTGCAGGGAAAAATGCGGCAAGGCTTATTATATATTCCTTTAAACGAGAAAGGCGAAAGAGCCGGGCATCCGTTCAAGGCTTCGTTGTTTGGTAAAAATGCAGGGCTTCCGGCTTTGGAACTGCATTTTGCAAAATGCAAAGAGGATTTAAAAGACCACCCAAGTAAGCAGACCCTAAAAGCTGCAATTTCTATTGCTCTGAAATCCACAAATGATGAGCAGGCTTTTAAAAAGCAGTTGAGTGAACAGGGCATTAATGTAGTGGTCCGCCGGAACGATACAGGTCGTATTTATGGTATCACTTTCATAGACCACAATTCAAAGGCGGTTTGGAACGGTTCACGCTTAGCAAAGGAACTTTCTGCCAATACCTTTAATGATTATTGGAACAATAATATCAAACCGGAGATTAAAGAACCTGTCGTACAACTTCCAAAAACATCCACATCAAATGATGCAGATCTTCCTGCGGAAGAACCTCATCATTTGTTCGACTTCCTGAATACTACTGAAAAACACGAAGACGGTTTGATTGAGGCATTTGGCGGTTTGTTACCCGAAGCACAGGGCGATGATTACGAGGAACAGGATTTTGCTAACAAAATGAAGAAGAAAAAAAAAGAAGACTGTAAGAGGTCAGATTTTGGAATTAAAAATCTGTTTTTAAAAAGATTTATTGAGCTGTCACTTTATAATTCTGAAAGAATTTGAGTTGTATTTAAGTAATTGCTTAAATAAACAAATTGACTATCTTTGTGCTATGGACAATAATTCTTGCATACGACAACAAGCAGACATTAAACAAATAAACCGCTGTAAAGACCGAGTTTCAGAACTCAACGGTTCTTTTGACTATTTATCGAACGGACTTGAATTAGCGGGAAACAATGTAAGACTGAAAATACTCTTTCTACTTTATGAAGAAAAACGACTTTGTGTTTGTGATATAAGTGATATTCTTGGTATGACAATTTCAGCGGTTTCACAACACTTGCGGAAACTCAAAGACAGAAAACTTATTGAAACCGAACGAGAAGCTCAAACTATTTTTCACTCACTGACTAAAGAGTATGAAAAAATGCTGAAACCATTTTTCAAAATACTTGACGAAAACAAAATATTAGAAACAATATGAAAACTGACAAAAAATTAATTGGTGCAGGACTTTTGACTACAATTGCAGCTTCTCTTTGTTGCATCACACCAGTATTGGCTCTTATTGCAGGAACAAGCGGTCTTGCTTCCACTTTTTCTTGGCTTGAACCTTTTCGACCCTATTTTATCGGGTTGACAATTTTGGTTCTTGGTTTTGCTTGGTATCAAAAGTTGAAACCCAAAAAGCAGATAGATTGCAATTGTGAGACAGAAGAAAAACCAAAATTCATTCAGTCAAAAATGTTTTTAACCTGAACTCGATTAATAATTCAGGCTGAAAATATTGCGAAAAAAGGCAAAATTCAGTATATTTAATTTTCTGACAATCAAATATTTAACCGAATTTCGCCTTATGATTTGTTTTGATAAAATTACTGATATTTTCTCTATAGTTGATGAGTTTTGTAAAGATTTCGATAAAACGACACAACCTTTTTTACTAGGAAAGCCTTCTAAACGTCCTTCTGTGATGTCAAAATCAGAAGTAATTACAATCTACTTGCTTTTTCATCTTAGTGGTTTTCGTTGTTTCAAGCATTATTACGTTTTTTATGTTCAAAAACATATGCAAAATGAATTTCCAAATACCGTTTCGTATAATCGTTTTTTAGAATTAATGCAGAGTGTTCTTTTACCAATGACCATTTTTGCAAAAACTTGTTGTTTGGGAAAATGTACCGGAATTTCCTTTGTAGATTCAACACCAATTAGAATATGCAAAAATAAAAGAATCAATAGAAATAAGGTTTTTAAAGATACAGCCGCTACAGGAAAATCCACAATGGGATGGTTTCATGGCTTTAAACTCCATATTATTATCAATGATAAGGGCGAATTGTTAAGCTTTGCGGTAACTCAAGCCAATGTTGACGATAGAGAACCATTAAAAAACGAAGGCTTTTTAAATGCTATTTTTGGCAAATTATTTGGCGATAAAGGGTACATAAGCGAAAAACTTACTCAGTTATTGTTTGTTGACGGAATCCAGCTAATTACAAATATTCGCAACAATATGAAGAACAGTTTAATGCAAATGAGTGATAAAATTTTACTTCGTAAACGGTCCATAATTGAAACCGTTAATGATGAACTTAAAAATATATGCCAAATTGAACATTCAAGACATCGTTCATTTACGAACTTTTTATCAAATATTATTGCTGGAATAATTGCGTATAATTTTCTTCCTAAAAAGCCTTCTTTAAAATATGAAACGGTCAAAACTAACCAATTGGCAGTGTTTTATTAATCGAGTTCAGGTTTTTAGGAATTGTAACAGCATTTGCAATCGTAATGCTTGCCTTTCCATACTACTCAAGCATTTTCTACCCAAAGACAGAAAAGCAAATTATAGCGGTGGACAAATCCAATATTCAAAAAGTAGAATTTACGATTAGCGGAATGACTTGTGCAAGTTGTGGCGAACACGTAAATCACGAAGTAAATAAATTGACAGGAATAATAAGTTCAAACGCCTCATACGAAAAAGGAAACGCAATCGTGGAATTTGACAACTCAAAAACGAATATTTCTGAGGTCGAAAAAGCAATTAACTCAACAGGATATTCTGTAACCGACAAAAAATAAAACCAAATGGAAATCATATTGCAATCAACAATTACTTGCCCCAACTGCGGACACAAGAAAGAAGAAACAATGCCGACAGACGCTTGCCAATATTTCTACGAATGTGAAAAATGCAAACAAGTTCTTAAACCAAAACAAGGAGACTGTTGTGTTTATTGTAGTTACGGAAGTGTTCCTTGTCCACCAATTCAGCAGGACAAAAAATGTTGCTGACGGACAGAAAACAGAAGAGCAACTAAAAGTATTTTTTATTTGGATGCTTCATAAATGTTACGATACAAAAGGATCATAGAAGCTACAACTCTTATCACTTC
Organism: Pedobacter paludisoli; assembly: GCF_052344095.1. Classification (GTDB taxonomy): domain Bacteria; phylum Bacteroidota; class Bacteroidia; order Sphingobacteriales; family Sphingobacteriaceae; genus Pedobacter. Next base: position 427,360 of record NZ_CP179926.1, on the reverse strand, counting down.
GCCAAACACTGCCACGCACCGCCATTGACTGCCACATTCTTATAGCCGCTGTGTAGAGCCTTTAAATTCACGCCCGAACATTAAAACTAAAAAAGAATGCAGGGAGAAGACGATTTAAGAGGTTTAGCCAAAATAATGGCTTTTATGCGGGCAGTCAGTATTCTTTTGGTGCTGATGCACCTTTATTGGTTCTGCTACGGGTTCTTTTTAGAACGTGGTTGGACGTTGGAAATAATCAACAAGATATTAGGCAATTTCGACCGGACGGCGGGCTTGTTTTCACATACCCTTTATACCAAGGCGTTCGCTTTGGTTTTGCTTGCTTTGAGTTGTTTGGGAACGAAAGGCGTAAAGAATGAGAAGATAACCTGGGCTAAAATCTACGTGGCTTTGGGCGTTGGTTTTGTGCTGTTCTTTCTGAACACGCCGTTGTTAAAGCTATCTCCGATAATAGGCACATTTCTGTATATCCTTACTATCTCGTTAGGTTATATTGCTTTGCTGATGGCGGGCGTATGGATGAGCCGCTTGCTTCGTACCAACTTAATGGACGATGTTTTCAACAACGAGAACGAGAGCTTTCAACAGGAAACAAAGCTGATGGAAAATGAATATTCCGTTAACCTGCCCACCAAATTTTACTACAAAGGCAAATGGAACAACGGTTGGATAAACATTGTAAATCCTTTCAGGGCATCAATCGTGTTGGGTACTCCGGGTTCCGGTAAATCTTATGCCATCGTAAACAACTACATCAAGCAGCAGATTGAGAAAGGCTTTAGTATGTATATATATGATTTTAAATTTGACGACCTTTCCACCATTGCCTACAATCATTTATTGAAGCATCGGGATAAGTACAAAGTTCAACCAAAATTCTATGTGATAAATTTCGATGACCCACGCAAGAGCCATAGGTGCAATCCACTCAATCCCGATTTTATGACAGACATTTCCGACGCTTACGAAGCGGCTTACACCATAATGCTGAACCTCAACCGTAGCTGGATACAGAAGCAAGGGGATTTTTTCGTGGAAAGCCCAATTATCCTATTGGCTGCCATTATTTGGTATCTGAAAATCTATGAGGATGGTAAGTATTGTACATTCCCGCACGCCATTGAATTGCTGAATAAAAAGTATTCGGACGTATTTACCATTCTGACCTCATATTCCGATTTGGAAAACTATCTTTCTCCGTTTATGGATGCCTGGCAAGGTGGCGCACAAGACCAATTGCAGGGACAGATTGCATCGGCAAAAATCCCTTTGTCAAGAATGATTAGCCCGCAGTTGTATTGGGTTATGACTGGCGATGACTTTACGCTCGACATCAATAACCCAAAAGAGCCTAAAATTTTGTGCGTGGGTAATAATCCCGACCGCCAAAATATCTACTCCGCAGCATTGGGTTTGTACAATTCCCGTATTGTTAAGCTCATCAACAAAAAAGGGCAATTAAAGAGTTCAGTAATCATAGATGAGCTGCCCACAATTTATTTTAGGGGACTGGATAATCTTATCGCAACAGCGAGAAGTAATAAGGTGGCTGTATGTTTGGGCTTTCAGGATTTTTCGCAATTAACAAGGGATTATGGCGACAAGGAAAGTAAGGTAATTCAAAATACCGTTGGTAATATTTTCTCCGGGCAGGTAGTTGGCGAAACGGCAAAGAGCCTTTCGGAACGTTTCGGAAAAGTATTGCAGAAACGCCAAAGTATGACGATTAACAGGAATGATAAATCTACCTCTATCTCCACACAGTTAGACAGCCTTATTCCGGCTTCTAAAATCTCAACACTTACACAAGGTATGTTTGTCGGTTCGGTATCAGATAATTTTGATGAACGTATTGAGCAAAAAATCTTTCACGCTGAAATTGTAGTGGACAATGAAAAAGTTGCCGCAGAAACTAAAGTATATCAGAAGATACCGGAAATCCTATCCTTTGTTAATGAACAGGGAGAAGATAAAATGAAACAGGAAATTGAAAGCAATTACCGTCAGATAAAATCAGACATCCTGCATATTGTGGAAAGCGAAATAGAACGGATCAAGAACGACCCGAACTTGCAGCATTAAGTGCAAGAGGGATAATTTTCTCAAATTGCTTGTGTATTTAGAAATAATATCGTAATATTGCGATATTAAAATATCGAAACAATGGGAGCAAGCAAAACAGACCATTTTACAGATCAGCAAAACCAAATTGCGATTATCGCAAAAGCGTTGGGGCATCCGGCAAGAATAGCCATTATAGAGTATCTCCTAAAAGTGAATGCCTGTATATGCAGCGATATAGTTGATGAACTTCCCTTGGCACAGCCTACCGTTTCGCAGCATTTGAAAGAATTAAAAAACGCAGGATTGATAAAGGGAAATATTGAAGGTAATTCTATTTGCTACTGCATCAATGAAAAAACCTTTGATTTACTGAAAGAATATTTTTCAAAAATCATCTTTACCGTAACCAATCAAAAATGTTGCTAATCGTATGGAAATCGCATTTATCATTTCAATAGTATTGCTCATAGCTTATTCTTTTCTTGCATTGTTTGACGGTGTATTTCTGCATCTGTACAAATACCGTTTGTACGAACATAAGGAAAGTAAATTTGAACATCTTACGCATACCGTAAGAGCAATTCTGTTTACAGGTATTCTCGTTTCATTATTCATCAACATAGAAAATAATAGCTTATTTTTATTTGGTGCAGCGTTGGTAGTAGCTGATATTATCACATTGATTGTTGATGCTTATTTAGAAAAAGACAGCCGTAAATTTATTGGAGGTTTGCCACGTTGGGAATACATTTTACACCTGTTGGTAAACGGTTTTCATTTCGCAAGTATAGCGGTATTTTTAGTCATTAAAATAAACCTTGACAGCAACGGAATTACATTAGCTAATAATTTTCAGCAGATAGAGAGCTTTCATACATTTAGAACTATAGCTATAAACCTTTTACCCGGAGCAGTGCTTATAAGCCTGTTACATATTTTGGTTTATTTCCCAAAATTCAATTTCTATTTTAATAAGTTGAACTTTAAATGTTGCTAAAAATTTGCTTATAATAATCGCAATATTACTATATAACAATAATACAAAAACAATGAAACTATCAGAAATTAAAGAAATCCTACCAACATTAGAGAATGTTGAATTTCAATTAGAGAACGGAACATTTGTACCGGAACATTTCCACGTTACCGAAGTGGGACAAATCAATAAAAATTTTATTGATTGTGGCGGAACCATCAGAAATGAAAAAGTTGTCAATTTCCAATTATGGAATGCTAACGATTTTGAACATAGACTAAAGCCAACCAAACTATTAAATATCATCAAATTATCCGAAGAAAAATTAGGTATTGAAGATGCTGAAATCGAAGTAGAATACCAAAGTGATACTATCGGAAAATATGATTTGGATTTCAACGGAAAAACATTCGTACTAAAAAGTAAAACAACGGCTTGCTTGGCAAATGATGCCTGTGGCATTCCTGCCGAAAAACAAAAAATAAAATTATCGGCGTTGAATAATGCGTGTACACCTAATTCAGGATGTTGTTAAACCCTATAAATCAATCAAAATGTATAAGAATTTAGTTGAAACAATAAACAATGTTACTACTTTTCAAAATATCAGTGAGGAACGAAAAAACACATTACAACCGCTGATAGATTTTGTACAGCAAAAAGTAATCAATAGACAGGAAATAAATATCAATTTTATTTGTACCCACAATTCCCGAAGAAGCCATTTATCGCAGGTTTGGGCACAGGTGGCATCAGCACACTATGCTATCCTCAATGTACATTGTTATTCAGGCGGTACAGAGGAAACAGCATTATTCCCGAAAGTGGCAGAAACATTGAACCATCAGGGTTTTAACATTTTCAAAATAGCAGATACCAACAATCCTGTATATGCCATAAAATACAGCGATAATTCTTTGCCAATTATCGGCTTTTCAAAAAAATACGATAGCCCGTTCAATCCTGTATCAGCATTTGCAGCTATTATGACCTGTTCACAGGCAGATGGCGGATGCCCTTTTATTGCAGGTGCTGAAAAAAGAATACCTATCACATTTGAAGACCCTAAAATTTCAGACAATACGCCGGGGCAAACAAATGCATATGCAGAAAGAAGTTTGCAGATAGCAACCGAAATGTTTTATGTCTTTTCAAAAATCAGCCAATAACCAATGCAACCAAAACTAAAATTTCTTGACCGTTACCTAACCTTATGGATATTCCTTGCAATGGCAGTAGGCATAGGATTGGGATATTTCTTTCCGGGTATATCAAAAATTACGGATGTCCTATCCGTAGGCACTACAAACATTCCTTTGGCAATAGGTCTGATACTAATGATGTACCCGCCATTGGCAAAAGTGGATTATTCATTATTGCCTATGGCATTTAAGGATAAAAAAGTAATCGGTATATCCTTATTGCTGAATTGGGTTATCGGTACAGTGCTGATGTTCGGATTAGCTGTTTTGTTTTTACGGAATGAACCCGATTATATGACAGGGTTGATACTGATAGGTTTGGCAAGATGTATCGCAATGGTAATCGTTTGGAGTGACTTAGCTAAAGCAAACAGAGAATATACAGCTATGTTAGTTGCATTAAACAGCATCTTCCAGATATTTACTTACAGCTTTTTAGTTTGGTTATTCATCAACATATTACCTGCAAAATTGGGGTTAGCCAATTTCAATGTAAGCGTATCAATGAAAGATGTTACCGAAAGTGTATTAATATATTTAGGCATTCCATTCTTGGCAGGTTTTCTAAGTCGTTACTTCCTTGTAAAATTAAAAGGTATAGAATGGTATAACAGAAAATTTGTACCCCGAATATCGCCCATTACATTGTATGCTTTACTGTTTACGATAGTATTAATGTTCAGTTTGAAAGGCGATAAAATATTGGAGTTGCCAATGGACGTGGTAAAAATGGCTATACCCTTAATCATCTATTTTGTACTGATGTTTTTTGTGAGCTTCTTTATCAATAAATCCCTTAAAGTTCCTTACGACAAAAACGCATCCATCGCATTTACAGCCACAGGAAACAATTTTGAATTGGCAATAGCCGTAGCCATAGCGGTTTTCGGTATTCATTCACCACAGGCATTTGTGGGCGTTATCGGTCCACTTGTGGAAGTTCCGGTACTCATATTATTGGTCAGGGCAAGCTTGTGGTTGAAGAAGAAATATTATAAATAAAAATACTTATAAGGCATAAATCACGAATAGATATTTGAAAACTAATTTTTAATATCTTAGCAAAATGAAATTTATATCTTTAATATTAGCCGTCTATGTAATGCTGTTATCAGCAGTACCGACTTTTATTGAAGATAAATGTATGCAGGAGCAGACAACCGAGCAAAGACAAAACGGACAGGAAGACCAAGATTGCAATAAAGGTTGTTGTTCGCCATTTTTTAGCTGTAACACCTGTACAGGATTTGTTTTAACTACTTTTCATTTTTCGGCTACACATTCAGTAAAAGAACCGCAAAGAAAATTAGGGACAATGCCAACACCGCCTGTTTCTGATTTTCCCTTTTCCGTTTGGCATCCCCCACAGCTTGTTTAATATGTAGTGCTTTCAGCACAGTTTATTACCTGCGGTGCATAGCACCGCTATCATTCATTTATTCATATTAAGCATTATTTTTTCAATGAAAAAAATATTCATTGTGTCATTATTTATGACATTCAACCTTTGTGTATATGCACAAAATACGTTCAAAGCTGTAATAAAAGACAGTGAAAAAAAAGAGCTTTTAATGGGCGTAACCGCACAGGTTACAGGAACTACAATCGCAACAACTTCAGACGAAAACGGACAAATCATATTAACAGGTATTCCAAACGGTTTACAGGAAATTCAATTTAGTTATATTGGTTTTGCCCAACGTACCGACAGCTTTAATTTTCCGTTAGCAGATACAACCCCGATTGAGATTTTACTTTATGAAAGTTCAACGGAGTTAGACGGTATTGTTATTTCATCAACAAGAAGTACAAGAACTATACAAAATATCCCTACACGCATTGAGTTTATAGGAAGTGAGGAGTTAGACGAAAAAGGCAATATGAAAGCAGGGGATATTCGTATGCTTTTGAGTGAGAGTACAGGTATTCACGTACAAACCACATCGCCCACAAGTGCCAACGCAAGTATTCGTATTCAAGGGCTTGACGGACGATATACGCAAATTTTAAAAGACGGTTTTCCTATTTATTCGGGTGCTTCAAGTGGGTTAGGCTTGTTGCAAATTCCACCGCTTGACTTAAAGCAGGTTGAAGTTATTAAGGGTTCAACATCTACGCTGTACGGTGGTGGAGCAATAGCAGGTTTGGTAAACCTGATTTCCAAGACACCAACGGAAGAAAGGGATTTGCGTTTTCATTTAAACGGAACATCGGGCAGAGGTTTAGACATCAACGGTTTTTACGGACAGAAGTTTAAGAAAATCGGAACAACAATATTTGCTTCGCATAATCGTAATGGAGCTTACGACCCTGCACAAATCGGGCTTTCTGCCATTCCTAAATTTGAAAGGTATGTACTGAACCCTAAATTATTTGTTTACTTCAATGATAAAACAAAAATGAACTTTGGTATTAACACCACCATTGAAAACCGTTTGGGTGGCGATATGCTTTACATCAAAGGCAAAGGCGATAACACACACCAATATTTTGAAGAAAACAAAACACAACGCTATTCTACCCAATTTGTTTTTGACCATACTGTAAACGAAAACAGTTTTGTACAGATAAAGAACAGCGTAAGTTATTTTAACCGCAATACAGCTATTCCCAATTACGAGTTTGAGGGAACACAAACAGCCACTTTTACGGAAGCAAGCTATACCCACAGCAAAGAAAAATCAGAATGGGTAACAGGCGTTAATGTTTGGACGGACAATTTTAAAGAAAAGCAGATTACCGCATTTCCTTTGAGAGATTACAACCAAACCACATTCGGGGCTTTCGTTCAAAATTCTTTTAAGGCTACGGATTGGCTTCAATTAGAGACAGGTTTAAGAACAGATTACGTGATAGATTATGGAGCTGTTTTTTTGCCAAGAGTATCGGCATTGTTTAAGATTGCAAACGGATTGACTTCACGTATCGGGGGCGGATTTGGCTACAAAACACCAACCATTTTTACCGAAGAAAGCGAACGCATACAATATCAAAACGTAATGCCTATTGATGATAATACCAATAAATTAGAAAAGAGCTACGGAGCAAATGCTGACATAAATTACCGTACTAATATTGGCGATGATTGGACATTTAGCATAAATCATTTATTCTTTTACACCTATTTGGATAACCCTTTGTTGCTTCAAAATACATCTGCAAACGTTTATCAGTTCATCAATTCATCGGGCTACATTCATACCAAAGGAACAGAAACAAATATCAAAATCGGTTATGATGATTTTAAATTGTTTTTGGGCTACACTTTTACCGATACCCGATTGATTGAAAACGGAACAAATACCGAAAATCCACTAACACCAAAACACCGCATTAACTCTGTACTTATGTATGAAATAGAGGATAAATGGAAAATCGGTTTGGAAGCCTATTATTTTAGTCCGCAAAAGCTCAATGACGGAACAACAGGAAAAGACTATGTTATATGTGGCTTTATGGCTGAAAAAATTTGGGAACGGTTTTCTTTGTACATCAACTTTGAAAATTTCTTTGATACAAGACAGACACGTTTCGACAACATTTATACAGGTACAATAACCAACCCTGTTTTTAAAGACATCTATGCACCATTAGACGGATTTGTAATTAACGGAGGAATAAAATTTAGACTATAAAACAAGTGAAAATAATCATTAAATAAACTTGACAATGGAACATAAACATATATACGACAAAGACGGTAAACAGCTTTGTTGTACACAAGAAGAAAAAATATACACCAATGCAGGTGCAAAAGAGATGATAGATGATACCTGTTGTTCAGTTGAAAAAAAGGATAACACCATCAAACACAGCAGGGAAATTAGTAAAAACAGCACTATTAAAATGTTTTTGCCAAGCATTATTTCATTAATACTGTTACTCATAGCCATTTACTTTGATAATGTCCTGAAACCCGAATGGTTTACAGGTTGGATAAGGATTGTTTGGTATGCCGTAGCCTATATGCCTGTTGGTTTACCTGTAATAAAAGAAGCGTTTGAAAGCAACGGTAAAGGAGAGATATTTTCAGAATTTTTATTGATGAGTATTGCTACAATCGGGGCTTTTACCATTGGCGAATATCCAGAGGGTGTTGCGGTAATGCTGTTTTATACCGTTGGCGAAGTCTTTCAAACATTGGCAGTAAAGAGAGCTAAAACAAACATCAAATCTTTGCTTGACCAACGACCTGATGAAGTTACAATTTTACAAGATAATCAGCCAAAAGTTGTAAAAGCGGAAACGGTTGCTATTGGCGAGATTATACAATTAAAGTCGGGCGAAAAATTAGGATTGGACGGAGAATTATTATCCGAAAAAGCATCTTTCAACACATCTGCACTCACAGGAGAGAGCAAACCAGATACTAAATCAAAAGGAGAAACCGTATTAGCAGGAATGATAAACCTGAACACCGTTTCACAGGTAAGAGTGACCACAGCATATACAGATAGTAAGTTGAGCAAGATTTTAGAATTGGTACAAAATGCCACTTCTCAAAAAGCACCCACAGAGTTATTCATCAGGAAGTTTGCAAAAATTTATACACCTATCGTAGTGCTGTTAGCCGTTGCCATTTGTGTACTGCCTTACTTTTTCGTTGCCGATTATCAGTTTTCGGATTGGTTGTACAGGGCATTGGTATTTTTGGTTATATCGTGTCCTTGTGCATTAGTGATAAGTATTCCGTTAGGCTATTTTGGTGGAATTGGTGCAGCGAGCAAAAACGGAATACTGTTTAAAGGAGGCAATTTTTTAGATGCACTTGCCAATATCCAAAACGTGGTAATGGACAAGACAGGTACAATGACAGAGGGTGTTTTTAAAGTGCAAGAAGTTGTTTTTGATGCAGCATTTAATCAGGCTGAAACTCTGCAAATGGTCAACGCTTTGGAAAGCCACAGCACGCACCCCGTAGCAACTGCCATTCAAGAATATGTTGGTGCTGTAAACCATAATATCCCATTGCAAAATGTAGAAGAAATAGCAGGACACGGATTAAAAGCCAGTGTAAACGGAAAAGAACTCTTGGTAGGAAATTTTAAGCTGATGAATAAATTTTCTATCGCTTACGGCATTGACCCGAATAGTATTGTTTACACCGTAATTGCAGTGGCTTATTATAAAAAATTTGTAGGCTATATCACTATTGCAGACACCATAAAAGAAGATGCCCAAATTACGATTGAAAAACTAAAATCACTCAATGTAAAAACTACAATGTTGAGTGGCGATAAAGCTACGGTAGTAAAATTTGTTGCAGAAAAATTGGGTATCAATAATGCGTTTGGCGATTTATTACCCGAAGACAAAGTAAACAAAGTCAAAGAGATAAAAGCCAAAAATGAAAGCGTTGCCTTTGTCGGGGACGGTGTGAATGATGCACCTGTTGTAGCATTAAGTGATGTGGGTATTGCAATGGGTGGTTTGGGAAGCGATGCTACTATTGAAACCGCCGATGTAGTAATACAAGACGATAAGCCGAGTAAAATACCAATGGCAATCAATATCGGTAAACAGACAAAGAAAATAGTTTGGCAAAATATCGCTTTAGCATTTGGAGTGAAAGCCATTGTATTGATACTTGGTGCAGGTGGATTAGCCACAATGTGGGAAGCCGTATTTGCTGATGTAGGTGTGGCATTATTGGCTATATTGAATGCAGTAAGAATACAACGAATGAAGTTTTAAACAACGTTCAGTTCAACTTAAATCGTAAATTTGTGCATTAGTTTGATATGAATATAAATGTGAGTAAGGAATGAATATACTCTTTATAAAAAATATGGTTTGCAACCGCTGTATTATGGTGGTACAAAATGAATTGGACAAGTTGGGTTTAAACGTAAAGAACATAAAACTTGGAGAAGTAGTACTTAGCAAAGAACCTACAGCCGAAGAAAAAAATAAATTGGATAAAGCCTTAGTTTTATTAGGGTTTGAACTCATTGATGATAAGAAAAGTAGAATTATCGAAAAAATAAAGAATATAATTATTGAGTTGGTTCATCATCAAAACAACGATGCCAAAACCAATCTTTCAGATGTGTTAAGCAGTCAATTACACCACGATTATAATTATTTATCCAACCTGTTTTCGGAGATAGAGGGTACTACCATTGAAAAATACTTTATAGCCCAAAAAATAGAAAAGGTAAAAGAGCTATTGGTATATGATGAACTGTCTTTGAGTGAAATTGCTTTTCGTCTGAACTATTCGAGTGTAGCTTATTTAAGCAACCAATTCAAAAAAGTAACAGGACTGACACCGAGCTATTTCAAGCAAATACGGGATGATAAAAGAAAACCTTTGGATAAGGTCTAAGTAAATCTTACAAATCCATTCCATAATTCCACAATAATTCCCATCCATATTATCGCCAATTTTGTATTGTTAATTAAAGCAAGCGAAAATGGCAACAAATAAAAATAAAGAAATCATCTATCTTCCGTTGGAAGATGTAGAAAGCGAGCATTGTGCATTAATCGTTGAAAAAGGATTGGCACAGGTAAAAGGCATAGAAACCCACAAAGTAGAACTGAATAACCGCAGGGCAGCCATTACAGTAAATAATACAGAAGTTGTAGGCGAAGCGGTAAAAGTAATTAAAGATTTGGGTTATGGCGTTTCTACTGTAAAAAACACCTTTCCTGTTTTGGGTATGACCTGTGCTTCTTGTGCGGGCAGTGCTGAAAGCATCGTTAAATACGAACCAGGTGTAGTAAACGCTTCTGTAAACTTTGCCACGGGAAATCTTACCGTTGAGTATCTTCCCAATATGACCGATGCTGCCAAACTGAAAAAAGCAGTTCAGTCCATCGGTTACGATTTGTTGATTGAAGATGAAACCAATCAGCAGGAAACATTAGAAGCCATCCACACTCAAAAATTTCAAAAACTAAAAACTAAAACCATTTGGGCGGTTATACTTTCTCTTCCGGTAGTAGTGATAGGTATGTTTTTTATGGATATGCCTTATGCCAACGAAATTATGTGGTCATTTTCTACACCTGTTGTATTGTGGTTGGGCAGGGATTTTTTTATCAATGCATGGAAGCAGACAAAACACCGTTCAGCCAATATGGATACATTGGTAGCATTGAGTACAGGTATCGCCTATCTGTTCAGTGTATTCAATATGTTGTTTGCCGACTTTTGGCATCAAAGAGGATTACACGCCCACGTATATTTTGAAGCAGCGGCGGTTATTATTGCATTCATCCTGTTAGGGAAACTGTTGGAAGAAAAAGCCAAAGGCAATACCTCTTCAGCTATTAAAAAGTTAATGGGGTTGCAGCCGAAAACTGTCATCGTGATACAAGCGGATGGAACAGAAAAACAGACCGCTATTGAAGAAGTAAATGCAGACGATGTTATTCTTGTAAAGCCGGGCGAAAAAATTGCGGTGGACGGTATGGTAACTTCGGGTAGTTCCTACGTTGATGAAAGTATGTTGAGCGGAGAACCTGTACCTGTATTGAAAAACGAAAACGAAAAAGTATTTGCAGGAACTATTAACCAAAAAGGAAGTTTCCAGTTTAAAGCGGTTAAAGTAGGAAAAGAAACAATGCTTGCCCATATCATCAAAATGGTGCAGGACGCACAAGGAAGCAAAGCACCTGTACAGAAATTGGTAGATAAGATTGCTGGTATCTTTGTTCCGGTTGTGATAGGGATTGCCATTCTCACATTTATCCTATGGTTTGTTTTAGGAGGCGATAACGGAATTGTTCAGGGGCTATTGGCAGCCGTTACGGTATTGGTTATTGCCTGTCCTTGTGCTTTGGGATTGGCTACACCTACGGCTATAATGGTTGGCGTTGGCAAAGGTGCTGAAAAAGGTATTTTGATAAAAGATGCCGAAAGTTTGGAATTAGCGAAAAAAGTTGATGCCATTATTTTAGATAAAACAGGAACAATTACAGAGGGAAAACCAGAGGTAACAGGCGTTCAATGGCTGAATAATGATGATGCGACCAAAGACATTTTATTAAGCATCGAAAAACAATCGGAACACCCATTGGCAGAAGCGGTGGTAAAACACTTAGATGGAGCAACAACCACAACTTTAACACAATTTGACAGTATCACAGGTAAAGGAGCAAAAGCCAATCATAATAACGAAACCTATTTTGTAGGCAATAAAAAACTATTGGCAGAAAACAATATCAGTATTGCGGAACAATTACAAAATCAAGCCGATGAATGGGGCAAACAATCGAAAACTGTTATTTGGTTTGCCGACAGCAAACAGGCACTTTCCGTATTAGCCATATCAGACAAGATTAAAGAAACATCTGTACAGGCTATCAAAGAAATGCAGGATATGGGCATCGACCTGTATATGCTAACCGGAGATAATGAAGCTACTGCCAAAGCCATTGCAGAGCAAACAGGCATTAAGCATTACAAAGCAGAAGTATTGCCACAGCACAAAGCCGATTTTGTAAAAGAGTTACAAAGTAAAGGTAAAGTAGTGGCAATGGTTGGGGACGGTATCAATGACAGTACCGCTTTGGCAACAGCCGATGTGAGTATAGCAATGGGCAAAGGTTCGGACATTGCAATGGACGTCGCCAAAATGACCATCATTTCATCAGACCTGACTAAAATACCGCAGGCAATAAAATTGTCAAAACAAACCGTAGCCACCATTAAGCAAAATCTGTTTTGGGCATTTATTTATAATTTAATAGGTATTCCCATTGCGGCAGGTATTCTCTATCCGATAAACGGTTTCCTATTAAACCCGATGATTGCAGGTGCAGCAATGGCATTGAGTAGCGTGAGCGTAGTAACTAACAGCCTGCGGTTGAAATGGAAAAAGTAAAACAGTAAATCTCACAAATCAAATAAGAAATTCCGCAATAATACAGAATGGTATCGTACCGAAATTTGTATCAATAAATAACATTCTAAAAAAGTAAAAAAATGGAAAATAAAAATCTTCAATTCAAAACAAATATTAATTGTGGCGGATGTGTAGCATCTGTAAAACCGCATTTAGACAATGCTGATAGCATTTGCCATTGGGAAGTGGACACAACTAATAAAGACAAGGTATTGACCGTAAAATCGACGGGAATTACAGAGGAACAAGTTATCGAAACGATACAAAAAGCAGGTTTTAAAATAGAGCCTCTGACTATAAAATAACTTTCTATTTGGGATGCCTATCTAATTATTTTCATTTGAAATATTTGAAGGTAGTAATTAAATAGGTATCCCTTTCAAGGGAACGGAAATCGCTAAAAAACTTATAGAGTGCAGTATATAATTTAGGTTGAAGATTTAAGAAAGTGCAAAATATAGCAGTTAAAAGAAATAATTTCATAATTTTGTAGTGTTGAAAAATTTGAGTAAACATATCAGCTTTGTCATCTTATTGTGTTTGGGCTTTTTCCTAATGCCAAGCATAAGCTATGCTTGTGCAAAAAAAACAGCTAAGACAGAACAAAAAAGTTGCTCAAAAGAAAAATCTGAAAAATCTCAACATAAAGACAGTTGCAAGGACAAGTCCTGTAAAAAATGTAAGGATGGTCACGACTGCGACGGCAATTGTAAACACGGCTCTTGTGGATGTAGTACTTCTTCATCTTCTGTTAGTTTACAAATACCAATAGATTTAAAAATAACAACCCCTTTTGCCGAAACTAAAAAGCAAAAATTCGGGTTTAAACAAGCCAACTATTCTTCGGGCTACTCTTCCATTTGGCAACCGCCTAAAATAAGCTAAAACGGTGGCTTGTTAGCCACAGGTATGTCTTGTCGAAAGCTATTTAGTTTTCGCACAATCTTTGTTTATCTTACTAAATTAAAAATTTTCAAAATGAAATCATTATCAAAAATAGTGATGGTAATTGGCGTATTACTATCATCAGTAAACAGTTTCGCACAAATCAAGAATGCGAAAACAGAAACCGTAAAAATTTACGGCAATTGCGGTATGTGTAAAGCCACTATCGAAAAAGCAGGAAACGTGAATAAGGTAGCCAGTGTAGAATGGAATAAAGATACCAAAATGGCTACGCTCAACTATGATGATAAAAAAACAAATCAGGATGAAATATTGAAACGAATTGCTTTGGCTGGTTACGATAGCGAAAAATTTTTAGCACCTGATGATGTTTATGCTAAACTTCCTGGATGTTGCCAGTACAGCAGAGAATTAAAGCCAGTCGCAAAATCTAATGATGCGGGTATGCATATGAAAAATGAACACGCCAACCATAACCAAAGCGATATGGCTAAAAAAAATACCGCTGAAACGCAAAATGCAACACAACTTAAAGCCGTTTTCGACAATTATTTTTCAGTGAAAGATGCTTTGGTAAAAACTGATGCAGGTACTTCATCGGCAAAAGCTGCCGAATTGGCAAAAGCTATCAAAGCGGTAGAAATGGCAAAACTTTCTACTGACGAACATACAACTTGGATGAAAGTAATGAAAGACTTGACAGTAAATGCCGAAAAAATTTCCACTTCTAAAGATGTTGCAAAACAAAGAGAAACATTCGCTTTGCTTTCCAAGAATATGTACGAATTAGCTAAGGCATCAAAACAAGAAACACCTGTTTACTATCAGCATTGCCCAATGTATAACAATGGTAAAGGTGCAAATTGGTTAAGCAAAGAAGAAGCAGTTAAAAATCCATATTACGGTTCTCAAATGCTTACTTGTGGCAGTGTACAAGAAACTATTAAATAACAAATAAAAAGCAATTGTTATGGAAAGTATGAAAAACCAACACGGAATGCAACATACCCACAAGAGTGAAGAAAATAATTCCAATCATTCTTTGGCAATGTACAAACGCTTTGCTGTAATGGCTGTTGCAATGTTTGTAGCTATGTATTTTATTATGTATGCTATGATTGACGGATTGAATAATCTTATCCCAAACATCAACAATTTATATATGACGCTGCTAATGGTTTCAGCAATGTTGATTATTGAATTATTGATAATGAAAGGAATGTATCAAAACAAAAAAATCAATTGGGCTGTAATTACAGTTACTCTTGCGATTGGTATCTTCTCGTGGTTTGGCATTAGGGAGCAAATAAATGTGGGCGATAAGCAATTTGTAAAAGGGATGATACCGCATCACGCAGCAGCGGTATTAATGTCCGAAAAAGCTAAGCTTACCGATCCCGAATTAATTGAGCTACAAAAAAACATACTCGAAACACAAGCAAAGGAAATCGAATTTATGAAGCGAAAGCTGAAAGAATTTGAAAACAAGTAAACAACAAAAATTTCTTTAATAACATTAAATAGCATTAAAATGAAAAATATATTTTTCTCCATCATCGCATTGGCAACGGTTGCAACAATAACAGTTTCGTGCAATCAGTCTTCCAATAAAAATAGCACCCAACAGGCTAATGATAGCACCGGAGTATCAGAAACTAAGGATTTATCATCAGCGGTACAAAATGATACTGTAGCTACTGTTACTTCAACAGATATGTCTTCTCAGAAAGAGGAAAAGTCCACTGTAAAGGAACAAGCACAAAACTTTACAATCACACCGATAATTAAGGATTATTTGGCTTTGAAAAATGCACTCGTTGCTGATAATGATAAAGCAGCTGCAAATGCTGGAAAACAACTTTTTGCTACTTTAAAGAAGGTGGATATGAAAACCATACCTGCCAGCAAGCATAAGGAGTTTATGGATGTTTTCGAAAATGCTAAGGAAAATGCAGAACACATTGGCGACAATGCTGGTAAAATAGACCACCAGAGAGAGCATTTAGCATCGTTAAGTAAAGACGTTTCCGACCTTATCGCATTGTTTGGAACAACTCAAAAATTATATCAGGACTATTGCCCAATGTACAATGATGGCAAAGGTGCAGTTTGGATTAGCGAAGCTAAAGCAATAAAAAATCCGTATTACGGTAGTCAGATGCTTACCTGCGGTTCTGTAAAAAAAGAATTTTAAAATGAACAGAGTATTAAAGATAATATTAGCAATAGTGCTGTTTATTTTTATTGCAATTCAATTTTATCAGCCTGCCCTTAATGTAGATAAAGGGCAGGTTTACACAACAGATTTTACCCAATTCTATAAAATGCCTGTTCAAGTAAAAGCGATGTTTCAAACCTCTTGCTACGATTGCCATAGCAACAATACCAACTATGTTTGGTACGATTACATACAGCCCGCAAGAGCATTGGTAGAGAGCCATATCAAAAACGCAAAAGAAGATTTGAATTTCAATGAATGGGGTACATACTCAAATAGGAAACAAGAAAGATTATTAAACTCAATCAAAGAACAAATAGAAACGAAGCAAATGCCCCTGTCCTCATATACACTGATGCACAAAGATGCAAAACTGAATGACGAGCAAATCAAAACATTAACCGACTGGCTAAAAGAACAGGAATAAGTTTCATTAATAAAATATCAAAATGAATATACCCATAAATAGTAAAAGGAGATTGTTGCAAGCGGTATTTATACTGCTGTGTTCGCAATCCGTTTTTGCACAAAAAGTAGTGAGATATGAGCTGTATGTAAAAGATACGCTTGTAAACTATGCAGGCAAAGAAAAAAGAGCTATTGCCGTAAATGGACAAATACCAATGCCTACACTTACTTTCACAGAAGGCGATACAGCCGAAATAGTAGTCCATAACCAATTAAAAGAAAGTACCTCGCTCCATTGGCACGGTGTGTTCCTACCTAATAAAGAAGATGGTGTGCCGTGGCTGACACAAAAACCTATTAAGGCAGGTACAACTTATACCTATCGTTTTCCGATTATCCAACACGGAACGCATTGGTATCATTCCCATTCAGGTTTGCAGGAGCAAATTGGAATGTATGGCAGTTTTGTAATGAAAAAACGTAATGACGATAAAACCTTTAGAAAAGGAATTGATGATTTGCCGACCGTACCCATCATTTTAAGCGAATGGACAAACCTAAATCCCGATAACATTAACCGCATGTTGCATAATGCCAATGATTGGGCTGCGATAAAAAAGAACGCTACACAGTCCTACGCGGAAGCAATCAGGGAGGGGCATTTCAAAACCAAATTGACCAACGAATGGAAACGGATGTTGGCAATGGACGTAAGCGATGTGTATTATGACAAAATATTAATCAACGGAAATCATACTACCGATTTAAAAACAGTTGATGGCAAAACACTAAAAGCGGGAGATAAAGTAAGATTAAGAGTGTCAAACGGCGGAGCATCATCCTATTTTTGGTTACGATATGCAGGCGGTAAAATTACAGTAGTAGCCAATGATGGGAATGATGTAGAGCCAGTAGAAGTAGATAGATTAATCATTGCGGTTTCCGAAACTTATGATATAGTGGTAACAATTCCTGACGATGGAGTTGCCTACGAGTTTTTAGCCACAACCGAAGACCGAACACAATCGGCAAGCTATTTTGTAGGCAATGGCGTCAAACAGTTAATATCGCCGCTCCCAAGATTGAAATATTTTGAGGGGATGAAGATGATGAACGATATGATGAAGATGAACGGCGATTTGGATGATATGGGTATGAAAATGAGCCTGAACCAAATGGATATGAATGTGGTAATGTATCCCGAAATTACTGGAGAGGCTAAACCTAAAGAAGACCATAGCGGGCACAATATGAATATGGATAATGACCCCAACCGTTACAATGCAAATGCTTTGGGAGAAATAAAAACACTGAATTATGCAATGTTACAATCTCCTTACAATACAGAACTTCCTAAAGATGCTCCGGTCAAAGAATTGAAGTTTACCCTTACGGGAAATATGAACCGATATGTATGGAGTATGGATAATAAAATACTTTCTGAAACCGATAAAATACCCGTAAAAAAAGGAGAAATTTTACGAATTACCATATATAACAACTCAATGATGCGCCACCCGATGCACCTGCACGGTTTCGATTTCAGGGTAATCAACGGTAAAGGCGAAAAATCACCACTCAAAAATGTTTTGGATATTATGCCGATGGAAACAGATACTATTGAGTTTTTAGCTAATGAAGAAGGAGATTGGTTTTTCCACTGCCACATCCTTTATCATATGATGTCGGGGATGAATAGGGTATTTGCTGTTGACGATTATCAAAATCCATATTTGCCCAACAAAAAACAAGCCTACAATAAATTGCAGAGAGAAAGCAATATGCCGCACTTTATGGCACAGAATGATTTTGCAACCAATGGAAACGATGGCGAAGCAATGTTTCAAAATGCAAGATGGAGTTTAGGTACAGAATGGCGTTTAGGCTACAATGATATGCACGGTTACGAAGTGGAAACGCATTTGGGAAGATATATCGGTAAAATGCAATGGTTTATGCCGTTTATAGGCTTTGACTGGCGCTACCGAAGAATGGGAATAGACGAACAAGAGAAGAACCTGTTCGGGCAAAAGAATGAAAAAGATACACGTAGAGCTTTAAGTTTAGGTTTTATGTACACTTTGCCAATGCTGGTTAATTTTCAGGCAGAAGTATATCACGATGGAATTGTACGATTGTCGTTGATGCGTGAGGATATTCCTATCTCAAAAAGATTAAGAGGTGGTTTTATGGTCAACACCGATAAGGAATTTATGGGAGAGCTTAGGTATATTATCAATAAAAATATAAATCTCCGTACCCATTATGATAGCGATATGGGTTTTGGAGCCGGGCTTGCGTTGACATATTAAAGGGTATTAGCTGGATGATGCCTAAATCTGACAGATTTAGGCATCTCTATTAGTAAACCAAATTTTAAGACTTCAAAATGAACAAATTTTATACAGAAACACTTTATAAGCTGGAAACAGAAATCGACGAATTAGAAATTGAAGCTGATTGCCCAATCCAAAGGATAGAAACCGTTATACATATAATTGTTGAATACTTATCAGAATTAAAAAGGTACGTTCTGAAACGAGGCTTTAAAAACACAGAAGAAGAAATCCAATTTTTCAAACATCAGAAGCCTGCCATTGTTTCAAAACTAATTTATTACAATGCTATTTATAAAATAGAAAGCAAAAAGCCAAATGAAAAAAAGTCTGCAAGAAAATACTTCAATACCGAATTGAAGAAACTCAAAAGATTTTTTGACAATAATCTTGAATTTTATAAATATTACCGCACCAACAATACCTTTATTGATGACCAACTATTTGTGCGGGGAAAGTATGACATTAAGCTAAATTTAGATACCATTTATTTTGAAACGGACCATTCCTTTTCTACCATTGCCGATTACAAAGTAGCTAAGATACTGGCGAACGATTTAATTCAAGTCTATCTCGAAGACCAGCTAAATAATAAACAATATAAAAAAGTAAATAATAAATCTCTTTTGAGCTGGACAGCAAGCAAAACAGCGTTAACCGAATTGATTTATGCACTCCATTCGCAGGGCGCATTTGGCAACACAGATATAATATCCATCACTAAAACATTTGAAAGTACATTTAATATTAATTTAGGCGATTTCTATCATACATTTATGGAACTTAAAGCAAGAAAAATAAACCGTACCAAATTTCTTGACAGCCTAAAAGAAAGCCTGCTTAAAAAAATGGACGAAGAGGACGAAATGTAATAAGCATTCTTATAAGACCCCACGAGGCAAATGAATACCTTTTGTCCGTACAATATTCTCCGAATTGTTTGCCGTTTGCTTTTGTTTCTCGACCTGCTCCGCTGGTTCTTCTTTCGTTTCCGGAGTAATAGACAACTGTATCTTCCGTTCAACGGCAGCCAGTTCCGTTTTGAGTTCACTCAATCGGTTTTCTTTAGACCACGAACCGTTTACCACTTCCTGAAGAACAGGTAAATCTTTTTGTATTTCCGCTATTTTCTTTTTTTCCTGTTCGATATAGCCGGGCAATTTCTCCAGTGCATTAAGGAAGTTCGTAGCAGCCAGCTTTTCATCTTTGGCGATGATACCGTTGTTATAGGTGTATTTGATATTGCCCTCGCCCTGCACCAAAAAACGGTTAACCCGTATATCCACGCCCTCTTTTTCGGACATTTCGGTTTTTACCAAGAGCTGAAACCCGTAAAGGCTTCCTATTTCTTCATAATCTCCGCCTGTACGGGCTTTGTCCGAAAGGTGGTTGAGCTTTGCACCGATTAGTTTTATATCCACATTGGGCGGTAACCCGTCCAACCGTACAGGATTTGCGATTGTGCCATCCGAATGTTTTTGTATGCGTTGCTGTAAGTTTTCCCAGTCAAGGCTCATTCGGTTCAAGCGTGATTGCGTACTATCCAGCAATTCCGTAAAATCTTCCAGCTTATATTTGGCACTGAATTTAGAACGGTTGAACGCCTGTTTTTCACTTTCCAATCCGGCAATCTGTTTTTCTAATTTGGCTTTATCCAAAAGGTCAGTATTTCCCGAAAGGATAGCCACATATTCCGAAAAGTTCATTCCCGATTTTTCGTCCATACTGCCCTCGTCAATGGTACGTTTGCCGAGGTTATTGTTTTTCAATTGGTCTATAAAAAGTTGTTTGTTGTACAACAGGTTGAACTTGTAGCTATCTAATGATTTTTCTACGGCATAGATAATCACATCTACTTTGTTCTCTGCAAAGAACTTGGCAATTTCATTGCCTTTACGAACAGCTCTGCCATCCCTTTGAGCAAGGTCACTTGGTCGCCACGGTGTGTCCAGGTGATGAACCGCAACAGCTCTTTTCTGTGCATTGACACCTGTACCCAACATACTTGTAGAACCGAACAGCACACGGATTTTGCCCTCGTTCATTCCTTTGATAAGTTCCTTGCGTTGCTTATCATTTTTAGCCTCCTGTATAAACCGTACTTCGTGTGCAGGGATGCCGTGGTCTTCCACGAGCTTGCGTTTGATTTCGGAGTACACATTCCATTCGCCCGACTTGTAGGTTCCCAAATCGGAGAAAACGAACTGTGTTCCTTTCTGTGCGTTGTATTGGTTGTAATATTTGGCAATGTTTGCCGCACAATGCGAAGCCTTATTATCGGGGTGGTCATCATACGCACCGCTTACCATACGCATATCGAGCGACATCTTACGGGCGTAGTCCGTAGCGATGAGCATTTTTGCTTTTTCTTCGCTTTGACTTAGCGGAGGTCTGCCCAACAGTTCTGCATTTCCTGTTTTAGCAAACTCCATTAGCTTTTTAATAAAATCTTCCTGGTCGGGAGTAGGCGGTATATTATACAACACCTCGTTCTTGTTAGGGCGGTCAATGCCAATATCTTTTGCCGTTCGGTAATCCGTGATTTCCGAGTAGAATTGGGCAAGCTCCGGTACTTTGATAAAGTAGCGGAAACGTTCTTTTGCCACGATATTATTAGCAACCGAAAACTCGTAATCGGTCGTTTTTCTTGCATAAATGGCTGCCCAGGCATCAAAAGAGTTAATACCCTGTTTTTCCATTGCCCGTGGTCGCAGGTATTTGAACAGCAGGTATAATTCCGTTAATGAGTTGCTGATAGTTGTTCCCGAAAGGAAAGTTGCTCCCATATCCGCATTAATGCGTTCCTGAATGGTACGGATAGCAAAAAGTAGGTTCAATGCCTTTTGGCTGCCGTCCACATTGCCTAATCCGGCAACCCTTGTATGCCGTGTATTGAACATCAGGTTTTTGAATTGGTGGCTTTCGTCCACAAACAAATGGTCAATGCCCATCATCTTAAAATCCACTACATCATCTTTGCGGTTTTCAATATCGTGTTGCAGGGTTTTGAGCTTCACTTCGAGGTTCTCTTTCCGCTTAATTACTCCGGCAAGCATTCCCCTTGTAACTTCCTTGCCTTGCGATTGCAGGGCATCGAGGTTACGCTCTACGCTGTCCAATTCGATTTCGAGTATTTCCTTTTGAATTTCGGGCGACTGCGGTATCATACCAAATTGGTCGTGTGTGAGGATTACACAATCCCAATCGTTGTTTTTAATATCCCCGAAAATTCGCAAGCGTTTTTGGGGCGTAAAATCTTCTTTGCCCGGAAACAGGATTTTAGCGTGTGGATAGGCAGTGCGGTAGGCTTCGGCAATTTCGTGAACATTGCTTTTCAGCCCGATAATCATCGGTTTGTGTGCCAATCCCAAACGTTTCATTTCCTGTGCTGCGGTACACATCACAAGGGTTTTTCCTGCACCTACTTCGTGGTCACAAATTGCCCCGTTGTTCAGCTTTATCATCCAAACGGTGTCCTTTTGGCTTGAATACAGGTCTTCAATGCCCAATGCCTTACGGTCTAATCCCGGAAAGTCCTGATGCGTTCCGTCATAATTTGGTCGGACAAAGCAGTTAAACGTATCGTTGTATTGGTCGGTCAGCCTGTTTTTAAACTCATCGTTTTGAGCGTGGAGCCATTCGGTAAAGGCGGTACGGATTTCGTCAATCTTGGTGTTCGCCATTTGTATGGCTTCCATATCCCGTACTTTGGCCTCTTGGTCGCCAACCTTAATTTTCTTGGTAATATCAGGCGTGGTATTGACAAGGGCGTGTTTGAGCAGGGCAATCCCGTCAAACGTTCTACTTTCAGCTTTGACAGCGTATTTTTCCCATATATGCAAATTCTTACGGTCGCACTTTACTGAAAAGTCATCGGAGCTTTCAGAGTAATGAACCAGTACGTCCGTATCAAAAAGATGTGAAGCAAAACGGGCATAAATGCCTGTGGGTATCCAGCGTTCTCCCAAATTAAAATCGAGTTCCTCAAATTCGATACGCCTTGGTCGGGCTTCTTCTATGACTGTAAGGCTTGCTTTGGCTTCGGCATCATCGGGATTGCGTTCGAGATACGCTTTGACCTCTTGGGCTTTCTCTACTACATTCCCTGCAATCCAGCGTTCGGATATTTCATATTCCTTTTGCAGAGGATTGTAGTAAATACGACCGTGCAATGCTTCTTTCAAAGCATCGTCCGTCATACCGCTGATTTCGGACATATACTCCAAATCCACGCTTCCGTATTTGTTCAGCGAAGCCGCTAACGCTTCTTCGGGATTGTCCGTTGCTATTGTTAAGGTGGAGAAACTTACAGGACGGCTGAATATATCCGCCTTGTGGGTTACGCCACCAACGACACGCTCCAAATAAGGGATTTCCTTGCCGGAGCTATCCGTTTTGATGAGCTTGATATTATCTGCACTGTTGAGATTGCCGTACTTTTTGACAAACGCATCATAAAGGCGGTTAAGGTTTTCCCGTTCTTCCTTGTGTTCGGTCTGAAACTTTGCCTCTTTATTGTAAAGCTCTTGGTAAACATCACGTACAGCAATGTACGCTTCGGCTCTTGCTTTCTGTAAGGTCGGTAAAGCTAAAGGGTGGAAAACTGCCGTACCGTCTGATGTATCTACATCTTGCAGATGACCGACCCAACCATTATCCACAACAAGACAATCGTTACGGTGGTACGATTGCAGTTCGCCACTATAAGGAGCAGGTTCGGGAATAGTATTGGGAACGGCTGGTTGAGCAGCTTGGCCATTCCCGTTTATTCCCGAAAACAGGTCGCCGATGGCTTCTTGTTTTTTACCGTTGGTTGATGTGCTTCCGTTGGTAGTTCTATTGGTAATCGGAGGCGTATAAGGTTGCTGCATCGCACTGAACAAGTCGGTCTGGCGATTTATTGCACCTCTTCTTTTGTTGGTGCTTTGCCTTTTAACTTGTGTCGTTCTTTTGGGTGGAGCAGCAACCATTACAGGCTCGTCCACATTTTCAAACAAGTCGAAAATGCTTAGTTGCTTTAATTCCTGCGGACTTTCCCGATTGATTATAGGAACAGATAAAGGTTGTATTTCCGGCTGAATGGTTACAGGTTCGATAACGGGAGGTGTAACCGTTGGTGTTGGTGTAACAGGAATTTGTATAACAGGCTCATCGTTCCGTTCGCCTTTGTATAAATTCAAATTCAGATGCTCGCCAAAATCTTCGGAAAGCATTTGTTTGAGGTCTTTGGCAATTCCCTCAACGCCGCCTTTATGCGTATAGATGAGTGCAGGTTGTCCGTAAGGGTCGGTATCTAATTTGCGGTCGGTATGCACAATTCTTGTGCTGTCCTGAAAGACCGAATTGCCCGGAGTATTGTATTCTGTTTGCCTGCTTTGGCAAAACAGATCTTCCCTTTCGGTCAGACCTTGTTTTGCCGTATTCTTTTGCAGGATAATCAAATCACTGCCAACTTCTGTACCTGCATAATCTGTAAACAAGTTGTTGGGCAGACGAATAACTGAAACGAGATTGTTATCCTGCATCAACGCCCTGCGTATGGGTTCGTTCTTGGGGCTATTGAGGATACCCTGCGAAGTAACATAAGCCAATATGCCACCATCACGGAGCATATCTGCACCTTTCAGAAAGAAGTAATTGTGTATGCTTCGGGCTGCCTGTACTTTTGCGCTGTCTTTGTTGCGGGAATAGGAAAGGTCGAAAACGGAAGTATCTCCAAACGGTATGTTGCTGGCGATTACATCATAGCTGTTTTGTTCCTTTTCGGGAATTTCCTCAAAGCCACTTACACGGATATTGCTTTCGGGATAAAGCTGCTTTAAAATCTTGCCTGTGAGCAAATCCTTTTCATAGGCGGTAACACTGGCTTTTTGATTTTCTGAAAAGGATTGTACGAATGAGCCGATACCTGCGGAGGGTTCGAGAAATTTATCAATGTTCAGACCGCTATCACGCAAGGTTGCGGAAATAGTATCTATGACCTGTGGCGGTGTATAAAAAGCCGTCAGTACAGAGCTTTTCATACTGTCCACATACCTGCGGTATTGCTTTTCGTCTTCTGAATTTTCTTTGAGCAGTTGGTGGAGTTCCTGCGTAATCGGGAAAAGGTCGTGTTCTGTCTTTCTCCAATTGTTGATGTCTATTTCGTTTGCTATCGGGTTCAACACGAATTTAAGACCGCCAAATCCGCTATAACGCATCATTGACAGTCTTTCGCCTACAGTGGCTTGCCGTTTCTCCTTTTCCAGTTTAAAAGTAATTCGCAGGGCATCAATGTTCTGTTGGAGATGTTGCTTCTTACTGAAGCCCATTTTCTTCTATCCATATTGCGATGGTTCCGGTTATTTCGGTATAGAGTAAATCAAACTCATAACCGTAGGCGAAGTCATCGGTCAGTTCATAGCCGGAGAAAACAGGCTCGCAAACAGGAAACATTTTAAGGGCGAACGGTCGCAGTTCCTCATCTGCCATTATGGTATCAAACTCATTGCATACCACCTGAAAAACGGTATCGAATTTGGAGAAATGCAAGCCCTCAAAAAGTATGTAGTTGGCTATTTCGTTGCATTGCTCAATAGCGTTTCCCGAATGAAAAGCACCCTCGTAGGCATTGGCAGCCCACGAAGAACGTTGTTCAATGAACTTTTGGTCGTTTGCTTTTTCGGGGAAGCTGGTGTTTAATAATTCTTGCAGTCGCAACCTGAAATACGATAGGTCTTTTTGCTGTGTATCCATACTATATTTTGTTTAGAATTTTACTTGAAGCCTAAAATTATAGCAGTAGATAAGCGTCTTTACAGAAGTGGCAGGATTTGGCTTTGAAAGGCAGGATTTGGCGTAATGGGCAATAAAAAACCTCTGAATATTCAGAGGTTCGTTCTATGAGTTTTTTAAGATTTGAAGCATTCTGCCGACTTCAATATCCATTCTCGAAAAGGCAAACCATTTTTTACCCAGGTCTTTCAGTGATGCCCCAATATGGTAAAGTTCTGTATCGTCAATTATCATAAATCGGTCGTGAGCATCGGAAAAGACCTCAACTTCAATATTCGGATATTGGCTGTTGTACCGTTGTACATCCAGCCGTAGCTGATTGCTGATGTTTTTGATATAGATTGTTGCGGTTACATTATTATTCCGTTTACTCAATAAGATCAATACCGTGTCATCCACATAATTATCCAACAAGATAATGGAGCTTTTGGCACTTCGGATAATATCGGAAACAAAGGCATAGGCATCAAAAACCTGCCCGTTGTAGAAAATACCTTTTTCACTGTGGAGCTTATCGCTTTCCATAGCCTTAAAAATCTCTTCAAATTTTTGGTCAGCTTCTAATTGTTTCAATTCAATGTTATCTAAACGATGAAACAAAGAGGCATTACTGGTAAGCATTCTACGCATTTCTACAAAGACTTCCATAATTTCAACACTGACTTTAACCGCTATATCTGAACGGAGTATGGCAGAAGCCATTGCAACCCCTTGTTCGGTAAAAACATAGGGCAGATAACGTCTTCCGCCGTAGCTCAAACTTGAGGTTCCAATTTGGAACCTCAAGTTTTCAACTTCCTCTTCGGTCAGTTGAAAGCAGAAAGAAGCAGGAAACCTGTCTATATTCCTTTTTACGGCTTTGTTAAGGTTCTTTGTTTCCACCTGGTATAAGGAAGCGAGGGAGCTATCCAGCATCACTTGCTTTCCACGTATGGTATATATCAGGTTCTTGATTTCCATCTGGCTAATGGTAGGCTTATTTTCCATTACTTTTTGTAGCTTTTATTTTTAACAAACTCAAAAGAGGTTGTACAATCCTCTTTCAATACGATATACGCATCGAATTTCTTTCCTGCCTTGCTTTTCATTCCTTTGATAAGTGTAGTTTTCCTTTTATTGACAAGGCTTTCAATATCAGCTATGCCTATTTGTATGCCACACACGTTGCGGAACTGAACCCAATTACAAGCCTCATCAGGACACTTCACAATTTTATCACGGATAATGAGTTGCTGGCTTTTACATTTCGGGCAAATGAGTTGTGGTAGGTTATTTTGAGCAATGGAAGTTTGCAGCAATTCATCGGTAATAGACGAAGCATAAGTTTCCATTTCTTTTTGAAATGCCCCTGCATCCGTTTCGTGGTTTTCTATTTTCTGCAATGCGAGTTCCCATTCGGCTGTCATTGCCACGTCCGCAATTTTCCGTTCTTTAACCAATTCATATACTTGCAATCCTTTTTCGGTTGGGATTAAGGATTTCTTTTCCCGTTGGATATAATTGCGGGTAAACAAGGTTTCAATTATTGCGGCTCTTGTAGCCGGAGTGCCAATACCTATATTTTGCAGGGCTTTCCGTTCGTCTTCGTTTTCAATTTCCTTGCCTGCACTTTCCATAGCCGACAAAAGCCCTGCTTCGGTATATAATACAGGTGGTTTCGTTTTCTTTTCCAAAACGGTTGCTTCCTTGATTTTGAGTTCATCGCCTTTTTTCAGTTCGGGCAAATCCTGTACAGGTTCGGTATCATCATCGGAGAAACTGCCTTTGATAGAACGCCAACCTACTTCTATAACCTTACAACCCTTTGCCGTAAAATCATAATGCAATGCCTGTAAACTTACATCGGTTATCTCTTTGATGCAGGCTTGTGAAAGGACTTCGAGCAATCGAAAGGCAATCATATCATAAACGGAATTTTCCTTTGCGTTCAGAGCTGATGGGATTTTATCAGTAATCAATAATCCGTGGTGGTCGGTAACACGCAAATCGTTTACAATACGTTTATTAAAACGTCCCCATTTCATTTTTGATACAGCTTGCTTACAAGTTTCTCTGTCCTGCAAAGCTCTTACAAGGTTGGGTACTTCAGCCCAAACATCTTCGGGAATATATTTGCTTCCGGTACGTGGGTATGTGATAAACTTCTTTTCGTAGAGGCTTTGCGCAATATTCAGCGTTTCTTCAGCCGAAAGGTTCAATTTTTTATTGGCTTCCTTTTGCAATCCGGTAAGATCGAACAATAAAGGTGGTTGCTCTGTAACACTTTTGGTTTCTACGGATGTAACCGTTGCTATTTCGTTTCGCTGAATGGCTTTCAGCGTATCATCGGCAAGTTTTTGGTCTTCCCATTTGGTTTTGGAAATGCTTTTAAAATCTATCAATTCTTTGTTGTGCGATAACTGTATCTGCCAATATTGCTGCACCGAGAAATTTTTGTTTTCTAAATACCTTTTGCATATCAAAGCCAGCGTAGGCGTTTGTACTCTTCCGAGCGAATAAATGCCATTTCCTGCGGCTATGCTCAATGCTTGTGTAGCATTGATGCCCACAAGCCAATCGGCACGGCTTCTGCCTTGTGCCGCCTGATACAATCCGTCAAATGCTGCCCCGTCTTTTAGATTGTCAAAGCCTTGCTTGATGGCTTTTTCGGTAAGCGAACTAATCCAAAGGCGTTCAAAGGGCTTCTTGCATTTGAGGTATTCGTAGATATAGCGAAATATCAATTCGCCCTCACGTCCTGCATCGGTAGCAACAATGATACTGCTGCTACGGTTAAAAAGCTGTTCGATGACTTTCAGTTGCTTCAATGCTCCTGTATCGGCAGTATAGCCTTTGTCTTTTTTGACCTTTCGGACGGTCAGCAAAAATGGGTTTGGGAGTATTGGCAATGATGCTTTATCAAATCCCGATATTCCGTAATCTTCGGGCATTCCCAATCCTATTAAATGACCGAATGCCCACGTAACAAAATAGCCGTTACCTGTCAGGTAGCCGTCCTTTTTATCGGATGCTCCCACAAGTCCGGCTATTTCTCTTGCTACGCTTGGTTTTTCTGCAATGATTGTTTTCATACTTGATTACCTTTTTACGCCTTTGGATTTTGCAGGAGCTTTCGGCTTTTCCTGTTGTTCCTGCTGTTGTTTGTTTTTCGGTCTTTGCTGTCCCGACTTCAAAGGCTCATTGATGTTTTTAGTTGCTTCGTTGGTCTTGCCCTCCGAATTGACGGCAGTTTGCGTTTTATGGGCTTCGGTGGGTTTTACCCTTTCTTTATATTGATTAGGAAACTCAAAGTCTGTTTTTCCGGTATCTTTGTTGAAAGTGATATAGCCATCGTACGTTTGTCCTTTCTTATCAACCAGCCCTGCCATATAAACGGTTTGTCCGGCTTTGAAATCCTTATGCTGCTCATCGGTCAGTTCTTTACCTCTGAATGTTTTTGGAGCTTCCTGCGGCTGGTTTTGCTGATTGTTTTGTTGATTGTTTTGGGTTTGACCGTTGTTTTGGATTTGCCTGTTGGAGTTATTGCGGTCAAAAAGGAACTCTACATAACGCTTATCAGCATTGAGCTGTACCGTTGCCGAGAACTCCGTTCCTTTCGTGGAAATCATAGCGTCTAACTTTAGCGGTTTACCCTCCATTAGAGTTTGCTTCTGCTCATCATTCAGCTTTACGCCTTTAATTTCATAGGGAATTTTTATGAAATCCGTCCGTAAGGCTATCACATCATTGGTTAGCCTATCTATGCTGATAATGGACGGCATCAGTTCGCCAGTTTTAGAATTGATCAGGTTAACCACACGCCCCATATTACCCGTTTCGAGCAGGTTCTTTTTGTCTTCATCGGTAAACTTGTGTCCGAAAAACTCAAAATGTAGGTTGGGTTCTTTTTTGATACCGTGTATTGCTACGATAACATTTCCATCTTCGGCTTGCTGTAAAGACAATCGGGCATCTGTACGAAGAACAGAACCTCCGAAATTAACGCCTATCGGCAAAAGTTCATTGGTTTTATAACCTCGTAACAAAGGGTCAAGCAGGTTTCTTTTTTCAAGGTATTCCTTGCTTAATCCGAGGTTTTTCATTGTGTCCCAATCAATCTGCTCCGGTTTGTAGCGGTACTCGCTGGCTTCCGGTGTTGTTTGTGTTGTTGCCATATTTTTTTGATTTTCTTGTTTCTTATCCTGTTGCGGTTCTGTTTTTACTTCGTGTTCTTTCATCACTTTTTCACCTTCGGGAGTAGGCTTATCTACCTGCTTTTGCATTTCCTGTGCTTTTTCAATTGCAATAGGTGCAGGCACTTTGAAGAATGAAAAATTGGTAGGGTTCTTTAACTGGCTGAAAAAATTAGAGAAGAAGTTGGAAAAGAAATCGCCGCTTTTATCCACCCGCATAAACTGGTTTTGGTTTTTCTTGGTGGGGTCAACGGTTTCCATTTTCCCATTCTCGTCAATACTCTTTACGGCTTGGATTTTCATTTTTTCTTTATCCAGCACCAATAATATGTCCGATAACTGTTCGGGCATTTCCTGTTTCTTTGTGGTTTCTTCGCTCATATTCTGAAAATTTTAAAAGTTCACTGCCGAATGTAAAATAAGCGTTGGCGGTATTGCTCAATTTGGCACTCAAAGGCAGTCTTTGGCGTTCATTGGCGTTCATTTTGAGGGCGGGTTAAAGCTCTCTCTAATGAACTGATGTACATCAGATAGCTTGTAATACAATTTCCCGCTTATGGTATAATACGGTAACTTCCCGATGGAGCGATACCGTTGCAGGGAACGGTTACTGATTTTTAGCATTTGTAGTAAATCCTGGTTATCCAGCAATTCCTCGCCATCTATGCTATTGCGTTTCTTTTGCAACTCATTTATATTGTCGCCCAGCATATCAAGACGACCCATCAGGCGTTCCATCCACGCTAAAAATTCCATTCTGTCAATATTCATAGGGATATACTTTTAGGGGGTCATACCTATTTTTTATCTGTCTTTAGCTTTCTGCCTTTTTCGATATAGCTTTTCCCTTTTGCCATAAGCTCCTGCACAAACTCATCACTGCTCTGTATCGCATTGGCATTGAGCATATCCTTAATTGCTCCTATGGTGTAGAAATATTGACCGTAGATTTTTGAATAAGCAATCTCGCCTTTGGTGCGCATACGCCATAAGGTCTTTTCGCTGATGTGCAGGTATTGGCATACCTCGTGGTTATTGAGCCACAGGTCATCATAGTTGGTGTCGTCCAATCTTTTCAGGTAATCGGCAATGGCATTAATACGGCTGTTTAGCTGTTGCCACGCTTCTTCTTCAATGGTTATTATTTTCATTGCACAGCTTTTTAAAGTTCACTATGCAAAATTGTTAAAGGTGGCAGTGTTTGTCTGCCAAGCCTTGCCAATTGGTTTGGCGGTTTTTTGAAAATTTTTACAATTAGGGAAAATCGCTGTTTAATAAGGGTTTGGAGGCATTGGGGATATTTTGTAATGCAGTTTTGCCAACATTTGCCAATTGGCAGATATGGGCAAAGAAAAAGCAGTACATTTTGTGTACTGCTCTGAACATACCGTTTTAACTTAGCTAAAGGTCTTTATCCATATATTCTTCGAGTGATATTTTGAGATGGTCTAAAAATGCCGTCCGGGAACCTGCCCTTGTTTTCATTCGGTGGAAAGAGTGATGTATATCGTTTAAGGGAGTTCGGAATAGGACTTGAAAAATCAAAGCTAATTTTCGGATGCCTATTTTTCCGTGTGCAATGGAATTTGAAGCATAAAGTGCATATATCAGTTCGATAAGAGCATTTTGAGAATTTGTCCACGAAATATCTTTGTGTGTATCTCCGTTTATTAAAACGGTATCTGGATTTTTTTCGGGATTTATTTTGGTAAGCAAAAAAGTATAAAGTAATTCATTCGCTATAATATGGGCTATTTTGTTATCATAATATGTAGAAAAACTAAGGTCAATTTCAAATACGCCACTCTTTAATCCATCGTGGTAATTGACTTTTCCGAGCCTGAAATAACTATGGTCACGGTCTATCCTGCCAGTCCGATAATACCTGTAAAAATCCTCATTGCAAATACTTTCTTTGTATTCTGATTTGAGGGTTTTTAATAGGTTCTCAAAATAGCTTTGATGTATTTTGCCATTGCTAACGGGGCAGGTAGTTTCGATACGGAAGACTTTGTTATAGTAAATGAGCTTTCCTAAGATTTGTGGTTTGATGTTCTTGAAAAAGTCAATTTCTTGCTGCTCATTTGTAAATCCATCCTGTAAAACTTTTGCTTTTATGTTACACAGCATTTCATTTAGAAACAAGGTCATTTGGTAAGCCTCTTCCGTTGTTTGCATCATTTGGGAAGAAAGTTTATCTTCTTGATGTCTGATTTGCGTTAATAATTTACTCAACACGATTTCCATAGCATAGTCTTTTAGAGGTTCTCACTATTTGTTTCGGAGTTGCAACTGTTGTTGATATGCCAAAATTTGGGAATAATATTGAAACCAATATCACAGGCTCCCCACAGTGTGGGTTTTTTTTTCAAAGATTTTTCTATTCGCACGAATGATAAAAGGGTAAAGCACCAATGTACTTTACCCTTTTATTTTTTATATTTGCAGTATTGATTTACAAGGTAATCGAATGAAAGCAAGTGCAGTAAGCACCATTACTAAATCGTTACCGATAGAGTTTCCCTCTCTTGTAAACTACTATTTATTAGCCACTTTGGGCTATATTAATCTTTTTATTAAAAAATAATAAAGCTATTCAATTGATTGTATATCTTCTTCTGATAATTGGTAAATCGTTATTTTAATAGTTGTTTCCCTCCTGAGGGATAGCAGCGAAAAGCGAACAGCCTCCGGAGCGACAGCACTAGAGCGGGCACTTGAAGGAGATAGCATAACCCCGGCGGTAACAAAAGTGATTTTAAAAACCGAAATTCTTTCCGCCGGGGCAAGCCTTAATTTTTGTTATTTTATTTTTTTAATGATGCCATATCGATTACAAAACGATACTTTACATCGCTTTTCAGCATTCTTTCGTAAGCGTTGTTAATATCTTGCATATTAATCATTTCCACATCGGCAACAATATTGTGTTCGCCACAGAAATCGAGCATTTCCTGCGTTTCGGCAATACCGCCAATTACAGAGCCTGCAACGGCTTTACGACCTAAAACCAAAGGTACCGTATTAAGTGTTGGCGAAAGTTCGCCTAAGAAACCAACCAAAACCAATGTGCTATTGGTTTTTAGCGTGCTTACATAGGGGTTAACATCGTGGTTGTAAGGAACGGTATCAATAATCAGGTCGAATGAATTACTTACACTTTTCATTTGTGCTTCATCAGTTGAAATCACCACGTTTGATGCCCCTAACTTTTTAGCATCTTCAATCTTATCAGCTGAGCGCGAGAACAAGGTTACTTCTGCTCCTAAAGCTTTAGCTAGTTTAATGGCCATATGTCCTAAACCACCCAAACCTACAACAGCTACTTTATCTCCTGCTTTCACATTCCAATGCTTAAGTGGCGACCAAGTGGTAATACCGGCACATAAAAGCGGGGCAACAGCCGTTGAATCGAGGTTAGCCGGAACTTTTAAAACAAAAGTTTCTTTTACAACTACTTTCTCAGAATATCCACCATAGGTTACGCCACCTAAGTGGATATCTTTGCCGTTATAAGTACCTGTAAATCCGTCTTTGTGATATTGCTCATCGCGACAAGTTGGGCAACCATCCACAAGGCAACCAACACCAGCTAAATCGCCTACCTTAAATTTGGTAACATTGCTTCCTAAGGCTGTAACTTTCCCTACAATCTCATGTCCCGGAACAGATGGGTAAACAGTTCCGCCCCAATCGTTGCGCGCCGTGTGTAAATCGGAATGGCAAACGCCACAATATAAAATATCAATCTCCACATCATCTGGCAATAATTGACGACGATTAATAGTTAACAATGCTAAGTCTGCATCGGCCGCTTGGGTTCCGAATGCTTTTACTTTAAAACTTTCCATTTAATTTAATTTTTTCTAGTTATTTTTTTTTTAGGATTACAAACCTGTAGTTTTTTCAATAGCTTCTGTATAACGACTGCCTGCAACCTGTAAATTATTGGCTTCTGATGTGATGTTAGCAATTTCCTGTGCTGAAAGCTCCACGTAAACAGCAGCAATATTTTCTTCCAAACGATGCAACTTGGTGGTTCCAGGAATTGGGGCAATCCATGGCTTTTGTGTCAATAACCAAGCCAATGCAATTTGTGCAGGTGTAGCATCTTTTTGAGCAGCAAAGTCTTTCAATAGATTAACGAATGCTAAATTTTGTTCTCTCGCTTCCAAAGCAAAGCGTGGTGAGTTTTGGCGGAAATCATTGCTTGCTATTTCTGTATTCGCATCAAAAGCACCCGTTAAAAATCCTTTACCCAGTGGACTGTACGGAACTAAACCAATAGTCAATTCTTCTAACAAAGGAATAATTTCATCTTCCGGTTTACGAAACCACAATGAGTATTCATTTTGTAAGGCCGATACCGGTTGTACTGCGTGTGCTTTACGGATAGTTGCTGCTCCGGCTTCTGACAAACCGAAATATTTTACCTTCCCTTCAGCAATTAAATCTTTTACGGTTCCTGCTACGTCTTCAATGGGTACATTTGGATCCACACGGTGTTGATAAAGCAAATCGATATAATCGGTACCTAATCGTTGCAAACTGCCTTCCACTGCTTTTCTAATTTGTTCAGGACGGCTGTTGGTTCCAGACATTTTCCCTTCTACAATATTGAAACCAAATTTGGTTGCAATCACCACATCTTTACGAAATGGTTTTAATGCCTCGCCTACAAATTCTTCGTTCGTATAAGGGCCGTAAACTTCGGCTGTATCGAAAAATGTTACACCTTTTTCTACGGCTGCATGTAAGAGTTTTTTAGATTCTTCTTTGCTGATGCTATGGCTGTAAGAGAAATTTAAACCCATACAACCGAAACCCAAGGCCGAAACTTCCAAGCCTTGATTTCCTAATTTTCTTTTTTGCATAGTATCTATATTTAGAATTTGAGAGAGTCTTTATAGAATTTCATTCTGCAAATTTCCTTAACAAAAAGTAAGGTGTTGTTATACGGATTACGGTTTGACTTACCAGTTTTACGGATTCGTTATAAAACGAAAAAGTTGAATACTTTGTTTCAAAAGAAGAAACCGATTATTTTAATGCCTTTGCCTGTTTTGCTTTGCTAAAAATCTCTAGCATTGATTGCATATCTTCTTGTTTCATATCAACCAATTTTAGGTTTTTAACCATTTTTAAAGTTGAATTTTTATACTTTAAAAAATGGGGTGTTTTCACATGTTTCTGATACGCATTTTGATTTGCGTAAATTTCAATAATTCGTACCTGATTCTGATTTTCTTTCTGATACATCGGAAAAATAGCAATTACACCAGATTCTACTGAAACTGAAGTTCCTGCTTCTTCCTTTAAAATTGCCTTGTATTCCTCTAAAAATTCAGGAATTATTTCTATTTCAGAAATCCTTACGATATAATCATCTTCTAAAACTTTTGATAATGGCTTTGTTATAATTTTTCTGATGGTATTTCCCTGATTGATACTGATATTTTGATCAATTAAATCTGCCAATTCAGAAAGCTGATTAACTGTAATTCCTGTATTTTTTCCAATTCCTATGTGTGATTGGAGTTGAGATTCAACTCCATTTAGAGAAGCCAGTGCCGAAATTGTAATCAACTCTCTTTGCTGAAACGTCAGTACATCGCTCACAAAAATATCAGCAAATAAATGTTCCTTCAAAAAAACATCAATTCTCGGAGCAAATTCTCCAAAACCTTTTGCTGGTTTTGATTGTGGTATTCCAGTTAGTATTTCCAATGTTTTTCTGCCTTGCTCATACTTATCATCTACTGTATTTTCAACAATAATCTTCTTGCCTTCAGCATCTTTAATTCCTTTTGATTTTCTTTCATCCAAAACAACTTTGAAGGTGTTTATGGCATTCAAACTTCTTGGAAAACCACAATAAGCGTATAATTGAACCAAAGCTTCTTTAATTTCGTTGATGGTCAAACCAGAATCTAAACCTTTATTCAACTGAGCTTTAAGATTTTCAACATCTCCAATCGCGGTTAATGATGAGATACTAATCAGACTCTCTTCTTTGGGATTCAAACTTTTATTTTTCGAATTTTGTTGGGCATTCATTTTTGTAAAACTTAATATTAGAACAAAAAGTACCATCCATTGAAAAACCTTGTATTTGCTCATCGCTGAAATTATTTTTTATTGGCCTCTGCATATTCTTTATCTGAAACTGCTTCCAACCAAGTATTTTGATTATTTTGAGGATTGCCATTTGTGGCTAAATGAGAAAACCAGTTTGTTGCTGTAGCACCGTGCCAATGTTCTACATTCGGAGCAATTTCTACAACATCGCCCACTTTCAAATGACGTGCAGACTTTCCTCTTTCTTGATATAAACCTTCGCCACCAACCACAATTAGTAATTGACCGCCTGTATGACTATGCCAATTATTTCGACAGCCGGGCTCAAAAGTTACGTTAGCAAGTGGAACATTTAAATCTTTATTGTTTGTCAAGGGTGCCAAATAAGATTTGCCCGTAAAATATTGAGCAAAACCTGTGTTTTCTTCGCCTGTCGGAAAATCACTTATTTTTAGAATATCTGTTTTCATTTTATATTGTTTTTTTGTCTTTTGTGCCATAGCAAATGGCCCGAGTAGTAATAAAATTAGGCATACTAAATATTTCATTTTTAATCCTTCTTTAATTTCTAACAAATTTCCGTTCATTCGGTTAGATTTTCATTATACGGATTACGGTTTGACTTACCAGTTTTACGGATTGAATAAAAAAAGCAGGAATAATATCCTGCTTGTCCAATTTTAGTTCGAAATTTTTAATGAATCAAATCTGTTGTTACGAAAGCAATCCTGTCGCCTTTAAAGATAAAATCGAAACTTTGCGATGACGTTCCAACCTTTTGATTGAAATAATTTTCTGTAGCTTTTCCTAATCCTGAAGATGCGCCGGTGATGAAAATTGCTTTTTCATGGTGAATTTTGTTTAAATTTTACACTACAAATGCCTGCAATAGCGTATCGGGATATGTTGCCAAAATGAGTTTGTTTGTATCCGAAATGACGCTGCATTATTCTGCGTAAGGGATAGTAGCGACATCCTTTTGCGCAATAAAATGGAGCAAAAGATACAGCGGATAGCCCGACCTGCCTGCATTTTTGCCTTGCTGATAGTTTCTTTCGTAGTCAAAAACTTGAGGCAAAATTGCAAAGGGATACGCCCAAATAGTATCTCAAATTTAGAAGAAACATCTTCTTAGCCTGAATTCGATACTTAAAACAAAAAAAAGAAATCGTTAATGAGTAAACAATTTTCATGATAGAATGCATATCTTTTTCACCTTATATGCATAACTGAATCATTAAGCTTATACGAATTACGGATTTACATACCATAATTACTGAATGAATACGCAAAATTTAGCCGATTTTATTTTAAATGGTAAATTTGATTATCAAGAGCACAAAAAATGGAAATAACCAGGGTAAATAGCATTGCTGAATATTGCAAAATACGTGGAATAGAACCCCTACATCCTTTAATTACGGTTTTAGATTACAGTAATTTGAAGCCTATTGAATCTGGATCGTACTTGTTTGGTTTCTACAGTATATACCTCAAAGACACCAAATGTGGCGATTTGCGTTACGGTAAAGAAAGTTACGATTATCAAGAGGAAAGCTTGGTATGTATAGCTCCCAATCAAATATTATCAATTGAGCAATATACGCCTGCCGTCCAACCAAAAGGTAGAGTGTTGATTTTCCATCCCGATTTTCTAAACGGAACAATCCTTAGCGATATCCTTACCGATTACAGTTATTTCTCATACGCTTCGAACGAAGCCTTACATCTTTCAAAAAAGGAAAGAGAAATGGTTGTAAATATCTTAGATAACATGAACAATGAGTTGCAACAAAATTTAGATAAACATAGTAAAACCATTGTTTTATCGAGTTTACAATTACTTCTTAACTATGCTACTCGGTTTTACGATAGGCAATTTATTACGCGCGAACATGTAAATAAGGGTATTTTAGAAAGATTTGAAACGTTATTAAATAGATACATGAGTTCAGAAAATCCAAAAAAATTTGGTTTACCAACTGTTGCATTCTGCGCTAGTGAACTTAATTTATCGCCAAACTATTTTGGTGATCTTATTAAAAAAGAAATTGGAATATCTGCTTTAGATTTTATCCAAAGAAAGCTAATAGATATAGCTAAAGACCGTATTTTGGACCTCAATAAATCGATAAGTGAAGTTGGATATGAACTTGGCTTTAAATACCCTCAACATTTTACGCGCTTGTTCAAACAAAAAGTGGGAATGAGCCCCTTAGAGTATCGAATGAAATTGAATTAGCAAGGTACTGCAAATAGCGTTCTTGATACTCATTCTTGATTATTTAATTTCTTTTACAGCTGGTTGATTGGTACAATTGACAGCCATAATAGAAATGGTTTTTACTCTTTAAAGATAGGTTCGACAATCCCCTCTCTTCAGATACTCCTATTAAATCCTTTAATTTCAAAATCATTTTATTTTAAATCATTCGGGTATTTTTTCTATTTTCGAAGCTAAAAATAACGGTACTCAACATGGTAAGAAGGAAGGTATTAATAACCGGAGCAAGTAAAGGAATTGGCCTGGCCATCGCCAAAAAACTAAGTCCAACCTACGAACTCATTTTACACGCGAGTCGCGAAAGTAGTTTCACCGAAATCCCCAACAATAGCACCTTACTGTGTGCCGATTTTTCGAACGCTGATGAAGTTAGTACATTCTGCAAAGTTTTAAAAAAACAGCATGGCGAGGATTTATACGCGGTAATTAACAACGCCGGAGTAACTTTCGATAAATCGCTTATTTTTCAACCAGAGTCCGATATTGATCAGTTGCTCCAAATCAATTTGAAAACGCCAATTTTGATTTGCAAAACGGCAATGAAAATTTTCAACATCAAAAAAGAAGGTGTGATTATTAACATGAGTTCGTGTGTGGCCGACAGTGGCAATGCTTTTCAGGCTGTTTATGCCGCTACAAAGGCTGGATTAATTGCGTTATCTAAATCTATTGCAAAAGAAATTGGCGCCTTACATGAAGAACATAACATTCGTGTACTGAGTGTATCGCCGGGCTTTATTGCTTCGGATATGACGGACAAAATCCCCGACAGAGAAAAAGAAAATTATTTAAAAATGATTCCTTCCAAACGTTTTGGAAAAGTGGAAGATGTGGCCTCTATGGTTGCTTTCCTCTTATCAAGCGAAGCTGCTTACATCAACGGAACAAATATTCCGGTTAACGGAGGTATTATATAATCGCTATGGAAAATTTACTTGGCGTTACGCCAGCCCATGTTTTATTGCATGGTCCAACAAAAACACTTCTAGACACGTACCATTGGCATGAACCAAATGTAGGTATTGTGGCTAGCTATACCCCTACTGCTTTTGATGTTCAAGACCATTTTGGCCTTTTTAGAGGTGTCGATCAAATTGAAGCATTTGCACAAGCGACCATCGTTTCTTGCGCCGGTTTTTTAGAATACAAAAAACATGGTGGAAGTTTTGAAGAAGTAAAAGAAAAATTTGTCCCGGTATTTATCAGTATTGGCAATGTTCACTTTCATCATTATATTGAAGAAGGCGAAACCTTTGTAAGCCTGGGAATTATTAAATTTAATAAATTTAGACAAATGGTTTGCGATGGGAGAATTTATAAAGTACTTACCAAAAATCTAAATTTGGATGCGTATTTTAGTGCTTTCACAACTGAAAAACTAACAAACTATACGCTTAGCGACGATTTCAAACTAGTTGCTGAGTTATTTGACATAACTGGAAGAGCCCTTAAAAAGGAAAAACTTAACCCTTAATTTACATATGGAAAGACAAGAGATTATTGCTGATATTGTTGAAATTTTAAAAACGGTGAGAACCATTGACCCAGCCAAATTAGCCACCGTTACCGAAGAAACTGATTTTATTGCCGACTTAAATACGCCTTCAACCGAGATGATTAACATTGCCGCCAAAGTTGAACAAAAGTTCGACATTGAGTTTGAAGACGATGACATTGATGATTTAGGTTCAAAAGTAAAAGACATTGTGAATTTAATTATCGCTACTCAGGCGAAGGGATAATATGCAAGTACAGGGCAAAAAAGTAGCCGTAGTGGGCATGGGAGGTATTTTTCCGACCTGTTCTTCCTTAGCTGAATTTAGAGATAAACTTTTTGCTAATAAAAGTCTTATTCGCGAATGGGATAAAGCCACTGTACATGGTAAAAACATCCGTTCAACCGTTGCCGGTTTTATCACAGAAGAAGAAGCAGGATTGGAAATTGTTCCTTCCTCTATCATGGAAAACTATCCGGAAACTTATATTGACAAACTCAATCGTATTTCGCCGCAAAATATGGCTACGGCTGATATTGGCAGTATTTGGGCGATGT
The DNA here is from genome assembly GCF_052344095.1 of Pedobacter paludisoli. Taxonomy (GTDB): domain Bacteria; phylum Bacteroidota; class Bacteroidia; order Sphingobacteriales; family Sphingobacteriaceae; genus Pedobacter. Next base: position 387,034 of record NZ_CP179926.1, on the reverse strand, counting down.
TGGGCAGTTTAGATGCGATTGAAATGGCTGGTTGGAGCAAAGCTGAAACGGAATCAGAACAAACCGGCGTGGTGATTGGTTCGGGTGGCGGTGGCCATGAAGTTTTACGAAGTGCATGGCATAACTTTTTTGAACTGAAGAAAAAATCGAGATTGGCGGGTTCGCACAATGTAGATCGCACCATGGTTTACCGCGATGCGGCAAATGTTTCGTGTTTAATTCGTAGTAAAGGTGTTTGCGAATCTATTGGCTCTGCTTGTGCTACGGGCTTGGGCAATATTGGATACGCGTATCGATTAATAAAATTTGGCTTGCAGGACCGTGTGATTGCCGGAGGTGTTGAAGGAACTTCTTTCGAAACATTTTTAGGCTTCGACTCCATGCAAGTACTCAGTAAGGGCTTTAGTCCCGAGAAAAGTTCACGCCCTTTTGACGTAAACAGAAATGGCTTTGTTTGTGCTTTTGGAGTGGGGATTGTTGCCTTAGAATCGTATGATTTGGCCAAAGCAAGAGGCGCAAGTATTCTTGCGGTTATTGACGATTATTTCAACAATTCGGATGGAGATGGCGATATGTTCGCTCCTTCATTTTCAGGTCAAAAGCGCTTGTGGAACGGTTTGTTAGCAAACCAACCCAAACGACCAGACGTGGTAAAAGTACATGGAACCTCTACTCCGGCCGGCGATGCCATTGAATTATTAAGCGTGGTAGACACGTTAGGCGAAACTGGTTATCATATTTCAGCACCTAAATCGCAATTTGGCCACATGTTGGGTGCGGCAGGCTCGGTAGAGTTTATTACGGCTGTGCTCATGCTCCAACAACAAACAGTTTTACCTTGCTTAAATTCGGAAACCTTAAATCAAGAATTGGAGAATTTTCAAACAACCGCGCATTGGAATGGCCCTAAAAAACCTTTGGCTGCTTTCAGAGATTTATTATCGCAAGAAAGTTTAAAAAAAGAGATTAACACCCTTACCTGCTTAAATTATGGCTTTGGCGGAACCAATAGTGCCATCATGCTTTCTAAAGATTACTAAATGTTAAACAATACCAATAAAGTTGCTGTCGTTTACGGCGTTAGAAACGAAAGTTCTATCGCTTGGGATATTGCTTTAAAATTGCATCAAAGTGACTGCAAAGTCGTTTTAAATTATTTGGATGATACCAAAGATGAAGTCCTTTACTTGATGGAAAAAGCAAGCATGGACGTGTCTTTAGCTATGCATGTTGATGTGCGCGATGAAGCACAAATAACGGCCTTTACAAAAGCGATTTTCGAAAAACTAGGCAGTATTGATTACATTTTACACGGAACCGCTTATGGTAGTCAGCAGGTGATGTGTTATACCACTCCTGGCAGTCAGGAGCTAGCGCCAAGTTATTTAAATATTCCTTTTGATGAACTGATGGATGCGTTTAACATCAGCGCTTATTCGCTGCTTCGTATTTGCCGCGTTTCAGAACCTTTTTTAGCTAAAAATGCTTCCGTGCTAACCCTCACATACAATGCCTCTCAGCGGGTTTTTCCAGGTTATGCGGGTATGGGTATTAACAAGGCAGCACTTGAAAACATCGTAATTTATTTGGCGAATTACTTCCGACACACGCAAGTACGGGTGAATGCTATTTCCGCAGGTTTGGTTATGACGACCTCAGCCGGAGGCATTAATGGTGTTCGCAAATTGCGTAAAATGGGGAAAATTACGGCTCCCTTGGGCAATATCACCGCAGGCGATGTCGGCAATACGGCACTCTATTATTTTTCTGACTTATCGAAAAAAGTTACCGGCAACATTCACTTTGTGGATGGCGGTTTTAACATCATGGGCGTTTCGGTAGATGAAGACTAATATTGGCCATATTGATCCCGCGATAATCGAAAATGTTAGCATTGGAAACGATTTGGTATTCTTGCCTAACTTTAAAGAATCATTTAATGAGTTGTTTAAAGCAAAAGTTTACACTCCCGCAGAAATCGATTATTGTGATCAGTTTGAGGATGCGCTTTTACGTTACGCTTCTACTTGGGCTGCTAAAGAAGCTGTTTACAAAGCCGTTAAGCAAATGAATCCTGCAGCGCTTCCCTTTAAGAATATCGAAATCATCCGAAATAAAATTGCCGGTAAACCAACAGTAAGCATTTTGAATCAAGACAATCAACCCCTCATCAGCTTAAGCATATCACATGATGGCGAATATGTTTGGGCTGTAGCCATTTTACGTTCCTCTCTCGCATGCTAAAACATCATTCTTTCGATCATCCTTTAGCTAAACTAAGCTACTATACTTTTGGAAATGGACCGGAAAGTATGCTTTGTTTTCATGGCTATGGCATGCATGGAAAGCAATTTAGTTTACTGGAGCAGGATTTTGGAGCACGCTATACTTTTTATGGATTCGATCTTTTCTTCCATAAAGAAACGCATTTAAAAAACCAAAGCTTAACCGCCGTTAAAGCAGGAATAAGCAAAGCGGAATTGGCCAATTTCATCCTTGATTTTTGTACACATGCTGGCATCGATCGCTTTTCTGTATTGGGATATTCCATGGGTACTCACTATGCCACAACCTTGGTTGAACGCTTGCCTGAAAAAATAAAGGAGTACATCGTTGTAGCACCATCGGCTTTCGCACCAGGTAAACTGGTCGAGTTTTTTTCTAAAAACAAAATCGGAAACAAAAGCCTCGAAAAATTGGTTCTTTCTGAAAAGGCCTTGATTAATCTTCTGTCTTTTTGTAAAAAGCTTGGCTTTATCGATCAAACGGGTTACAACATTATGCTCAAAGAAATCAATACCCAAGAACTTCGTTTTAGCTTATACGCTTGTTTTACTTATCTTCGTTTTTTAGAAACGGATAAAAAGAAAGTTCTTGACGTGTTGCAGCGCAAGGATTTAAAATCTGTTTTTATTTTTGGCAAACGCGATAAAATGTATCCTCCAGAAATCGGAAAAAAAATCAGTCAACAAGTGCCCAATGCCACGATCGTCGTTTTAGATGAAAACCATGATATGATTAAACAACCCTTTGTAGAGATCTTAAAAAAAGCGCTACTATGATAAAGGAAAAGTCGCTACCTGCTTCTGTTTTACGCCTTGGAGGTAAAATGCTGAGTTGGTATTTTAGGCGAAAGTTTGCTAAAATTTCGATAGAAACTTCTCCTATTCGTCCTAATCATTCTTACGTATTGATGTGTAATCATTTCAGCTTTTGGGATGGTTTTTTAGCTTGTTTTTTAATTTTTAATGCCATTGACAAAAGGCATAAACTAAAAGGATTAAAAATCATGATTCTTGAAAAACAGCTAAAAATGAACAAATGGCTTCGCTACATTGGTTGTTTTTCGATTGTTCCAGGAATACGGGCACAGGAAAGCTTAAAGCATGCCATCGACATTTTAAATGAGCCCGGGAACCTGTTATTAATTTTTCCCCAAGGAAATCTGGAAAGCCTGTTCATCCGGACCATTAAATTTAAGGAGGGCATTTCAGCAATCGTTCCAAAAGTTAAAACCGATTGTCAATTGATTTGGAGCTCAAACTTTATCGAATATTTCGAAAGTTTAAAACCCCGTTTGTATTTTAATATGCTTGATTGCGGTAACAATACAGACTTTGATTTTAACAACTTGGTTAATCAAGTAAACGTCCACCATGTTCAAGCTATGAGAAAAAATGTTCGTTTTACGTTCAGCGATTTTGAAGAAAAAAAAGTTTAGCATCCTATAAATTGCACAGCTTTAAAACTGCGCAATTTATTGCATTAGCTTATTCGCCAACGCAGTTTTTTTCTACGAATGTAAATTTGCCTCTTTCATAGTTTATAGGTTTTCCTTTAACAAAATATGAGCGTCCCATAGTCGTTTCTATTTGTCCCACCCCCATAATTAAGGTATCCTTTTTTTGCAAAAAAGCGAGTGGATTTGCGTAAACGGTTGTTGTATCTGCTCCTTCTTTAAATCGATACTCAACCAATAGCGTGTCGCCGCTAAATTTTCCTTCAAATGTTCCTATGTTTTTATTGCCATTGCCATAGTTGATGGTTAGCGATCCCATAACTTTTTCAGAGGCCATGGTTTCAACACTCATCTGAGCCGTATCTGTTTCAAAAGTTGCTACGTAACACTTCTTTTGAACTAAAGAATTTGCTTTGCTTGCTGCTTTATTTTCTGAATGTTGGTTACAGGCAAAAGCAAATGGAAGGATGATAACGATGCTGGTAAGAAGTTTATTTTTCATTGTTTTTAGGATTATTTCTATATAACCTAGATGCTTTGAGAATTGTTTTTCCATAAATCTAATTGATACAAGTGGATTTTCTTGATTTTTGCAAAATGACCTTCCATCGGTATCCACACTGGATCGGAAACAATTAGCCAAATCCGTTATTAAAGTTACAGATATTACTGCTTAGTATCAATGGATTGAAATGTTTTTGGTTTTTGGTTTTGACCACAGAGTGAACAGAGAATTTTCACAGAGGATACAGCGTTTATATTTTTATTATCTCAGCAGCGGAAGAGATTCGTTGGCTTGTTCGAACGCAGCAATGGGTATCTAAAATGAATGCTGGTTACAGATAGATGATTATAAGATTGCAGGAAGAATAATTCTACGTTACTGACCTAAAATTGCGTGTAAGAGATACTTCCTTCTTCTACACAATTGGAAGAGATTAAAATTTAAAAAAAACGAAGACGCTTCCCTATAAAAAAAGCGAGATTCCGGTTTAGGAATTCTCGCTCTCCACTTTTCATAGTTATAAAATCTTACATACCTGTTAATCAGCAGCTGCACGAAACATCAAAGCTCCCACGGTTAAATTGGTTCTACTATCAACTAAAATTGCGGAACCGTTTGAGCGATTTTGATTATATAAATCCCATGCCAATGCATCAGCCGTTTTCACAATTACACGACCTATATCGTTTAATTTAAACTCATCCGCTGCATGTTTCCCTAAAGTATTGATATCTACTTTGTGCAAAATCTCATTGATTTTACATTTGGTTACTTTGCTATTGTGCTGAATCAAATAAGTAATTGAAGGGTCCAATGCACGGCTATCCATCCAGCATAAATCGGCTTCAATTAATTTCGATTCTTGTGGCAAAGCCGATGAATTTACAATGGTATCACCACGACTAATGTCCACATCGTCTGTTAAATGAATTGTAATAGATTGACCTGCATGCGCTTCTGTTGGTTGTTGCTCAAAAAATTCGATGCGTTCAATAGTAGAAGTAGCGCCCGAGGGCAAGACGGTAATTTTATCATTTTGCTTAAAAGTCCCGCTTAAAACACGTCCGGCATAGCCGCGGTAGTCGTGCAGTTCCTCTGTTTGCGGACGAATTACCCATTGCACCGGCATACGGGCCAATTTCGACTCATCTAAATGATCAGTATCTACTTTCTCTAAAAAGTGTAATAAGCTTTCACCATGGTACCAAGCCATTTGAGTGGAATTTTGAACTACATTATCCCCTTTTAAGGCACTAACAGGAATGTAATTTACATCGGATAAATTTAATTGTTCTGCTAACAATTTGTATTTATCGATGATAGCATCGTAAACTGTTTCGCTGTAATTAACCATGTCCATCTTGTTGATACAAACCACTATATGCTTAATACCTAACAACGAAACCAAATACGAATGACGAATGGTTTGCTCCACTACACCGTTTCGAGCATCAATTAAAATGATGGCTAAATTTGCGGTTGAGGCGCCTGTAACCATGTTTCTGGTGTACTGAATGTGTCCCGGGGTATCGGCAATAATAAATTTGCGTTTATCCGTTTGAAAATATTTGTAAGCCACATCAATGGTAATTCCTTGTTCACGTTCTGCACGTAACCCATCGGTTAAAATAGCTAAATCGATGGATCCGTCGTCATTTTTACGGTTCGAGTTATGAAGTGCTTCTAATTGATCGGCTAAAATAGAATCTGTATCGAAAAGCAGTCGCCCGATTAAGGTACTTTTACCATCGTCTACACTTCCTGCTGTAAAAAATTTTAATATGTTCATTTTTTGGGTTGTTTAGATTGTTAGTATTTAGTTGTTAGATATTAGTATTTAGATAGTATGCGCTTCAAAGCATAGGTCTTAATCTACATATAACAAACACTCATCTCAAATAACCATTTCTAAATTGGAAGTAATGATATTTTCTAATTACTAACTACTTAATACTAACTACTATTTGTTAAAAATATCCGCCTTTTTTTCTGTCTTCCATTGCTGCTTCTGAAACTTTATCGTCCATACGGGCACCTCTTTCAGAAATTTTTGATTGACTGATTTCAAAAATAATATCGTCTATTAGATCAGCATCGGATTCAACTGCGGCGGTACAGCTCATATCGCCAACGGTGCGGAAACGAACTTTTTTACTAATTACTACATCTTCCTGATCCATGTTCAAAAATGGAGATGCGGCCATCAATTGACCGTTTCGGGTTATGCAATCGCGCTGATGCGCAAAATAAATACTTGGCAATTCGATATTCTCGCGCCGGATGTAATTCCAAACGTCTAATTCGGTCCAGTTACTGATTGGAAAAACACGTACATTTTCGCCTTTATGAATTTTTCCATTGTAAATGTTCCATAATTCAGGACGTTGGCGTTTCGGGTCCCATTGTCCAAACTCATCGCGTACCGAGAAAACACGCTCTTTTGCACGTGCTTTTTCTTCATCCCTACGGGCTCCACCAATACAGGCATCAAACTGATATTCTGCGATGGTATCTAAAAGGGTTACTGTTTGCAAGGCATTTCTACTGGCATTTTTTCCGGTTTGCTCAACCACTTTTCCTTCGTCAATTGATTGTTGCACAGACCCTACAATCAAGCGTTCCCCAATTCGCTCAATCATTTTATCGCGATATTGAATGGTTTCTTCAAAATTGTGTCCGGTATCAATATGTACCAATGGAAAAGGGAATTTACCTGGGCGAAAGGCTTTTTCTGCTAAGCGAACCAAGGTAATGGAATCTTTCCCTCCGGAGAATAACAAAGCAGGTTTTTCAAATTGCCCTGCTACCTCACGCAAAATATGAATTGCTTCGGCTTCTAATTCGTCTAAATAATCAAAATTGTATGTACTCATTTGTAATGTTGTTAATATCCGACTTGGTTACGATTTTCGTAAAAGTCTGCTTGATGTTTTTTATTAATTAGTGGCATGCAGCCCGCACTCTTTTTTACTTTGGTCTTCCCACCACCAACGTCCGGCTCTAAAATCCTCTCCTGGTTGAACTGCGCGCGTGCAAGGCGCACAACCAATGCTTGGAAAACCTTTATCATGTAAGGTATTGTAAACAATGTTATTTTGGCGAATGTATTGTTTTACTTCATCCAAGGTCCAATCGAATATAGGATGAAATTTAACCAGCTTATTGCCTTCGTCCCATTCTAAATCGTGCATGTCTTCGCGATTTGCACTTTGTTCGGCACGGATGCCTGTAACCCAAATTTCGTTACCATTTAGCGCCCGCTTTAAAGGTTCAATTTTACGTATAAAGCAACATTCTTTTCTGTTTTCTACGGATTCGTAAAAACTACTTGGTCCTTTTTTGTTCACCATGTCCTGCAGTAGTCCCTGATTTGGAAAATAAGCTTCTATAGGCTTACCATAAATTTCCAGCGTCCGATTCCATACATAATATGTTTCAGGAAATAACCTTCCGGTTTCGAGCGTAAATACCTTAATTGGAATATTATTTGCAAAAATTAAATGGGTAATTACTTGGTCTTCCCAACCAAAACTAGTCGAAAAAACCACCTGTCCCGCATGTTTATCTGCTAAAAATCTCAATTTATCTACAAGGTCTAAACCTGCCAATTCATGTTTTATTTGCACCAAATTCTCCATCACTTTTTAGCTATAAATAAATTTCACAATACTTCTTATACTTACCGCCATCACAATAATCCCCACCGCAACCATAATGGTTTTAGCCGAAATTTTATTCGATATTTTTGCGGCAATGGGTGCAGCCAACGCGCTACCAATAACCAAGCCTAATACAGCTTCCCAATGCTTGCCTCCCAACATGGTAAAAAAGGTCAAAGAACTTAATGTTGCAATGAAAAAGCGGCTAATTTTTACAGTACCTAAAGAGAACAATGGGTGACGACCACCTGCAATTAAACTCGATAAAACGATGGAACCCCATCCGCCACCAAAAGCAGCATCAATAAAACCTCCAACAAAACCCAGCAGACCAATTTTCTTAATCTTATGCTCAGCTTTTTTTCTCTTTATTTTAAAGGCTTTTGTTAAAATTATCCCTCCTAAAAACAAGGTATACAGCGCAACAACTGGTTTAACATATCCACTGTAATGCTCAAGCGATGATAAAATATAAGCACCTAAAACCGCACCGATAACTCCCGGAATGATGATTATTTTAAACAATTTCCAGTTTACATTTCCCATGCGATAATGCATCCAACCAGAAATTCCATTGCTTAGTACTTCGGAAATGTGAATCCCCATACTGGCCGATGCTGGCGGTAAGCCCATAGACAATGAAAAAGACGCTGAGGTTACGCCATACGACATGCCAATTGCGCCATCAATCATCGCAAAAACAAAACCCGCACCTAAAAACCAATAAAAGAAGGGATCGATGTTGATCAGGAAAGATTGAAACTGCGGCTCGGTGTTCCATAAGGTAAGGCCAATTGATCCTATGAACAATACACTTACCAACCAGATAATCCACTTAATGTTAGCCTCTACAAAACTTTTTTTAGGATTTACAAGGCTCTCTGTTACCTTGTTTAACTTCTTAACCTTTGCAGAAAAATCACCATTTAGCGTATTGCGCAAAGCACTCATGTTCTGCAGGGTTGCATCCAGTTCTGCCGGAATTCCCTCGTTTAATATTTGTTTTAAACGTTTGGCAATGGTAGGTGATTTTCCATTCGTCGAAATGGCAATCTTCAAATCGCCTTTTTGTACAATAGATCCCAAATAAAAATCGCAGAGGTCTGGTTTATCCGCTACATTAATTAACAATCCTTTTTCGCGCGTTAAAATCCGAATTTCTTCGTTTAATATCTTATTGTTCGTAGCTGCAAAAACAATATCCACTTCATCCAAATCGGTTATTGTAAAACTTTTCTGTTTTAATTTAACGTTTGGATAATTGGCGATAAAAACATGCAGTTCAGGCAAAACGGTTTCTGCTACTATGGTAATTTGGGCAGTATGGCTATTGTTTAGAATAGCTGTCAACTTTTCCAACCCGATGTTACCGGCTCCAATCAATAATGTACGCAGCTTATTCAGCTTAACAAAAACTGGAAAAAGCTGATTTCCTTTCTCCGAAAGAGGAAGGATTTCTGTATTATTTTCTTGATTAGGAGATACTTGCATATTGTTTAACAATTTCTTTAAATGAAGGATGTAATGACACTACTTCGCCAAAAACAAGCAATGCAGGAGCTTTAATCCGTTCTTTTTCTACCAAACTTTCAATGGTATCAACCACCCCAATCACCAATTTTTCATCTTCTGATGAGCCATTTTGAATCACTGCTACCGGTAGATTATTTTTTCTTGAAGATTGGAAAATTTCTACAATTTTTGGAAGTTTATTTAAACCCATTAATACTACCACGGTTGCATTCGATTCTGCAGCTTGATAAATATCTTTTGACACCTCGCCCGAAGTGGTCGTTCCGGTAATTACCCAAAAACTTTCGCTCAAACCCCGGTGCGTAACCGGAATTTGTTGTAAGCCTGGCACACCAATGGAGCTTGAAATACCTGGAATTACACTTACCGGAATTTTATAAGTCACCGCATAATCCAATTCTTCATAACCACGTCCGAATACAAATGGATCCCCCCCCTTTAAGCGAACAACGTGTCCATAATTAAGCGCATAATCAATCATTAGTTTATTGATAGTATCTTGTGGATAAGAATGTTCTCCCGATCGTTTTCCTACGTATACTTTAATGGCTGCTTCTGGAGCGTGTTCCAATAAAGCTTCGTTGGTTAATGCATCGTACAACACCACATCAGCGGTAGCCAATGCTCTCACCCCCTTCAATGTCAACAATTCAGGATCCCCCGGGCCAGCGCCCAAAAGGGTTATTTTAGGTTCTTTATTCAATCTCTCAACGCTCATGATGCAACAACTATAGGGGTTCTTTTTTCTTTAATTTGATTTAAAAACTGACCGGCCTCTTCAAAATACGCCTGCGCAAATGCTTCAGTTGGTTCATTTTTATTTATCTGCAATACAAAATCAGCAAAGCTTGTTGGCAATGAAAATTCACCGGTTGATACAAAATGCGTATCAAATTCTCGGATAACGCCCACCTGTGTACTGCTGTTTACATTTTTATTGAGTAACAATGATTTCGCTGCACTAACCAGGGCTGCATACGTATGATAAATGGCATCGGCATAGGCTCCTTTTTGCAAGCTTTGTTTTGCCCAGTTATACTTTTCATCCGCTTCTAGCAATAGTGTAGCTACCAAGTCGATTACCACTCCAGCACATTCTCCTACACCAATGGCAGTTTCAAATTGTTCCGCGTGCCCCCAATCAACAAATTCGCTATCTTGCAAATTGGTTAAATCGGCTAGCGGCTTTAGCAATTGATAAAAGTGATCTTTGCCTTTTCTGTCGTAGTATTGATGGAAGTTTTCTGCTGCTTCGTTGTGCTCAATAAAATCGTTTAAAAGGTATTGCAAAACACTGGTTGCTCTTTTTGAAGGCACTTTAATCACACGTTCAGCCACACGTCCTACTCCATTCCCAACAGTTCCACCGCCTAACATGACTTGTACTGCAGGCACTACTTTTCCGTCAGCCTTTACCGAACTACCGTGAAATCCAATTTCGGCCAATCCATGTTGACCACAAGAGTTCATACAACCTGATATTTTAATGTTCAGATTTTTTTCATAGATGAATTCTGGAAAATCACTGTAAATCACATCTTCCAGTACTTCGGCCAAAGTCATCGAATTAGAAATTCCTAAATTACAGGTATCCGTTCCCGGACATGTGGTAATATCGGCTAAACTATCGAAACCAAGGGCTGTAAACCCGATGGCATTTAATGCTTTGTAAAGCACCGGCAAAGCTTGTTTTCTGACAAATTTTAGCAAAAGGCCTTGATTTGGTGTGATACGAATTTCATCTGCTACAAAAGGACTAACAGCGGCAACAAAAGCGCGTGCTTTATCGGTTTTGATATCGCCAATTTTCACTTTTACATACACCCCATAAAAGCCATCCTGCTTTTGCTGAAAAGTATTCGTTGCTAACCAATGTTGATAATGTATTTCATTTTCTATTTCAACGGCTTCATAGCTCTGTTCTGCCTGAGGTTCTGGCTGAGGAACGGTATCTAAGGCTACTTTAAAGGTTTTAACCTTATTGGCCAAGCGTTCTTCTGCTACCAAGCGAAGTACTTCTTCTAAACCTAGCTTTTGTACCAAGTATTTTAAACGCGCTTTGTTTCGGTTTGAACGCTCGCCATAGCGATCGAATACACGAAGCACAGATTCTGTAAAGGGAATCAATTGATCTTCCGGTAAAAACTCATGAATGGCGTTAGCTAAAAACGGTTGAGCTCCTAAGCCGCCGGCGAACAAAACTTTAAAACCACGTTCACCTTTTTCATTAATTTTAGGGATAAATCCTAAATCGTGAATGTAGCTAAAAGCGGTATCACGGTCACTTGATGAAAATGAAATTTTAATTTTACGCCCCATTTCTTGGCAAATTGGGTTGCGTAAGAAATAAGCAAAAACAGCATGCGCATAGGGTGAAACATCAAAAGGCTCTTCCTTATCGATACCGGCATTCGGTGATGCGGTTACATTACGAACGGTATTTCCACAAGCTTCACGCAGGGTGATATCTTCCTCCTCTAATTTAGCCCAGAGCTCAGGAGTCCTATCCAAACTCACATAATGAATTTGAATATCCTGACGTGTGGTTAAATGCAAATTTCCACTTCCATATTCATCAGCGATATCTGCAATGCGCAATAATTGCTTAAAGGTTACTTTACCGAAAGGCAATTTAATGCGCACCATTTGAACGCCTGGTTGGCGCTGACCGTACACACCTCTCGCTAAACGCAGGCTTCTAAACTTTTCTTCGTGAATGGTACCATCCCTAAAAGCTCTAATTTTATTTTCTAAATCAATGATATCCTGTTCCACAACCGGATTTTCTAATTCTGTTCTGAAGCTTTGCATGTTTTGTCGTTTTTCTTTACTCAAAAAATGCCTCTCTTAAAACTGAGAAGCATTCCTATTTACATCTTAATAAATTTCATACTTACTCATTTACAACTGTTTATAATTACAGTGCATCATTTGCCAGTACATATTATCGGATACAAATACGAATTTCATCTTGCAAATATATAAAGTATATAGAAATAGTAGTATTTTTTTATAAATTTTTTTACAAAGTAATTTTTAAGCTCCCTTCACGGGCAATAACATCGGCGATGCTTGTTTCGGTCAAAATCTTTAATGTAGCATCACGAACATCAATAAAGGCACTGCGTATACCACAGGTTTTCTCGTCTTCACATTCATCACATTTGTGGTAAAAATTTAAGCTTGCGCAGGGTACCATAGCAATTGGCCCATCGGTTACACGCATAACATGTACCAATAAAATTTCTTCTGGTTTTTTATTTAGACTATATCCGCCACCTGCTCCTTTTTTACTGTATAAAAACCCGGCATTACGTAAATCGAGAAGGATTTGCTCTAAGAACTTTTTAGGTATATGCTCTTCCTCAGCAATCTTAGAAATTTGCATCGGTGGTTTCTCTACATTTTTGCCAAGCGCTACAAGTGCTTTAATGGCGTATTTGGTTTTTTTAGATAGCATATTTGTACAAAGTTAATAAAAGATAATTAGATATAAAATTTCCAATTTTTTCGTCCTTTAAATAGTGTGTCTGCTTCCCTTGCTTACCAATTCCGGCCTCCGACTTTCCGGACTTTCAAACTACATTTACTTTTAGGAAATATTCACTTCTGACTTTCGGACTTTCAACCTATTTGAACATGAAACTGTCAAATTTAGCCTAAAATGAATTATTCTGTAATAACTATCTTCTATTAAAATCTACATTTAAACAAATATTAAAACACATGAGAAGAAAACTTCCTATCATCCCTATACTTATTATAACGTTGCTATTTTTCGCTTTAAATGCCTACGTATTGTCGGGTTTAACAGTGATTAATACTTCGCCCCTTTTGAGCCCTCTCTTTTGGCTTATCATCGTAAGCATTAGTTTTGCTTTGCTCTTTGCCATCCAACAAATGCGTATTCAAGGGGTAAACAAATTCTTTCAAATTGTGAGTCATATCTTTTTGATTGTATTTGTTTCAGAGATTATTTTTGCTGTGGTTTTACTTTTGGGTGATGTATTTCGCTTTGCTGAATCTTTATTTTCAAATTTTCAACACGAAGGATATCATCTTTTAGCCCGAAATCCGTATTGGGTAGATTTTGCATTTGCTTTATTTTGCGTTACAGTCATCCTTTTTGCCTATGGTATTACCCAAGGAAAATACGCCTACAGAGTTATCAAGCATACCTTGTATTTTGATGATTTACCTGAAAATTTTGATGGCTTTACCCTTACACAAATATCAGATGTCCACGCTGGCAGCTTTACCAATCCTAAAGCGGTACAAAAAGGTATTGATTTAATTAATGCGCAAAAAAGTGATTTATTTGTTTTTACAGGCGATTTAGTAAATAATTCAGCAACAGAAATTACCCCTTATATTGGACATTTCTCTCAAATTAAAGCCCCTTATGGTCAATTTTCTGTTTTAGGAAACCACGATTATGGGGATTATGTTCAATGGCCCAGTGAAGAAGCAAAGCGCGAAAACCTACAACAATTAAAAAAGTATCATGCCGATTTAGGTTTTAAACTTTTATTAGATGAGCACCTTGAACTAATTAAAGGTGACCAAAAGCTCATCTTATTGGGTATCGAAAATTGGGGTATCGGTTTTGGCGAGCGAGGGGATTTAAATAAGGCTTTGGCAGATACGCATAAAGACGATTTTAAAATCTTGCTTTCACACGACCCAAGTCATTGGGAAGCGCAGGTGAAGAAACATCCTTCAAAAATTCATTTAACGCTTTCAGGGCACACGCATGGAATGCAATTTGGCATTGAAGCGTTCGGTATTAAATGGAGTCCCGTACAATATCGCTATAAACATTGGGCAGGAATTAAAACTGAAAACGACCGTGTATTAAATGTAAACAGAGGTTTTGGCTTTTTAGGTTTTTCTGGTAGAATTGGTATTTGGCCAGAGATTACCGTTATTGAACTTAAGCGCAAATAAAAAAAGGAAGTGATGTATTAACTTCCTTTCTATTGAATAATTTAATTGGCGGTTAAAAATCTGCATTACAGTCGATTGTTGAAAAACTATCAACGTTAATTGATTTTACGTTCAAGACCAATGTCGAACATGATTCTTGACTTGTCGTATTTTGCGTGTGGTATTTAATGTAAAAAACCTTTCCTGGAACTTTATATGCTTCTGGAAGATTTGCAACACTCACTAAATATTGCGTACCTAAACTATCGGTTAATTCAGTTGCATCTTCATTGGCATTGGTAAAGGCAATCAACGAAGATCCTTGCGTTGGACAATACGCGGAAACGTATTTCACTTGATAACAAAATTTTACAGTCGCACCCTTTTCACAAGACAACTGTAGCAAACTTAATAGAGCTAAAAGGGCTGTTAATACTATTGAAAAAATTCTCATTAAATGCTGAAATAATTAATTTATAGAATACAAAGTTGCTAAAGTTTCACAACAACGAAGAATAAAATGACAACAACTGTGGCTTAAAAAAGATATTTAAATGAAAATCAAGCACATACAATACCAACAAAATACTATCAATACGTAAACTTAGGCTTACCTTCTTGACACTCAATCCCTTTAGGAGCTGCAGGCACCGAGCAATCTGAAACCAAACCGAATTTCACGTTGTATTCTTTTTGCTCGGCAGTAAATTTCATTACTTTTTGTTTGAATAATACGGTATCAATTTTGGTATTGTAGGGCATATATCCGACTGGACCACCACATGCTTTGGTTCCATAGGCTATGAATCGCCATTCGGAAGCACTGGTACATGGATATGTTTCGGCCATTGCTTTAATATCCGCGAAAAGCGCATTTAATTGATCTTGTGAAGCTTGCTTATTTTCTAGTGCATCCTCTTTACAACCGAAGAAAAAAAGAGACCTAAAACTGCTAGTGCTACTGAAGTGCGTAAAAAATTAATCATATGTTTTTTTTAGGTAAACGATTCTTCTAAATAAAGCGCTACAGCTTCAAGAATTTATTTATTATGATTTTTTTTGTTTACAGGTTACTAATATCCCGCTCTGTGGTAAAAAGATTGCATCTCCTTTAATTGTTTGTCTCGCGCTCTTCCCTTACTTGCCTCTTGCTGGCAGAGCATCTACTTTTGTGGGCCAAAAGTAGCCAAAAGCCTTTGTCAATCCAGCTAAGCAGCTTTGCCCACAAGGCCTTTGCTCAAAACAAAAACAACATCGCTGGTTTTGTGGAGATGGGTTATGAAACCAATATTAGTTATACCACAAAACGAAATAGAACAATGCTCGGTGCTGCACATTCGAATGTTTCTGCAACTGTTTTTGTTTTTTTCCGCTGCAGGGGGTACATCCCGAGTATTCGGGATTGACGGGCACACTTCGGTTAATGACTACAATTTTGAAAGTTTGTTTACATAGCATGTATTTCAAAAAAGTAAAGGGCAATATTCAAATTGAATATCACCCTTTACTTTTTTATTTAATCGGCCTCAAAACTAAATACCCTGACATACAGGAATAACAACATTTTGAGACATCTTGACTAAAGCAAGAAAATTACATTTTTAAGCAAGCGCTTTTTCGTCTACAATACGCATGGTCCCAGGACCTGTTTCTACCACAAAAGCATCCATCTGAATGTTAAATTCATTGCGATACGCTTCCGTCACTTCGGCAATTAATGCATCAATGGCTTCCTCTTTTACAATGTTAATGGTGCATCCGCCAAAGCCGCCGCCCATCATTCTAGCTCCTAAAACATCCTCTTTTGAACGTATAAAATCAACTAAGAAATCAAGCTCTTTACAACTCACCTCGTATTCCTTACTCAGGCCATCATGCGTTTCGAACATCAATTCACCCAAACGCTTGATATCGCCTGCTTTCAATGCCTCTGCAGCATTCAATAAACGCGCATTCTCTTGTACCACAAACTTACATTTGGTATACACCTCAGCGTCTTTTGGTAAAACGTATTTATCCAACATGTCAACAGTAGCATCACGTAACAATTTTACCTCTGGGTGTATTGCTTGAATCCATGCAACACCTTGTTCAGATTGTGCTCTGCGCGTGTTGTAAGCACTCTCAGCCAAACTGTGTTTCACGTTTGTGTTTAACAAAACCAATTTATATCCTTTTAAATCCAAAGGAACGTAGCTGTATTCCATTGAACGACAATCGAGCATAATGGCGTGATCTTTCTTACCGAATACGGAAGCAAATTGATCCATAATACCGCAATTTACACCAGCAAAGGTATGTTCTGCCTTTTGAGCAATTAAAGCAATATCCAATTGCGAAATACCTAAATTAAATAATTGATCTAATGCAAAGGCCGTAGCGCATTCAACCGCAGCAGATGACGATAAACCAGCCCCTAAAGGAACATCCCCATCAATATACAAGTTAAAGCCACATAATTGATATCCCCTCTTCATCAATTGATCGGCAACACCCAAAATGTAATTTGGCCAACCTTTTTCAGAAGGCTGTAGACTATCCAATGCTACTTGATGACTTTTTTTATAATCTTCTGCATACAGATGAACTTCTTGATCATCGCGTTTAGAAACTCCAATATAAATAGCCTTATTAATGGCTGCAGGCATTACAAAACCACCGTTGTAATCGGTATGTTCACCAATAATATTAATACGCCCTGGCGATTTTACCAATAGGGGTTCAGTGTTATAAAGATCTTTAAATACTTGTTTTACACGTTCTATGTTCATGTTAATCTCTTTTTAGCTTACGCTTTTTTATTTTTATAATGCACATCGGGCATTTCTCTTAATCTTTTTGCTGCAAACTCAGCCGTAATATCGCGTTGCGGATTAGCCAACATCTCGTATCCTACCATAAATTTCTTTACTGTTGCTGAACGCAGTAAAGGAGGATAAAAATGCATGTGCCAATGCCAGCCCAAAAAATCACCGCTATTTACAGGCGCTTGGTGCATACCTGCCGAATACGGAAACGACGTTTCGAACAAATTATCGTACTTTACCGTAAGCACTTTAATGGCCTCAGCTAAAGCTACTTTCTCAGTTTCGGTAAAATATTTTATATTCATAATGTGTCGTTTGCTCACAATCATTGTTTCATACGGCCACACTGCCCAAAAGGGAACCAAAACTACAAAATGTTCGTTTTCAAACAAGATACGTTCTTGTTTTTTTTGTTCTATTTTTAAATAAGCCGAAAGCAAACTTTGACGGTGTATGGCATAATAGTTTTTTTGACGCTCTGTTTCCTTTTGAATTTCTAATGGAATATCGCTCTGCGCCCAAATTTGACCATGTGGGTGTGGATTGCTACAACCCATAATTTCGCCTTTATTTTCGAAAATTTGGATGTATTTAATCCAGCTGTTCTTTTCCAATGCCACAAATTCTTCTTGCCAAACATTTACCACGGCCGATATTTCCTCTATAGACATTTCAGGTAATGTTAAATTATGCTTGGGAGTAAAACTGATAACCTTACAAATACCGCTTTGATTTGAAGCCACCAATAAATCATCCTCATTCATGTTTCCACTTGGAGTATCTTCTAAGAGAGCTGAAAAATCATTTTTAAAAACAAAACTATTTTTATAGTCAGGATTGGTTTCTCCATCTGCCCGCTTATTTCCGGGACATAAATAACATGTTTCATCGTAAGCAGGTCGATTATCAGGTGCTAAATCTTCTACTTTTCCTTGCCAAGGTCGCTTAGTACGGTGTGGTGAGACTAAAATATGCTCCCCTGTTAAAATGTTTAATCGGGTATGTGGATTGGTATCCAAATCAAAAGGTGTTTGCATCGTTATATTTTTAAAAAGCTCAAGATATATCTTTAGCCATAGGGGGCTAATGTAAAAATATTTTTTTAATTGTCAAATTGACATTTAAAAACAAATAACCAATATGCATAAAAATGACAAATCATACAGGCTTCGAACATGCTGAAAATTTTATTTTTTTTACTCATAAAAAATCAACATATTCATCCTCTTTAACAATAATCAAATGATAGAATATTCAAGTCAGCCTCATTATTTAGTTGCAGTAGATTGTATTGTTTTTGGTTTTGATGGTGAACATTTGAAAATACTTTTAGTTAAACGGGGATTAGAACCTGAGATTAACAAATGGAGTTTAATGGGTGGTTTTGTGGGATCTGATGAAAGTCCTAACGATGCTGCGAACAGGGTATTAAAAAAATTAACCGGTTTAGACGGTGTGTATCTAGAACAGTTACAGGTTTATGGCGAGCCGAAACGCGACCCGATTGAACGAACACTATCGGTCGGATATTTTGCGCTAATTGACATTCATAAATACGAAAAGCAATTGAGTGACGAATACCAGGCAGAATGGTTTTTAATTAATGATAAACCAAAATTAATCTTCGATCATGATCTGATGGTTTCCGATGCCCGAAAAAAACTCCGTTACAAAGCAGCGCTCCATCCTATTTTATTTGAAATGCTGCCAAAAAAATTTACAATCCCTCAGTTACAAATTCTATTTGAGGAAGTTAACGATACCAAAATTGATACTCGAAACTTCAGCAGAAAAATATCATCAACGGGATTATTGATTAAACTGAATGAAAAAGATAGATTAGGTTCTAAAAAAGGGGCGTTTTATTTTAAGATTGATAAGAAAAAATACAACGCAAACTTCCAAGCTTTTTTAAATCTGATGCCTCAAATCAAAAATTAGCATCAAAAAAGTAGGGGATTTGAAATTCATTTTAAGATAAACAATTCGTGTAGAATGCTTAGAAGCCGATTTGTTAAAAAATGTTAAAAAAATTTTAATCAAACGTTTGTCTTTAGAAATTATATTCCTATTTTTATCGCATGAAAAAAGGGACTACTATCCAGTAAGCCCCTTTATCATTAACTATAACTAAATTTAAATCATCGCACAACTTCTACCTAATGCGAGATATCTTGTACTTCCAAACTGGAAGTTTTTTTGCTGTTTATCTATAACAGCTAATATCGTTTATTTTTTTCAATTTACCATCTCAATGGAATGAAAAAATTTTTATTTCATTTTTTATTCCATTTGTAGCGCTAACACTACACATACACTTAACATATACTTCGTTAATATATTCAGTAAAATTCATATTTTTCTATCAATTATGCAATGATTTTACGTATTATCATAAATTTTATGGACATTTACTTTATTAATAGTTTTTTTTACGAAAAACAAAGTCCCAAACATCCCTAAATTGAAATAGTTTCGATTATGATACCTGAACTTGATACCGTTGATGTAGAAATTCTGAAGATTTTACAGAAAGATGCCTCACTTACAAACAAAGAAATTGCTTTTAAGACCAATAAATCAATTGCCACGATTCACGAGCGTATACGCCGATTAAAGGACCAGGGCTACATAAAAAAAATAGTAGCCATTTTGGATCGAAAAAAAATTAACCGCGATTTAATTGCCTTCTCACAAGTTTTACTGAAAGAGCATACCGCTACTACCCTTAACAAATTTGAACAAGAGGTTTCAAAATTTCCGGAAGTAATGGAGTGCTTTCAGATGACAGGCTCTAACGATTTTATTTTACGCATTGCCACGAAAGATATGAATGAATATCACGAATTCTTACGCAATAAGTTAGCTACTTTGGAAAACATTACCACCGTACAGAGTTCATTTGTTTTATCAGAGCCTAAAAGTGAAACCGCTTATCCTTTGTAGGCAGCGAAAAGTCAATAGTAAAAAGTGAATAGTTGAAAGCTGAAAACACCTAGTATCCTGTAGTTAGTATCAAGTATTAAGACAGCAGGGAGTAGAAAGTTTACTATCAAAACTCATGCGAAACGAGGCAATTTCGCGTTGTTCATCCCGAGCATTCGGAAAGCAATCTAATTCCTCCCGTGAGATTGCTTTGTCGTTCCTCCGCGCAATGACAACGGCTTACTTACTTTGTTCCTGCTTTGCGGTAAAAAATAAATTTAAAAGCAAGGAACAAGGAAAAAAGGGTTTAACATTTCAAACGAATTTCCCTAATGATTACTGACCAATTCACTATTGACTAATTTAACCAAATAACCAACCACCCATAAGATTTTTATTACAAGTACTCATCAGTTGAGGCATTTATAGTATATTTGTTTGTTTCATATGCATCCCTACAGCCTATATTCTGATAATGAACTTGCATTCTTGTTAACTCGGGATGACGAATTGGCTTTCAATGAAATTTATCTTCGCTTTTACGGATTACTGTTTATTCATGCTTCTAAGCGCTTAAAAGATGAAGAAGAAGCAAAAGATGCCGTGCAACAACTTTTTGAGAATTTATGGACTAAACGATTTCAGGTTTCTCCGGATGGGAATTTATCTTCTTATTTGTACACCTCGCTGCGCAACCGAATTCTCGATATTTATGCGCATCAAAAAGTAGCCTACAAATACGTCGACTCTCTCCAATCTTTTATTGATCAAGAACAGGTTCTTACTGATTATTTGATTCGAGAAAAAGAAATGGCCCGCATCATCGAGTGCGAAATTGATGCACTTCCCCCTAAAATGAGAGAAATTTTCATTTTAAGTAGAAAAGAAAATAAATCGCACAAGGAAATTGCTCTAGAACTTGAAATTTCGGAACTAACTGTAAAAACACAAGTAAAAAGAGCGCTTAAAATCCTTAGATCAAAGCTTGGCATTGCATTATACATCGCATACGTCCTTAAAATGCACCACTAAACCATTCATTCCCTTTCTTAAAACAGTCAAAAACGAGTTATTTTAACTTAATATTAATTTTTTATAAAAAAATAATATTTCATGTACCCCCATACCCTACCTCTTGCCGTATATACCGTATAAATTAGCCAAACAAAATTCATACATGGAAAAAGACGCAATAAAATTGCTGAAAAAATACACTGAAGGTACCTGCAACGCCGAAGAAAAAGCTTTGGTAGAGCAATGGTATAACCAATTACCTTTAGATGGGAATACACCTAGTATAGATGCAATTGAACGTACTCAACAACGTGTATGGCAAAACATCAACCCAAAGAAAAGCACAGGTAAATACATCCTTTTAAAGCGTGTATCCATTGCTGCAAGTATTTTACTTTGCTTATCCATTGGAATGTACCTTGTATTGTCTAAAAAAGAATCCTTATTCGTTGCTAAAAAAGAATTAAAAGACATCCAACCGGGTGGAAATAAAGCTTTGCTCACATTGGCTGATGGTTCGGTAATTAATTTGGATGAAGCGGCAAAAGGCCAAATTGCCGATCAAAATGGCATTATCATCCGCAAAGCGGAAAACGGACAAATCGAATACATCGTAAAAGATGGATCGGATGTTAGCAAAATTGGCTCAAATACCATTTCTACCCCACGTGGCGGGCAATATCAAGTTAATTTACCCGATGGAACAAAAGTTTGGTTAAATGCCGCATCGTCCTTAAAATATCCCTACGTTTTTACTTCAAACGAACGTTTAGTTGAACTTAATGGCGAAGCATATTTTGAAGTGAGCAAAGATAAAACACGCCCTTTTCGAATTAAAACCGCTCTCCAAACGGTTGAAGTATTGGGCACGCACTTTAATGTAAACGCCTATACGGATGAAAATGCGGTAAAAACCACCTTGTTAGAGGGCTCGGTAAAAGTTAACTCAATACTGGCCAGTGTTAAATTGGTTCCAGGAGAGCAATCTATTTTAACAGCGCAGGACGATAAATTATCCATCAACAAAGAAGTGGATGTAGATAAAGAGCTTGCTTGGAAAAACAATTTATTCTCGTTTGATAACGATGATTTAAAGACAATTATGCGTCAAATATCGCGCTGGTACGATGTTGATGTTGTATATAGCGGAAAAATTAGCGATGAAAAATACGTGGGCGATATCCCGCGAAACAGCAATTTATCGGAAGTATTTAAAATACTCGAACTTAACCACATTCGGGTAGATGCCTCAGGAAAAGTTGTCACTATTTCGGGTAATTAAACTAGCCTGACCCGCTAGCTAAAACCGGTCAAAAAAAGAATTAAAACCAACAACCAAACTAAACTTTATGATGAAAAAACTACCTGAAATCTAAAAAAAGACCTACCTAAAAACCGGAAGCGCTAGAACGCTCCCGGCAGAAATTTGGAACAAGCAGCTCGCTTCGAAACCTAGCTGCTATTTTTTAACCTCATTCAATACAAAGGTATGAAATTAACTACCCTTTACAACCCCGTATGCATTAAACGGAGGGTAAAGACTAAACTTCTATTGGTCATGAAATTGACTACATTATTTTTATTAATTACGGCGTTGCATGTATCGGCTGCTACCTTTTCTCAAACGGTAACAATTTCGCGCAGAACTGCATCTATTAAGCAAGTTTTTAAAGAAATAAAAAAACAAACGGGTTACTATTTCTTCTATAAAGAGCAACTTTTAGAGGGAGCCGCAGCCATTACCGTCGAATTTAACAATGCACCTTTAGCCGAAGCATTAAACACCACATTAAAAAACCAGCCTTTAAGCTACAACATTGTCAATAAAACAATTGTGATTAGTAAAAAGGAAGTGCTTCCTAGTCAAAATCAAACTATTGTTTCTAAAATAGACATTAGTGGAAAAGTAATTGATAAAGACACGGGACAACCGATTCCGGGGGTAAATATTTCGATTAAAAATGGCGCAATGCTCAGCGTATCGAACGACAAAGGTGAGTTTAAATTCTCGGCCGATGCCGGTACCGTAGTCCTATTTAGTTACATTGGTTATGAAGTAAGCGAAGTAAAAATTGGAACGGCAAAAATCTTAACGGTAAAACTTGCCTCTAAAATGACGCAAATGAACGATGTGGTAATTACCGGATATCAAGTAATTAAAAAAGATAACTACACCGGACAAGCGATTACCATGAAAGGCGAAGAGTTGAAGAAAAACAACCCGCAAAACTTGCTAAAAAGTATTCAATCTTTCGACCCGTCTTTTAAAGTACTCGACCCTACGCTGTTTGGTTCGGACCCGAATATGTTGCCTAAAATCAATGTACGCGGAACTACATCGCTCCCATCAATAGACGATACCGAGAACATTTTAGACCGCAATAATTTATCGAGCAATTACAATTTACCGGCTTTTATGTTGGATGGATTTCAGGTTTCATTGCAAACGGTAAACGATTTAGATATTAACCGGATTGAATCAGTTACGCTCTTAAAAGATGCGGCAGCTACAGCGGTTTACGGTTCAAGGGCTGCAAACGGTGTGGTAGTTATTACCACAAAAGCACCTGCACCAGGGAAATTACAACTAACGTACAACTTTGAGCTTCGTGTTAACGCACCTGATTTAAGCGATTACCATGTTTTAAATGCTTCGGATAAATTGGCGTACGAAAAATTGGCCGGTTTATATACTCAAGGGAACTCAACGGCTTACACACAAGAGCAGTTGGATGCAGAATATTTTTTACGTTTAAAAAATGTAGCCAGTGGCATAAACACGTATTGGTTGTCGCAGCCCTTGCAAAATGCTTACGGACAAAAGCATTCAATTTTTGTTCAAGGTGGAGATTCGAAATTTAGGTATGGAGTTGATTTACGCTACGAAACTACGCCGGGCGTAATGCAAGGCTCGGAGCGTGACCGATACAGTGGAGGTATGAATTTCACCTACAACCCAAACCCTAAGCTACTGTTTAGAAACGTTTTAACAGTAAGTCAGGTAAACGGAAAAAATTCTCCTTACGGCGATTTTAACACCTATGTTCGGATGAATCCGTATTATCCGATGACGAATGCGTATGGCGATTTAATTCAAGAAATTGCGAACTGGAAAGTAGATACGCATCAATCGGGTGCCAACCAAATAAAAACCATCAACGTTTTCAATCCTTTGTACGAGGGTACTTTAAACAGCTTTGATAAATCATCGTATTTAGAAATAATTGATGCCTTATCGATGGATTGGAGAATTACGCCAAGTTTAATCTTCAAAACACAGGTAAGTTTAAACAAAAACAAGGAGACCAACGATAAATTTCTCTCGCCTTTAAGCAGTACTTTTTACAACTATTCTACTGCCGATTTAAACAATCGTGGAACGTATGATTTCTCGTCGAACGATCAGTATAATGTAGATGGTAAAGCTACTTTAGGCTTTAATAAACAAATTGGCGAGCAATCGTTCAACTTGGTTTTGGGAACCAATATCATGGCATCGAAAGGTACCTTTGTATCCTTACAAGCACAAGGTTTCTCGAATGATCGATTTACCAACATCGGCTTTGCCAGAACCTACAAACAAAATGCTGCACCAGGCGGTAACGTATCTGAAAATCGCTTAGCGGGGATGTTTTTCTCTGGAAACTACGCGTTTAAAAACAAATACTTGCTCGATGCATCGTTCCGTTACGAGGGTTCATCCACCTTTGGTGCCAACAAACGCTTTGCTCCATTTTGGTCGGTTGGTTTGGGTTGGAACTTGCACAACGAAAATTTCTTGAAAGGATCGAATGTAATTAGTCAATTGCGTTTAAAGGCAAGTACTGGACTTTTAGGTTCGGTTTCTTTTCCGCCTTATTTATCTAAATCGATTTATCAATACAATACATCTAACTGGTACTCAACCGGTTTAGGTGCTACAGTAATGGGTTACGGAAACGATAATTTGCAATGGCAAAAAACACAAGCTTCTGATGTGGGCTTCGATTTAGGCTTATTTAAAGACCGTGTAGTAATTTCGCCTCGTTATTACTATAAATTAACCAAAGGTTTAATTACCGATATCGATTTATCGCCGTCAACAGGTTTTACTACCTACAAAGAAAATTTAGGCGACCAAGCAAATAAGGGATACGAGTTGTATTTAACAGCCAATGTGTTCCGCTCTAAAAATTGGAACATCAATTTGCAAGGAAACTTAGCTCACAACGAAAATACTTTGGTTAAAATTTCAAATTCATTAAAAACCCTGAACGATAAAATTGATCAATACCAAACCAATGCGGCTAACAATGCGCAATCTACGCCTTTGTTGCGTTACAATGAAGGGCAATCGTTAAGCACCATTTATGCGGTAAAATCGTTGGGTATTGACCCTGAAAACGGAAAAGAGATTTTTGTTAAAAAAGATGGTTCATTAAGTTATGTGTGGGATGTTAAAGACATTCAGCCGATTGTAGACGGGGCACCTAAAGTGGATGGAAACTTAAACGGAAACATCAGCTTCAAAAACTTTTTGGTGAGCTTAAGTTTTTATTACCGTTTTGGTGGCTATACCTACAACCAAACTTTAGTTGACCGCGTAGAGAATGCCGATCCTCGTTTTAACGTTGACCAAAGGGTATTGGAACAAAGATGGATAAAACCGGGCGACCAATCGTTTTATAAAAACATTGCCGATTTATCGATCACCAATGTTTCGTCTCGCTTCATTCAAAAAGAAAATTTAATTGAGTTAAGATCGATATACATTTCGTACGATATGAAACAAAAATTCCTTAAAAAAGCTGGTTTCCAGAGCTTACGCCCGGCTATCACTTTTAACGATATTTTCAGATCATCAAGTATAGAAATGGAACGCGGTATTTATTATCCATTTGCCAGAACCTGTACATTTTCATTAATGGCTTCATTCTAAAATTAAAAATGATGAAAAAATATATATTCATACTCGCTATTGTTCTTTTTTGCGCTTCGTGTAAAAAGTTTTTAGATGTTCAACCGGAGTCGGAAGTAGCAAAAGAACAGCTTTTTAGTACCGAAGATGGTTTTAAAGAGGCATTGAACGGCGTTTACACGCATTTTGCCGGAAGCAATTTGTATGGAGGAAATCTTACCTTCAGCAATTTGGATATCATGGCACAGAATTACCAATTTACGCGTATTGATTTTCAGAAAGTTGCAGCTTTCGATTATACCGATCCGGGTTTTGTTAATAAAATTAAAACCATCTGGGCCGAATCGTACAAAGGAATTGGCAACGTAAACCAAATTTTGGATGTAATTGAATCGAAAAGAGGCGTTTTTAGAGATAAAAACTACGAATTGATCAAAGGCGAATGTTTGGCTTTACGTGCCTACATGCATTTCGATTTGTTGCGCATGTTTGGCCAATCGTTTAAAAGCACCACCACAACCAAAGTGATGCCGTACGTTACAACCGTATCGAACAAAACAACCCCATTTTCGAGCACTGCCGAGATCATGGAAAAGGTACTTGCCGACTTAAATGAAGCGAAAGCCTTGTTAAAATCGTCAGACCCAATTTTGGATGCAAGTTATGTGGTTGGATACGCTTCAAATGCCAAAACAACCGAGTTAAAAAATGCCTCACTCTTTTTACAAAACAGAAGACACCGTTGCAATTATTATGCGGTTGCGGGGGAATTGGCTAGGGCTTATTTGTACAAAGGCGATTACGTAAACAGTTTAAGCAATGCGAAAGAGGTTATTGAATCGCTAAAATTTCCTTGGACTTTGCAAGAGGATTTCTTTAACGATGACGTAGCAAAAAGAGACCGCATTTTTTACAACGAATTGCTTTTTGGTTGGTATGCGCCAAACTCGAATGACATGTTAAAAACCTTGTTCTCGAACGATGGCCCTGATTATTCGCCAACGGCTAATCAATTAAATTCTATTTACAATTTAGGTACTGTAGGTGCCGACGATTGGCGCTACAAGCAATGGTTTAAATTGGTGAAAAGCACCGGAAATGCCGATCGGTATTATTTGCAAAAGTACATCGTAAATGCTAATCCAATAGCTAATTTACACCCTTTAATGGCGCCGGCCTTGCGTTTAAGCGAAATGTATTTAATTGCCGCCGAAGCCAGTTTTGATAGCAATCCAACAAAAGCGGTTGAGTATTTCAATGTGTTACGCAACCACCGTGGCATTGGCAGCAACTTAAGCAGTACCATCACCAAAACTGATTTTGTTACACAAATAGAGGGCGAATACCGTAAAGAGTTTTACGGTGAAAGTCAGAGCTTCTACATGCATAAACGTCTGAATTTAAACATCATCACTACAGATGGATACATTTATCCCGCTTCGGATAAAATATTTGTATTCCCGATTCCTATTGATGAACAAGCCTATCGTTACTAACCTTTAAGAGACCAGAATATGAACAAGAACATCTTTTATATTTTCCTTTTAAGCATGGTTGTATTTGCCTGCAAAAAGGTTGAAAAAGTTCCATACAGTGCCCCTGATAACATTTATCTTTATTATTTAGACAAAGATAAAAACCAGGATACCACCACTTTAAATTATTCGTTTGCCTACAAACCAAGTTTAGCGCAAGATACCGTTTGGGTGCCTGTAATTATTATGGGACCACGCGTATCGCACAGCCGTGAGTTTGTGTTAAGCGTGGTTGATTCTAACACAACTGCGGTAAAAGGAACACATTACGAACCCTTAAAGGCTTCGTACACCCTTCCGGCCGATTCAGGTAAATTTAAAATTCCCATCATCCTTAAAAATACCGATGAAACGCTAACCAGTAAATCGGTAACCTTAGGCATTCGTTTGGTAACCGGGGGCGATTTTGAGGCCAATTTACCGCTTCCATTAAGAAGTAAAAAAATCACCTTCTCTAATCGCTTAGAAAAACCAGCTTGGTGGATTTACTGGCAATCTTCGTTAGGCGAATATGGCCGAATCAAGCATCAATTGTTTTTAATTTCATCGGGAACGGTTGATTTGGTTGATATGTCGAAACCAAATTCGTACTTAGAAATTCCGCGTACCTTATTTTACATTGACAATACGCGGAACTTTTTAAAAGATCCATTTGCTTGGGTAGCGCGCAATCCGACAAAAGGATATGTGCTAACAAAACGCAGTGATGGCAGTCAGGATTACGATTTCTACAACACCGCATCGCCGACAAAGAAATTTTACCTCAAGTACATTGCCTTGGTAAATGGCTATTTCTTTATCGATGAAAATGGAAACCAAATTGTTATTTAATGTTTCATTCTATAAAAATTAAACGATGAAAATTAAACATATTTTACTTGCGGCATTAGTTGCCCTAGTTTATACAGCCTGTAAAAAGGATTTGGGTAATTACGATTACAATCCACCTTCAGAGCCCGTAATAAAAGAATTTAAGGATTCTACTTTTAAAGCACTTTTGGGCGACTCATTAATTTTAAAGCCCAACATAAGCATTGCCGATGCCAATCCCTTAACCGATTTAAGCTACGAATGGCTAATTATGGTACAAGAAGAATTGCGCGAAGCCACTTACACGGGCTATCCTTTACGCATTGTGTACAATTTAGGGCCGGGTTTGCGCAGCGCCAAATTAAAAATTACAGACAAACGTAATGGCCTTCAATACGTTATTCCTTTCAAAATTCTAGGGAGCACAGCCTTCTCGGTAGGTAAATTGGTATTGAGTAGCGATAATGGAGTTACTAAATTATCTTTTGTAAAGGCCGATAACAAAACCGTTATTCCGGATATTTACAATGCTTTTCATGGGCAAGCCTTGCCAAACAATCCTGTAGAGTTGTTCTTTGTAAATCCCCTGCCGTATCAGCCCATCACCCAGCAACAATATTGGGTTTTATGTGCCGATCCAACCAAACAAAGTCCTTTGTTAGATGCCAGCACACTTTTACGTAAAAGCTATTTCAACGAGCAGTTTTTCACGCCTCCGGCTACCATTACACCGGGTCATTTAGAATCACTTATGGGTTCTGTTACAAACGGTGTAATAAATGGCCGATTGTACATCGGAGTACAATCAACCGCTCCTTTTGCCCCAGATTACGGCAAATTTGCAAACGATCAGGCGGGTGATTACACGCTTTCTAAGTACTTTACACGTGGAAATGGATTCTACTTTGGCTTCGACATTAAGCACAAATCTTTTGTAAACTTTGGGGGCGATGGAACCTTCTTAAACGATTACAAAGTAGATGCTACCGGAACTGCCTTCGACCCGAAAAATGTGGGCATGGACGATCTTTTATACATGCAAACCGGTCAATTAGGTATGTATTACGCCTTTTTTAGAGCGAGCGAAGGAAGTGTTTATGAACTTGCTTTTAGCTACCAATTTGACAATACCACCAAAAAGATGAAAGCCGAATACAAACGTGTTTTCAAAGGGAACAGCTTAGTAAACGCCGATACTAAATGGCAACGCAACAGTTTAAATGTATTCTACTTTAGCTCGAACGATAAAATTTACCGTTACAATCCGTTAAACGAAGATTTGAAAGCCCTTGATGCCGATTTTGGTGGCAAGAAAATTTCGATGCTAAAAATTAGTGCCGACGACAATACCTTAACCGTTGGGGCTTCAGGAAGTGTGTACTCGGTGGATGTATCGGTTGGTAAAAACGGTTCAATTACCGAAACCATCAACGGTATTCCGGGTTCACCTGTAGATATTGTAATTCGCAAATAAGTACAAACCTGTAAAGTTTTTGAAACCTCATACGTTTTAAAAAGGCTTAAAATATACCATTAACGCTCAGCTAAATAACCAGTAGTCTCTTCTGTTTTGAGGAGACTACTCTTTAAAACAAACGAAACTGTTTGCTCGCCCCTATCAGGAAAAGCATTGTTTCATTAAACCAAATTGAACATGAAAATAAAAACGATAGTACTTGCTTGCTTGCTTCCTTTTATGGCAAAAGCACAAACACCAAATTTTACCATTACAGGCAAAATTGGAAACTTAAATACTCCAGCAAAAGCGTATATCGACTACATGGGGAATGGTACAGGCGGGACAGATTCGGCTGTTGTTGTAAACGGAACATTCAAATTTAAAGGCACAGGTTCTGATTACACCTTTGCCCGCATGGCTCTAGACCATACCGGAGGTGGAAAACAACGTGCCGTGTACACAGGCGATGTGATTTACTTTTATTTCGGGAAGGAAAATGTCGCTATCACATCCAAAGATTCATTGGAAAATGCCGTTTTTACAGGTTCCAAAGTCTACGCAGAGTACCAAGCCTACAACAAATACATTGGTGGAACCATCATGGCTTTAACCAAAGCGGTAAACGCCGAATTTAACAGTGGTACTCCCGAGCAACGCAAAGACAGCGTATTTATGAAAGCTGTTGATACACGTTACCGTAAGAACATCGCCAATCGCAACGATAAAATGTTCCAATTCGCAAAAGAAAACCCCAATTCGTACTTCGCATTGGTGGCTTTATCAGAATCATCGGGAAGTAAAGTAGACGAGGCAAAAGTACGTCCGGTTTACAATGCCTTGAACAAAACGATAAAGGAAACCGACATGGGTAAGGAATTACAACAACGCATCGATGCCGGTAAAATCACCGCTATTGGAAAAACGGCTCCATTGTTTACCCAAACGGATGTAACTGGAAAACCACTATCCTTAGAAAGCTTACGCGGTAAAACTGTGTTGGTTGAATTTTGGGCCAGCTGGTGCTCTCCATGTCGTGCAGAAAATCCAAACTTGGTAAAACAATATGCAAAATACCACGACAAAGGTTTTGAAATTTTAGGTGTATCGCTCGATAGCGCCAAAGAAAACTGGTTAAAGGCCATCGAGGCCGATGGTTTGCCTTGGTTACACGTATCGGATTTAAAAGGTTGGAACAACGAAGTTGGACGTTTATACGGCGTTAGAGCCGTTCCAGCTAGCTTTTTGGTTGGTGCCGATGGAAAAATCATCGCCAACGATTTACGCGGAGAGCCTTTAAACAAAAAACTTGCCGAGTTATTCAATTAAAAACGCAAACCCACAAATAGAAAGCATCTACCTACCAAAACGAAGCATAGCCTGAAAAATGGCTATGCTTTTTTTAGATCCAAATTATGACCATACGAATAAAATATACGATTACCACTATCCTAGTAACCTCCTTTATTACAACAGGATTATATGCACAATCCATTAAAAAAGAAACAAAAAAAGCCTTTAGTTACGAGCTATTTTTAGCCCATGCGATAAAAAAAGCTTATCCAGCAAGTGTGCGAATGTGGAGTTTTGATGTAAAACGAAACGAACGCACAGGTGCTCAATTTAGTGGCGTGGTGGTAACAAAAGATGGCTACATTTTAACCGCTGCACATACCGTTGAACCGGGTAACACCTACAAAGTATTTTTTGCCGATGGAAAAGAGTGCATTGCTGTTGCCTTAGGAAAAATGGACAATAAAGAAACACCCGGAATACCCGATATGGGCATGATGAAAATTCAGGATAAAGGCGATTGGCCATTTGCCGAAATGGGTTATTCATCTAGTTTGGTAAAAACGGAACCTTGCATCAGCATTTCCTATCCCGAAAGCTTAAACCAAACGCTACCCACCATTCGCTTAGGGCAAATTGCCGATATAAAAAATACTTACGGATTTATTCAATCGACTTGCAAAATGGAACCCGGAGATTCGGGAGGCCCATTATTTGATTATATGGGGAGAGTAATTGGCCTGCACAGTGCCATCGATGTTGCAGAAGACATGAATTTTGAAGTTAGGATAGATTTATACCGCAAGTATTGGAACGCGATGAAAAAAGAAGTGTTTTACCGCAACTTTCCAACAGAAATTGATTCAATTGGAGAAGATCCTCTTGCGAGAAAAATAAAACAGGATCAAGGGAAAAAATTCAACCACCCTAGTTTTTCGGTGATGGCGACAAAAAATATCGCTTCTGTTTTTTTAATTGAAAGCGAGCGAAAAGGCAAAATCGATAGCATTGAAGCCACTTTAATTAATGTGAAAACTGGGTCGGGACTTAAACAAGTTTTGATAAGCAAAAATACTGAGTTAGGAAATCACCCTATGTTAATCGAAAAAACAGGAAAAATGGCACTTTCTATTCTCTACCAAGACAAAGAAAACGATCTCGTTCTGTTAAGTTCAGCACAATTCATTAAAGGCGGTATTTCGATGGAAAATTTTGCAAAAGAAACGGATAAAACACTGGGGAAACTTGTACTGGTTTCTTTGCATTCCAATCAATATTTATCGGGCATTGCCGGGAATAATGCCTTTAATTCGCCCAAAATAACCAGTCAGCCATACTTAGGTGCAATGGTTGCTTATAATTCAAGTCCAGCAGTGTTTACCTTAATTAAAGAAGAGAGTCCGGTGGTGAGTACAGGCATAAAAATGGGCGATGAACTTATCAGCATCAATGCTAAACCGATAAAAAATTGGAACGAATTTGCACCTGAAATCAGTAAGTTTTGGCCTCAGGATAAAATTACTTTGGAGTGGAAATCGGAAGGGCAAATTAAGTCGAAACAGGTTGTTCTTGCTGGAAGAAATCCGGTTACGAGCAATCACCCGGTTGAAAAGTTTGAAGGCGGAAAATCAATCCGCAGAGATGGTTTTAACCGCGTTTTTAGCATCGATGTAGCCCTTAAACCGAAACAATGTGGTTCAGCAGTTTTTGATAGTGATGGTGTTTTTTATGGGATTTGCATCGCAAGATACAGCAGAGCGGTCACTTTTGTGCTTCCAGCCGATATTGTGAAGGGGATCATTGAAGCGCATGTAAACTAGTGGAATGGGAAAAATCGGGTGTTTTCATCCCCCAACCCCCTTCAAAGGGGGACGCATGACGCCTAAAAAAGAACTGCACATGAGCTAAAGCCAAAGGACTATTTACAAACAAAAAAACCTGCACAGATTATCTGCGCAGGTTTAAAAAATCAGCAAACGATTAATTAATTCCAACCACCACCTAAGGCATGGTAAATGTTTACCACTGCATTTAATTGTTGTTTTTTGGTTTCAATTAATTCCATTTTAGATTCTAAAGCATCGCGTTGCGTCATCAACACTTCAAAATAATCGGCTCTTGCCGATTTAAATAAGTAGTTTGCAATATCAATTGATTGTGTAAGTGCTACTACTTGTTTTACTTTTAAATCGTAGCTTTTTTGCAAATTTGCAATGTTCGATTGTTGGGTAGCTACTTCTACATATCCATTTAAAATGCTGCGCTCATAATTATAAACGGCTTGTAATTGCTTGGCATTGGCCGATAAATATTCTGCTTTAATTGCATTTCGATTAATCAGCGGACCAGCTAAATCTGCGGCCAATGAATACAACAACGATTCAGGTGTACGCAACAAATATGTTGGATTGAATGCTTGATAGCCGATGGCGGCCGAAATATCCAACGAAGGATAAAACTCTGCTTTGGCCACTTTCACATCTAATTTGCTTGCTTCTAGCGCTAACTCGGCCTGTTTAATATCAGGACGATTTGCTAGCAATTGCGCTGGAATACCCGTTTGAACAACAGATGGCACCAAATTGGTAAAATTTGCAGAACTACGTGGAATGGGTTGCGGAAAACGTCCTAATAAAAAATTGATTCTATTTTCCGTTTCTGTAATATTCTGCTGAATACTAAACTCCAAACTTTTAGAGCTTAATACTTCTGCTTCAAATTTTCGCACCGCTAATTCCGTTACACGACTTGCTTGCTTTTGAATTTTCATCAATTCAAGCGCATTGCTTTGCAATTTTATATTGCTTTTAACAATCTCTAACTGATTGTCTTCTGCGAGCAGCTCATAATACGAATTAGCAATTTCGGCAACTAAATTGGTTACGATGAAGTTTTTACCTTCAACACTAGCCAAATAACGATCTACAGCCGCTTTTTTATCGTTGTGCAATTTATGCCAAATATCAGCTTCCCAATGCGCTGTTAAACCCAAGGCAAAATCTGGAAGTGGATCGGGCATTTCCTTACCGGGCTCAATTTCGGTTGAGGCATCGCCTGCTCCTTGGCTGGTGTATCGTCCTACTTTTTCAATCCCTACTCCAGCACCGTAATTTACACTTGGCAAAATTGCTCCTTTTTTCGCCTTCACTTCGTTTTTTGCAATTTCAATTTCTTGCAAGGTGATGTTTAACTCTTGGTTATTTTTTAAAGCCGTATCAATCAGGCTAACCAAATTTGGGTCGGTAAAAAACTGACGCCATTGCAATTTAGCACTGTTAACGGTGTCCTGCGAGGCACTAAAGCCTGCAGGAACATTTTTATTTTCGGCACGTTGGGCTACTTGTGGCAACTTACATGCTGTAGCCGCACAAATTAACGCCAGCCCTAAGCCTTTGTAAACGCTATTTTTAAACATTGTGTTCAATTTCTTCGGTTAATGGATGTTCTTCTTCAATTTTAATCAGCTTATGCTTCTCGGCAATTTTGGCGAAGATGAAGTATAAACCCGGAATGATCACGACCCCGAATATGGTGCCGAAAAGCATCCCTCCTGCCGCAGCAGTTCCAATGGTACGGTTACCAATTTTACCCGGTCCACTTGCAATCATCAATGGAATTAATCCGGCAATAAAGGCAAAAGAGGTCATCAAAATCGGACGGAAACGCACAACCGCGCCTTCCATAGCTGCTTTGAATACCGATAAGCCTTGGGCATGGCGTTGCGAAGCAAACTCTACAATCAACACTGCATTTTTACCCAATAAACCGATGAGCATTACCATGGCCACCTGCGCATAAATATTGTTTTCTAATCCAAATATTTTGATGAAAAAGAAGGCTCCGAAAATCCCTGCTGGTAAAGAAAGGATTACCGAAAGAGGCAAAATAAAGCTCTCGTATTGAGCTGCTAACACCAAATAAACGAATCCTAAACAGATTAAGAAGATGTAAATGGCTTCATTTCCTCTCGACACCTCATCTTTCGAAATACCTGCCCAATCGATACCAAAACCTCTTGGTAAGGTTTTATTGGCTACTTCGGTAATCGCTGCAATGGCTTGTCCTGAGCTGTATCCTTGCGCTGCTTGACCACTAATTTCAGAGGCATTGTACATGTTGTGACGGGTAATTTCAGACAAACCATACACTTTATCCATCCGCATAAAGGCTGAGAATGGCACCATCTCATCGCGGTCGTTTTTAACCGATAGTTTTAAAATATCGTCCGGTAAAGCGCGGTATTGTGGCAATGCCTGCACAATTACCTTGTATTGACGGTCGTATTTGATAAAACTTGTTTCGTAATTACTACCCACAAAAGTAGATAGCGTGTTCATCGCATTATCAATTGAAATGCCTTTTTGCTGGGCTAAATCGTTATCAATGTGCAACATATACTGTGGAAAACTGGCACTATAGAAGGTAAACACCGACGATAATTCTGGGCGTTTGTTTAATTCGGCCACAAAATCTTTCGCCACAGTTTCCATGCGTTTATAATCACCACTACCGGCTTTATCCAATAAACGCAACTCAAAACCACCTGCTGCACCATATCCCGGAACTGCTGGCGGTTGGAAAAACTCGATGGTTGCTCCCGGAATATTTTTTGCTTTTTTCTCTAATTCTTCAATAACATCTACGGCCGAATTTTTACGCTCGCTCCAATCTTTCAAGTTAATTAAACACGTACCTGAGTTAGATCCGGTACCTTCTGTTAAAATCTCGTATCCAGCCAATGAAGAAACCGATGCTACTCCTTCAATCTCTTTGCTCACTTCTTCTAATTGTTCTGCAACTTGGTTGGTACGCTCTAACGTTGAACCCGGAGGCGTTTGGATAATCGCATACACCATCCCTTGATCTTCGTTCGGAATAAAGCCCGATGGTACACTCGAATTGATAATCCACACACCCACACAAAACGCTGCCAATACGCCAAAAGTTAACATGCGACGCATTACCACTCGGTTTAATATTTTTTCGTATCGACCTGTTAGCTTATTAAATCCACGGTTAAATCCATCGATGATAAAATCGACAGGTGTTTTCTTGTGATGTCCCGGTTGATGTTTTTTCAACATGATGGCACACAAAGCAGGCGTTAACGTTAAAGCTACCACACCCGACAAAATAATAGAAGTTGCCATGGTGATGGAGAACTGACGGTAGAAAATACCCACTGGTCCCGACATAAAGGTTACCGGAATAAACACCGATGCCATTAAGAAAGTAATCGCGATGATGGCTCCACTAATCTCTTTCATAGCCAATTGAGTGGCTTTTAATACCGATAATCGACGATCGTGCTCCATTTTGGCGTGTACTGCTTCAATTACCACAATCGCATCATCCACTACTACCCCAATGGCCAATACCATTGCAAATAAGGTAATTAAGTTTAAGGTGATGCCAAATAGCTTCATGAACACGAAGGTTCCAATTAAAGATACCGGTACGGCAATGGCTGGAATTAAAGTTGAACGCCAATCGCCCAAAAATAAAAACACCACTAAACCCACTAAAATAAAGGCTTCAACCAAGGTGTGAATTACCTTTTCCATCGATGCATCTAAGAATTTAGAAACGTCGTAACTGATTTCGTAATCTAAACCTTTTGGAAAGGAGCTGGCTTTAATTT
Organism: Pedobacter paludisoli; assembly: GCF_052344095.1. Classification (GTDB taxonomy): domain Bacteria; phylum Bacteroidota; class Bacteroidia; order Sphingobacteriales; family Sphingobacteriaceae; genus Pedobacter. Next base: position 350,294 of record NZ_CP179926.1, on the reverse strand, counting down.
CGGCCATTTTCGCTTTCACATCTTTAATTACTTGGCTGGCGTTACTTCCGTACGATTGTTTTAACACAATTGCCGCCGAACCTTTACCATTTAAGTGCGAGTATAAATTGTAAGCTGCACTGCTAAAATCAACGTCTGCAATATCTTTTAAGCGCAATAACTCTCCATTCGGATTGGCGCGTACCACAATATTTTCGTATCCTTCTTTGGTGTTGTATCGACCCGAATATTTTAAAACATATTCAAATGCTTGTGTTCTGCGTCCCGAACTTTCACCTGTTTTACCCGGCGATGCTTCTAAACTTTGCTCATCAAGCGATTTCATTACATCGTCAACCGAAATTTTGTAGGCTTGCATACGATCTGGTTTTAACCAAATACGCATGGCATAATCTCTATCACCCAAAATATCCGCAAAACCTACTCCATCAATTCGCTTTAATTCAGACAGTAAATTGATATCGGCATAGTTGTACAAGAAACTTTCGTTCATCTTCGGATCCTTGCTATACAAGTTAATGTACATCAACATATTCGATTCTTCACGACTGATTTTCACCCCTTCGCGTACCACTAGAGGAGGTAATTTATTGGTTACAGCTGCTACACGGTTTTGCACGTTTAAGGAAGCCTGATTAGGATCGGTACCTAAATTAAATACCACTTGAATGGTTGCTTCCCCATCGTTACCGGCATCGGATGCGATGTATTTCATCCCCGGAACACCGTTTAAAGCGCGTTCTAAAGGAATTACTACCGATTTAATTAACAACTCGTTATTTGCACCTGGATATTCGGCCGTTATGTTCACCTTTGGAGGCGAAATGGTAGGAAATTGTGTTACAGGTAAAGAAGTAATAGCCAATACCCCCAAAAACACAATTATAAGCGAGACTACAATAGAAAGGACCGGCCTTTGTATGAATTTGCTAAACATAATATTTGTATAAGGGTTAAATTATTCTGCTTTTAATCGCAATTTTTGAATAACGTCTTTCGGATCTTGGAATTTAACCTCTACCTTATCGTCGTCTTTTACTTTTTGAACACCTTCTAGTAAGATTTTATCGCCTTCGGCAAGACCTGAGCTAATCACATATAAATCAGATAGTTCAGCAGCAACAGTGATATTTCTAGAGTGTACCGTATTTTTAGCATCGATTACAAAAACGTACGTTTTATCTTGGATTTCGTAGGTTGCTTTTTGTGGGATAACCAATACATTTTTCAAAGGCACAACCATTTGAATTTTACCGGTTTCTCCATTGCGCAATAAGCTTCCCGGATTTGCAAAACGTGCTCTAAAAGCGATGTTACCTGTTTCGTTGTCAAATTCACTTTCAACCGTTTCTACTTTTCCTTTTGTGTTAAACAAGGTATTGTTGGCCAACAATAAGCCTACTTCTTGCGTACCTTTACTCTTCACCAAATCTTGATAATTTAAGTATTCAGGCTCTGAAACGTTGAAATAGGCAAAAATTTGGCTATTGTCAGACAAGCTGGTTAACAAAGCACCTTCATCAACCAAACTTCCCAATTTTAGCGGAATACGGTCGATGGTACCATCAAATGGCGCTTTAATTTCGGTTAAGGCTAAATGCATTTTTGCTAAAGATGTTTCGGCATTTGCTCCGGCCAATTTTGCTTTTGCCATGGCCAATTCGTTTTTCGAAACCACATTTTTATCGGCTAGCAATTTGGTGTTTTGCAATTCAATTTCAGCAGCTGCGGTTTCGGCTTGTGCCTTTTCTAATTCGGCTTGCAATAAACGAGGCATAATTCTGAACAGCACTTGTCCGGCTTGTACATGCTGACCTTCATCTACATAAATTTTTTCTAAATAACCTTTTTCTTGTGCTCTAAGTTCAATATTCCGAACCGAACGAATTTGTGAAACATACTCCTTTGTGTACGAAGTATCAACTTTTAATGGTGATGTAGCGGTGTAGGTGGCTACTTCTTCCTTTTCTTCTTTTTTCGAGGTACAACCTGTTACGTAAAGCAAAGCACACAAGCCAAAGCAAATGACATTTCTCTTCATCTTTTTTTCTACTGTAAGTTAATCTGATTTTATTTTTTCTTCATTAAATAGGTCTCGAAAACCAAGGCATTGGTAACTGTCTTCTTCTATCCGACAGATTATTGGTTCAAAATCATGTAGTTCCCTCATCCGATTTAATATGAGTACGAAATAAATAGAACTTTATGAAGTTATAATGAAGTTCTTCTTCAGGTTTGAAAAAGTGAAAGTGAAAAAGAAAATTGAAGATTGTGCGTAAAAGTATTTTTCACTTAAAAAAGGTTAGTCAAATAATTTGGAACACATAGAGCCATAGGACACATAGGAAAGCACCGCGTATAGATCCTTCACTCCGCTCGAGGATGACAAAGTTCTAGCCTAGTTAGTTTGCCACGGAAGCACAGAAAACGCGGAAATTTTAGAGAATCGTCCTTGCGCGGAGGAAAGACGCCTATTCTGAAACTTCGGGGAAGCAATCTCACATTTGAAATTAGATCACTTCAGCTCGCACTATCTGGCTTCGCGATGACGAATTGAGTAGCAACCTTACATTTTTTCACTTTGGACTTTCAACTTTGGACTTTAGACTCTCTACTCTTTTACTCCCTGCTATCTTAATACATGATACTAATCACTTAATGCTCTAACTGCAAAAAAAATCCCCTGACGAATCAGAGGACTTAGTTTTAATTTAGTATAGTATATAGTTTTTTATCCTTTTTTGGCCATGTCAATCATCATAGTTAATTCATCAACAGCGGCTTCGTTGCTGCCTTCAAAACCCATTAAACTAAAACGGATATTTCCTTTTGGATCGATTACAAATTTTGAGGGAATACCGCTTACTTTATAATCGCTTACTACTTTATTTACCTTTGTTTGTGGATCTTTTAAGTCCATTAAAACATCGAAAGTATATTTCTGCGATTTGATGTAGTCGTCAGCTTCTTTGGTTGCATCGGCTGTTTTTTCCCAGGTATGGATAAATAAAAATTTCACGTTTTCATCGCTTTTAAATTTATTTACCGCCATTTGCATTGCCGGGAAAGATGCTTTACACGGACCGCACCAAGTTGCCCAAAAATCAAGAATTACCACTTTACCTTTCAAGCTACTCAAGGTTACTTTATTTCCATTTAAATCGGTTAAAGTAAAATCGGCAGCCGGTTTATTTTGAATCTCTTTTGTTAGTTTTTGCGTTAAGTTGGCTAAAATACCGGCTCTAATTTCAGCTGCATAAGCCTCAAAACCCGCTTCAGTACCTTTCAATTTAATGTATAAGGTCTTAAAATCGGCAATCATGGCTTCGTTTGCTTTACCCGATTTTACTGCTTCTTCTAACTTTGTATAGGCTTCTTCGTTTCTGTTTAAGGCCATTAAAATTTTAGCATATTTATAATTGGCATTCGCCGATGCAGTTTTGGGGTTTTTAGCTACTAAATCGGCGTATTTCAATGCTTCTTCATACCGTTTCTCTTCAAATAAAATACCGGCGTAGGTCATGGTTAAGCCTGGGTATCCTGATGCGGCAAATTTAGATGAATTGGCATCAGGAAGTTTTCCATCGTAATATACTTTGGCACTTTCCATCGCTTTTTTATAGTAGATTGATGCATTTTTCAAATCACCAGAAGTGTAAAAAGTAGCCGCTACTGAGCCATAACCATTGCCTTTCCAAAAATCGGCTTGTAACTTTTCAATGTACTCAATTGCCTTGGCTGTATTTTTTTCTTTTGCATATTGATTTGCCACTGCGGTAACTACGTAATCGTAACTAACAAGCTCCTCACCTGTTCCAGTTACTTTAAATTTTGCAATCCAAGCTTTGTATGCTTTTTCTTTTTCAAGACCTGTTTTTGCCTCATAAACGGTGTTCGCAGCCTTCCCTCTTGCTCTTGAACCTAATGGAAATTTCACATATTCCATGTCAATTAACGAATCAACCGTTTTTTGTTTTTCTAAGCGATAGTAATAACCGATAGCCATATCCACTTCATTTTCTTTACTAGATGCGGCTAAGCTTTTCAATTTAGCATTTAACAAATCTTTATCGGTAGGCACTTTAGAGGTAATTAATTTTTCTAAATATGCGCGTGTCGTATCTGCCGGTTTTGATTGTGCCTTAAGTCCATTTGCTGCTAACAACCCTGCGAGTGTTAACAACCCTATGCAATTCATTTTCATTTGTTTAAAGTTATTTTAATGCTGGTTCCTTATTTATTTGTGTGTTTTAGGGCGCCGATTAAAGCGCCCTAGGTTTTAGTTTGGATAGCCTGTATTTTGTGTTAATGCAGTATTGGCTAAGATTTGTGCTTGTGGAATTGGGAAAAGAACGGCTGTAGATTTCCAGGTTGTTGGGCGTAATGCACCCAATACGGCATCGGCACGATTGGTTCTTTTCAAATCGAACCAACGGAAACCCCATTCGCCAAAAAACTCTACTTTTCTTTCTTGTTCAACCGCTGTAAGTGTTTGTGGTTGTGTTAAGGTTGCACTCACTCCGCCTAATCCGGCACGCAATCTAACCGCATCTAAATCGGTTTTTGCTCCCGAAAGGTTGTTTTGTTGTGCACGGGCTTCTGCACGGATTAAATATTGCTCTGCTAAACGCAAGGCCACATTGTATTCGTTTCCAGTTCCCGAACCTACTTTGTACTTGGTTATTCCATAGTAGTTTTTACCGCTAATGGTTTTGGTAACCGTCCAGTTGGTACGGCGCAAATCGCTTGTATTTTCAAAACTCGCATACATACCATCGCTCAACGTATAGGTTGGAACGACCGTTGCAGCGGTGATAAATGCCGCTCCCGAAACCGATAAACCGGTTGCATTGCCTATTTGCCAAATAATTTCGCTACTGGTATTGATGAATGCTGCATCTGGCGCCGGCATTCCGTACACAGTACTGCCAATTACAGTTGTTGCTTGTGCCTCTGCTTCTGCATATTTCTTTTGATACAAATAAACACGTGCCAATAAAGCCGTTGCTGCATACTTGTTTACCCGGCCTTTAAAGGTTCCAACATAGGCCGTTGGCAGTAAATTTTGAGCATCGATTAAATCGGTGGTTATTTGAGCATATACTGCCGCTACAGAAGAGCGTGGCAAAGCAGCATTTTCAAACGCTGAATAATCGTCTTTTAATGGCATTGGAATATCGCCATATAAATTCACCAATTCAAAGTATACAAAAGCTCTCATAAACTTTGCCTCGCCCAATAACTGTGATTTTAACGAAGGCGTTAAAGTGGTTGAAGCCGTAATACCACTAATGGCATTGTTTGCATTTTTAACCAATTGATATGGATAATACCAAATGTTGCCTACATTTAAGTTTGTGATTGCCAAGGAATTTTTACTAAACTCTTGAATGGCAGCATCGGCACCGTTGTATTGCAAATCATCGCTTGAAATACCAGGATAAAACAACACATTGGTTAAAAAAGCATTTGTTCCAGCCGAGGCGGTGGTGTACAAACCCAAAACCACACTTTGCGCTGTTGCATCGGTTTTAAATGCATCTTCAAATAAAACTTGGGTAGGTGGCGCACCCAATTCTACAAACTTTTTACACGACGAAACTGAAAAGATAGTTCCAACGAAAAGCGTTTTATAAAGGATATTTTTAAATCTATTTTTCATGTTTTCTACGCTTAAAATGAACAATTAATTCCAAACACAATGGTTCTTAAAGGCGGCATTACTTGGCCAATAGTTCCTGTACCTAAGCCTGGGGGACCTCCTTGAACCGTCGTTTCTGTATCCAAAGTGTATTTATTTTTCGCCCAGATATACAAATTTTGTCCTTGTACATAAATATTGGCATTCGACATTTTAACTGCCCTTAACCACTGTGCAGGTAAGTTGTACGATAGGTTTACCGATCTAAGTTTCAAATACGAGGCATCCCCATATACCGCATCGGATGAGGTAAAGTTGTTGTATGAATTTGAAATTACAGTACCTGATGTGGCCGATGCACCCGGATTATTACTACCAGTGTTGCTTGGCGACCAACGATCTAACCAATAGGTATTTTGATTTGCAAATGCGCCCGGACGGGTATTTAAAATTTGTGTCACTCCAAAACGGTGGTTAAATTGGAAGAAAATACCCAGTTCAAATCCTTTATAGGTAAATGTATTATTGAAACCGCCAAAAAATGGAGTACCTTGATCAGCAATATAACGGTCAGCCGTAGTAATAGAACCGTTTCCATCGCGGTCTTCATACATGGCTGCTCCCGTTGATGGATTTACACCCAAATAATGATACAAACGAATTAAATTAATCGGCTCACCTACCACATAACTCGATGCGTAGAACGATTTTTCTAAATCAGGGAATTCGACCAATTTATTATTGTTAAAAGTAAAGTTGGTAGATGTTTTCCAAGTAAAATCGCGCCCTTGAATGTTGGTTGTATTTAACTCAAACTCCCAACCTTTATTTTGTACTAAAGCCGGAAGATTTAAGGTATATGAATTGTATCCACTTTGTGTTGCCAATGCTGCAGATGAAATTTGATTCGACGATCTGTTTCTGTAATAATTAGCTGTGAAATAAATCCGATCGCGTAAAAAGCCTAAATCAATTCCAAATTCTAACTTTTTATTGGTTTCCCATTGGATGGTTTCATTTGGAAGTGTCACCACGTTCATGGCCGCATTTCCTAAATAAGCTGAAGCGCTTGAGTACAATGGCAAATAAATATAGTTAGATATCTGATCGTTACCCGTTGTACCGTAACTTCCTCTAAGTTTACCAAAACTTAAGAACGATGCACTGTTTTTAACAAAATCTTCGTTGCTGAAAATCCATCCGGCACCAATTGCCCCGAAATTTCCAAAACGATTGCTTGGTCCAAATCGAGAAGATCCATCTCTTCTAAAAGTTGCATTTAACAAGTACTTTTCGTTCCAATCGTAATTCAACTTAGCAAAAACCGCATTGTATTTGTATTTCACAATGTTGTTATAGGTTACTGTGGTAGTCCCAGCTGCAACTAAGGTTCCTAAAAGTGCCTCGTTGCTGTAATTTGAACCCGTTATGTACAATGCATTAGAAGTATTTTGTTGAAAACTTGTTCCCAAAAGGGCTGTTAATTTTCCTTTTCCAATAGTTTTAACATAATCAATTGTAGGCTCTACAATCCAGTTTCCGGCATTGTTATAGGTAAAAGCAGCTGAACTTGCCGGACTGTTCGCTGGGTTTTGCGACGAAGCCGGATTGGTTGCTATCTGATCTAAACGTGTATTGGTGTAGCCTAAATTTAACTTCGCAGTTAAGCCATTAATAATGCTATAACGTAAATTACCACTGGTAATTAAATTGGTGGTAGTTCCTGTGTACCGTTTCAATAACGAAGCCAAGGGATTGGTAAATCCAGTTGCCCAAAATAACTTTCCATTAGCATCATACAGGGGTAAATTTGGCGGCAAGTTATAAGCCGAGCTCACATCCGAAGTAGGGAGGCTGGTGTTATCGTAAGTATAACTTACTGAAAATGCCGCACCAAACTTTTTATTAATTGAAGTATGATCTAAATTTAGACGCGATGAAAAACGTTTATCGTTGTTATCGCCCATATACACCGTACTTTCTTTGCGGTAAGAACTATTAAAAAAGAAACGTGTTTGCTCATTTCCTCCTGATAAAGTCCCTTGAATATCGCTTACATGACCACGGTTACCAATTAATAATTTTTGAAAATCGGTAGAATTATTTTGATCCCACACGGTTAAATCAGGAGCATTGGTACTGTTGGGCGTAACATTATCGTTTTTAAATGCTTCGGTTCGTACAGCTAAATACTCTTGTAAATTCATCATTGGGATGAAACGACTTACTTCGGTAAAACCGCTACTCATGTTCACTCCTACGCGTACTTTTCCAACTTTCCCCTTTTTGGTGGTAATTAACACCACGCCATTTGCTCCACGAGAACCGTAGATAGAGGTTGCATCGGCATCTTTCAACACATCAATCCTTTCAATGTCTGATGGATTGATCATGCCAAATGGACTAATACCGCCGCTCGCGCCCGATGTACCAAATGCATTTAAGTTATCGGTTGCAGGCGAACCTCCATTGAAATTGGTAAAAGGAACACCGTCAATTACATATAAAGGTATACCGCCTGATGACAGGGTGTTTTGTCCACGAATTTGCACCTGAACAGCTCCACCCGGAACACCGTTATTTTGTGCGATTAATACCCCCGACATACGACCAGCCAAGGCGGCCAATGGATTCCCAACAGGCTGTTTTTCAATATCTTTTGCCGTGATTGACGCTACTGAACTGGTACTGGTTTTACGGGTAGTTGTGCCATAACCGATTACCTGAACCTCGTTTAAACTCCCTACTTCAGGCACTAAATTAACGCGGATACTCGTTTGTTCCGCTACAAAAACCTCTTTTGTAACATAACCTATATAACTGATAATTAACACATTACTCTTACCATCAGGCAAACTAATAGAAAAATGGCCATTTACATCTGTTGCGGTGCTAACAGAATTATTCCCTTTTAATCGGATACTAACACCTGGCAAAGGTTTTCCGTCTTCATCACTAACCATTCCCCCAATACGTACATCTTTTTTGTTTACTGTTGATGCTGGAGTTTCTTTTTTCGAAAGCAGAATTTTGGCATCTACCTGTGTATAAACGATACCCGTTCCTGCCAAAATTAAGTCCAATGTTTCGGTAACTGAACGTTTCTGTAGTGGTAAATTCGTAACTTTTAAATTTTTCAATTCATTATTCCGGTATAGAAATCTGAATTTACTGGAGTTTTCAATCTTCTGAATTGCCGATAAAATACTCTCGTTATTTACACCAATGGTTACTTGCACCTGATCCATTGTTTGGGCATTTGTAACATTGGCAAAAATAAATTGAGAGGAGACAAATAATACGAACGCTATAACAAAGCTTATGCGCATAAGTTGACGAATTAAAAATCGTTTGTAAGGATTAAGAGAAAAGAATACATAATTCCTCCTACCCTCTGCCGATTGTGCAGAAAAATACATAATTTTAAATGTTTTAAATGAATCTTAGAAAATTGTTAAAACGCAATGGATATAGTTAGCGCTATATCCTTTACCTGACTCCTTGTTTAGCGACAAGGAGTTTTTTTTATTCATTTATATTCGCTTGTAGTAGTTTTTTTTCATGTTTGATTGGTTTAGTTGATGATTAAATTAATTCTTAAAGAGGTTAAAAGTTTATTCACAGCCTTCGCCTTTGATGGTTATTCCGCCGGCTTCTACTTGATATTGTGCATAATTAAAAGAACAGATCACTTTAAGGATCTCTTCTAACGACTCTCCCTTTAGAAAAGTAGCTGAGAAACGACAATTCTTTGTATTTTCATTTGCAAAACGGATGCTTTTATTAAATCGCTTTGCTAAAACTTCTGCCGCTTGTTCCATGGTTACGTCGTCAAAAAACAAATCGCTTTGTTGCCATTCTATGCTCGATGTAGCCACTACAGATTTCAGATCGGCTTTTTTAATTTCTTTGTGAAATACAATTTGCTGATTTGGTTTTAACACAGCAATTGTTGAACTTCCATTTAAAACCCCTACTTTTCCCCTAGTTACGGTTACTTTAATAAAAGCATCATTATGGTATGCTCGAACATTAAAGGCAGTTCCTAAAACGACGGTTCTTAATTTGCCCGAGTGTACCACGAAAGTTTTTTTATCGTCGTGTTTAATGTCAAAATATCCTTCTCCCGTTAACACCACTTCGCGCTTAGTACTAGCAAAACTCTTTGGGTAGCGTATAGAGCTATGGTTATTTAACACCACCGTACTCCCATCGGGCAAGGTAACTTTTCGATGTTCTGTAGAAGCGCTTAATACAACCATATCCGCAGTATTTATCGCTGCTACTGAATCAACTATTATATTTTTACTAATCGCAATTTCTGCTTTTTGTACAGACTTTAGCTTCCATAAGCCTATTAAACCTACTATAAACACTGCCGCTGCCCACCCCATCCAGGTACTTAGTTTAAACTCACCTCTCTTTGGCTTCGCGGTTGTATCTGAAGCAAAGATGCGATGCAAAATTCTATCGGCTTTTACCTCTTCTAAATCAATTTCATCTGCTCGATCCCAAATACTGTCCATCAACATCTCTAAGGTATCATCTGCTTTGGCTTCTTTAATTAAAGCCATAAATTCATCCAGCTCTGCTGCCGAATATTTTTTATCTATATATTGTTGAAATAAGTAAGCAGCTCTCTCTTGTTGCATTATTTTTAATTTAAGCGTTAAAAAATAATTGACATTATGGACCAACAAATAAGCCCTTTATCTTACTGACAACTGAAAAACAAAAAGGAGGTAGTAAAAAAGAAAATTATTTTAAAAAAAATAAGAAAAATGCGATTGCATTGATTTCTCCCGACCAATCTACATTCGTTTTAATGATTTTTACTGCATCGCGCAGATGCGCTTTCACGGTATGCAAGGAAATACCTAGTTTTTCGGCCACATCTTTTTGTTTTAAATTATCTATTTTACACATTTTATAAACAATCTTTTGTTGTGGAGATAATTTTTCAATTGCAACATCTACCAAACGCTGAATTTCACGATATTGAATAGCGTTTTCCGTGGATAAATCTGCATCAGAATGCTCTCTTTTTACTTCCTGATACTTTTTATGCTCTAAAGCAATCTTTTTTAATGCATTTAACGTAAGATTACGTGTACTAATTCTCAGAAATGCACCAAAATTCGCTATTTCACCAAGTGTTTTACGACCTAACCAAATTTTAATAAAAACTTCTTGAACAATTTCTTCGGCAAGTTCTTCCTCCTGTAAAATAGCAAAGGCATACCCTAACACTCTGTTTTTATAGAAATTAAAGAGTGTTGCAAAAGCCTGCTGATTACCAGCAGCAATTTTAGCCAAGAGTATTTTTTCGTCTGCTAGGTCCTTTTGCATTTGGCTAATATAGTATTTAATATGGGGTTCACTTGCTGTATTTTGAGCAAAATTATTGAACAACTTACAAATTCTAACGCAATTTAACTGGTGGAATAGTTTATAAAATTATGAATAATTTTATATTCGCATAAAAATAATCCCATCAGTATAGCATGAATACCAACACCCTCCTTCAGGTACTTTTTAACAGTCCAGTCCCTAGGGTTGTTTTGCAGGCGAATTCGCCAATTTTCACCGTTTTACAATACAACCATGAATTTAGTGTTGTTTCTGGTTATGGAAGTCGCGATTTAACAGATCTAAGTTTTTGGGATATTTTTGAAGTTTACAAAGCAGATGAAGGGGTTAAAACCGCCCTTTCTCAAGCCTTAAAAAGGGCTTCAAAAGGTAAAAAAGCAGACATTGAGCCTTTTCGTTACGATATTCCTTCAGGCACAGAGCCTATGTTAATTCCCACCTGGTGGAAAATGGAAATCACTCCCCTTTTAAACATGGAGGGAGCAATTGAAAAGCTATTACTCAATTGCGAAAACATTACCGATTCTATTATTAGCAAGCAAGAGAATATTGATTTACGTATTCGGGAACAACATTTAACAGGCGAACTTGCTGCCGCCAATGAAGAATTACGTGCCAGCAACGAAGAATTGCTAGTTGCCTATGAAGAATTGCGTATTGCGCATCATAATATCGAGAACTTTAATCATTTTTTAGAGGAACAAGTAGCCAATAGAAATGAAGAGCTTTCGTCTATCATTATGAATGTTCCTGCCGGCCTTGCCATTTTAACTGGGGAGGACATGCAAGTGACCATGGTAAACAAAGGAATGTATACCTTATGGAAAAAGGATGATAGCATTTTAAACAAACCCCTTATTGAAGCTTTTCCGGAGCTAATTGGCCAACGTTATTTACACTTGTTAAAAAATGTTTACCAAACAGGAAAGCCTTATTTTGACCAAAATGCCGAAGTTTTCTTAAAGACACCAGAAGGCAAGCTTGAAAAGCGATACCGCGATTTTTCTTATACAGCTTTAAAAGATTCCAGCGGAAAGGTATACGCCATTTTAGTGTTAACAACAGATGTTACGGAGAAACAGCTAATTCGTGAACGCGAACAACAATACAACGAAAAAATCACAACCATTAACGAAAAACTTTCTGCTTCCTTTGAAGAACTTGCAGTGATAAATGAGGAACTCCATCAATCACAACAGTTACTGACAAAAAAAATTATCGAGCAGGAAGAATCGAATAAAAAACTAAGGAAGGCAGAAGAGCTCCAACGCTTCTTTATTAATGCTATGCCGCAGCAAGTTTGGACATCCGACGCTTCTGGTGCATTAAACTATGTAAACGATATTATTTGTGCCAATTTTGGTGAAGACAAAGAAACCATTATTGGTGCAGGTTGGCAAGGTTTTATACATCCAGATGACTTAGATAGTTGTTTAAAGAGATGGAACTACGCCTTACAAACCGGCACTGAATATGTCATCGAATTCCGCTTAAGATTTTCTGATGGAAATTATTATTGGCATATGGGTAAGGCGGTTCCATTAATTGAAGGTGGCAAAATTACGTTTTGGTTAGGTACCAATACCAATATCGAAATTCAAAAGAATAATGAGCAACGTAAAGATGAGTTTATTTCCATTGCAAGCCATGAGTTAAAAACACCTTTAACATCGATAAAAGCGTACAATCAATTAAACATTCGTCGCAACAAAGATGAAAGTTTAGCTCCTCATTTAAACAAAGTTTCGGAGCAAACCTTACGGTTGGAAAAACTCATTACAGATTTACTTGACGTAACGAAAATCAACGCTGGAAAAATGACCTATGATTTCCAGCCCTTTAATTTTCAAAAAATGCTGAATGATGCTATTGCAAGTATGCAAAATACCTCTGAGAAGCATCGCATTATTGTTGAAGGCAATTCCGATGTTCTGTACAATGGTGATGTTTACCGCATTGAACAGGTAGTAAACAACTTCATTAGCAATGCCTTAAAATATTCGCCTGAAGGCGAAGAAATCATAGTTAAAAGCAGAATTTCTAACGATAACATCATTGTTTCGGTACAAGATTTTGGCATTGGTATAGCCCCAGAGAGTTTAGACAAACTTTTTGAACGTTATTTTAGAGTGGATAACACGGCCATGCGCTTTGAAGGACTTGGCTTAGGCTTGTTTATATCTTCAGAAATTTTGAAACGCCACCAAGGCAGTTTTTGGATTGAAAGCGAATTAGACAAGGGTTCAACCTTCTTTTTCCGTTTACCGCTTGATACGAACCAAACAAAAGGTTTAAACGTGAAAACAGATACTTTCTATCGCGACCGTAACATAGTAATCAATTGCAATATATCCAAACAACGCTTAGACATTGATTGGGTTGGTTTCCAAAACCTTGAATCGGTTCAAAATGGATGCATGCGCATTTTAGAAATGTTAAAAGAGCATGGCTATACCAAAATTGTTAACGATAACTCACATGTTTTAGGCACCTGGTCTGAAGCTGCAGAATGGGTTGGTAGCACTTGGCTCCCGTTAATGGAAAAAGTAGGTCTTAAATACATGGCTTGGGTATATTCGCCCAGCACCTTTAGCCAACTTTCGGCCAAAAAAAGTGCCGAATTAAAGCCTGAAAAGATTACGCTTCATTCCTTTTCGAATGTAACCGAAGCCCGCAATTGGATTAATGACGTGAAATAAAAAAATGGGCATAACATCCATTATGCCCATTTATCAACTAACCAAACTAATTTAATACTTACCAAATGTATTGGCACAAAAATAAAACTGCCATGTAAAATGAAAATTAAGTCTACATTAAGAATACAGTTAAACCTTTGTTATTTTAGTAATCGTTTAGTCTTTGTCCGAAACTGATTTACGGTATTGAATGCCCCATACAGCGATTTCATTAATTAATGGCGCTAACGACTTGCCGTAATCGGTGATAGCATACTCCACCGTTATGGGTTTTGTATGCATAACTGTCCTTGAAAGCAATTTGTTCATTTCTAAATCTTGCAATTCTTTTGCTAACATTTTAGGCCCAATGCCTTTAATTTCGCGCAACAAATCCATAAACCCTAAGCGGTTTCCTTCAATGATGGTCCCCAGAATGGGGAATTTCCATTTTCCAGACAACACGCTCATAGTATCGTTTATTGCCTGCATTTTCACTTGACATACTGGTGTTATATTTATTTCAGCACTTTTCTTCATGGTGTCGTTCGTAGATAAATTTCGCGTTTAAAACCGCATAGATACTTCCCTCTAAGATAGTACTTCCCAAAAGGAAATCAATAGCAAATATACAGGAGCTGAAATATATTTTTGTGTAACAAAGCGCGTACTCGATACGGAAAATTAATGCAAGCGCGCAGCATTCAATTTAAATGACAAAGACAAATAATCCTCTTTTATGCGACCCTGTTGAAGGTTTTTGCGGCATAGCAGATAACAGTGGTTCCGAAAAAATTGAAACATCTAAAACAACAAAATCAATCAAGGTTGTTTACTTTACCGACCCGATTTGCTCATCTTGTTGGGGCATTGAGCCACAGCTACGCAAATTAAAATTAGAATACGGAAATATTCTTGACTTTGAATACCGAATGGGCGGCTTACTGCCTGATTGGAGCTATAACAGCGGCGGTATTTCTAAACCTGCTGATGTGGCACACCATTGGGATGAAGTAAGTGCCTATTATGATATGCCCATTGATGGCGATGTTTGGTTAGAAGACCCCTTAGATTCTTCCTATCCTCCATCAATCGCTTTTAAAGCGGCACAAATGCAAAGTGAAGAAAAAGCCATTTTGTTTCTTCGTGCCATTCGGGAAATGGTTTTCTTGCAAAAGATAAATATTGCTAAATGGGAAAATTTAAAAAAAGCAGCCGAAACCATTCAGCTTGATGTTGCCCAGTTTGCAAATGATTATAACGCTGGCGCAAAAGTGCTCTTTGAAGAAGATTTAGCCCTGGCTAAACAATATGGCGTAAGAGGTTTCCCAACACTATTTTTCATCGGCCCAGATGGCCAAAAAGAAATAGTTTATGGTACAAAGCCTTATGCTTACCTTGAAAATGCCCTTTCTAATGTTGTTCCAAACGCAATCAAATCTATTTACAGTAAAAACTGGGAAAACTTATTTAGTACCTATCCCACTTTAACAGCAAAAGAATTTTCTGAACTTTCAGCCACACCACGAGCTGAAAGTGAAAAACTGCTAAATGCCTTAGTGGCAAATGGAAGTTTAGTTATACGCTCTATGAAAAACGGCTCTATTTGGATGCGTAAAAACATCTGATAGAAAAGGCTAGGTATCGGTGGGTTTAATTTATTTGAATTAAGCCCGCCACCTCTCCTAACCTCCAATTATTGGCTAAGTGCACTAGAAAAATCGTTCATTCTTCCTTATCCTTATTCGTATTCTTCCTCATTTTTAACCGTATCTGTCGCGAGTTTTAGCAAGGTGTAATTCCCGGTATCGATGGTTACATGAGGTAAAACTTTCTTTATCGCAGCATAATCTTTGGGATTAACCCCACTTTTATACAGATATAGGGTTTGTAACTGTTTTAGTTTTGCTAAAGAACTTAATCCATTGGCAGTCACTTTTGTTCCGACCAAACTTATTGATTTCAAATTGCTCAAATCTTTTAACTCTTTTAAACCTTCATCGTTAATGGATGCTCCATTTAGGCTTAAACGCCGCAAATTCGTGCATTTACCAATCGTTTGCAGCACTTTATTCGTTACTTTGGGATTATCAAATTTTGCGAAGAGCATTTGTTCTTTTACCCCCAGTATCATGTTTTGTATAGTATCTGCAAAGGATGATGCATTCACAAAATTAAGGCTTAGATAATTACTCCCCTGTTGAACAGGAAAAACAGAGATATTGGCTACCTGAAGCTTTTTTATTGTTTTTTCGTTAGCTGCATCAACTTCATTGAGAGGCAAATCTGAATTATTTTTCGTTTCGGAAACCGATGAAGTTCCATTTTCAAGCGCCTTTAAAATTTGCTTTATTTCTGGCGATTGCAGTAATTCGTTCACTTTTTTCTTAAAGCTAGCCCCATTGTTAATCCACCATTTTATCAGTTCTACTTCTTCTTTTGTTAATTGTGGTTTTTCTTTTGGTGCCATATGATCTGCATCTGAAAGCGGCAATAAGATTCGAATCATGAGCGTGCTTTCATCTGCTTTGCCCGGAACAACAGCCGCTCCATGTTCGCCACCCTTTAACATAAAAGCTTCTTCATCCAAACGTAACTTTCCTTTTTGTTTTGCTGCCGAGTGGCAACTATAACATCGGCTTTTTAAAATGGGTTGTATCGCATCTTTATAAAGATAGGCTTCTTGTATATTTGGAATAGGTTTTAGTTCATTTTTATCTGGAGATGCAGTAGACAAGCTTAAATAATCTGCGCCATGCGTTAGCGAACCTCCCATATGCCCCGTAACAGAGATTATTAAGACTAATAATACCGATAAAGCAATAACAATCCATTTAATTTTTATCTTTTTAAATACCCATAATAAAATGATAGAGGCAAGCGCTGTACCTATCCCCATCCATTTATGATAATTGACTAAATCGCGCTCATATTCGCCACTTTGTGCAAGCAATAGACCCGTTATACACGAAAATACAGCGCCTAAAATCCCCAGCCACAAAAGCAAAACAACTGCACTGTACAAACTTTTAAATCGTTCTGTAAAGCTTAATAGTATAAAAAGAGCAGCAACCAATAAAATCCCGATTGGTAAATGGACCAACATGGGATGAAAGTGTCCGATAAATTCAAACATATTCCCCTATTGATAACGTTGTTTAAGTAAATTCATCATGTATACGTTAATATCCCATTGATTTGCTACGGGTTGTCTGGTATAAGGAATAGTTGGCATGTAATCAGGTGGACCAAATTCCGTTAGAATAGTTATTCTTTCTCCATTTTGCTTTTTCCGGGCAATCACCTTATCCCACCATTCTAAATGCGCTTTCACTATTTTATCCCATTCAGGTGCCCTCGGGTCGTTTACTTGTGGCCCTTCCGGATGGCCGATTCTTCCGTGTATGGCACCCACCCTGCCCAATAGAAAATCTACACTCTCTTTTTGATCAGCCAGTAAACTTTCGTGTACATTGCACCAGTGCGATATATCGAGTGTGATTTGTAAATCGGGTATGTTTTCAGCAAAATTTTTCGCGATATGGCATGCAAATAGCATTCTGCTACGATGTGTTTCATGATAGATGGGAATACCCGTTTCTTTTCTTTTTGCGAGCGTATAATCGATTATTTTTTTATTCTGTTCGTAGGTAAAATAATCCTTTCCTGAATGACAGTTTATATACAAAGGTTTTTGAAATGTATTGCTGCATGCTGCATCCAAATTCTCTTTAAATTTAGCGAAATGCTGATCAAAATTACTTTGCCCAGCCCCCACTAAAAAGGCTATTTGTAAATCATACTTTTTTAATGTCGCAAAAAAATGTTCCTGTTTCGCTCGGTCTTCACCTAACCACCATAGTTCTGCACCATCGTAGCCTGCTTTCTTTGTATCTGTGCAAAATTCTTCTAATGAACCTGTGTACCCCCAATTTGTTTGGAGAAAAAGTAATTCATATCCTTGTTTCGGTTCCACTTGATAGGATGAGGCAACCGCTTCCGAAAGTGGTTTTAATAAGGGAACTGCTGATGCTATAGCTGATTTTTTTAAAAATTCTCTCCGTGTTTGATTCATGCTTATCCTACGCAATAATTTCTCTAATTACTTTTCCTGATACATCCGTTAAACGGAATGGTCTACCTTGAAATGGGAAGGTAAATTCTTCGTGATTGAAACCCAATTGATTTAAAATAGTCGCCTGAACATCAAAATTATCTACCCTTCCACTTATTGCACTGTACCCTATTTCATCTGTTTCTCCATGTGTAAATCCTTTTTTAATGCCTCCGCCCGCCATCCAAATGGTAAAGGCTTCGGGATGATGATCTCTGCCATGAAACGGAAGTACGAGGCCATTTCTATTTTCCATCATGGGCGTTCTACCAAATTCGCCTCCCCATACCACCAAGGTTTCATCTAACAAGCCTCTTTGTTTCAAATCCAGCAATAAAGCGGTAATGGGTCTATCGGTTTCTCTACACTTATCTTTAAGACCAAAATCTACGGAACCTTTTCTTTCTGTTCCATGGGTATCCCAACCCCAATCAAAAAGTTGTACATAACGTACACCTTTTTCAACCAATTTCCTTGCTAAAAGCGCATTATTGGCGAAACAGCTTTTACCGGGTTGCGTACCGTACATTTCATGAATATAGGCGGGTTCATCGTTTATATTCATCACTTCTGGCGCAGAAATTTGCATGCGATAGGCCATCTCATATTGCGCTATGCGCGAAACAATTTCCGGGTCGTTATATTCCTTGTATTGTTCTTCATTTGCTTTATTAATTGCTTGGATGGATGCTTTACGTAAATCACGGGGTAAACCATCGGGATCTTGAATAAACAAAACGGGATCACCTTCACTTCTACATTGTACACCTTGATATACGGACGGTAAGAAACCACTTCCCCAAACGCTTTTACCGGCATCAGGAAAACTCCCACCACTGGTTAATACCACGTAACCAGGCAGGTTCTGATTTTCACTTCCTAAACCATACGTTACCCAGCTACCCATACTAGGTCTTCCTAAACGAGCGGATCCGGTATGAACCAACAATTGGGCTGGTGCATGGTTAAATTGATCGGTTTTTACAGCCTTCAGAAAAGTAATTTCATCCACCACGGATGATAAATGTGGTAAATTATCACTAACCATTGCTCCACTTTGACCATACTTGGCAAAACTTGCTTGTGGTCCCAACATCTTTGGAACGCCTGTAATAAATGCAAATTGCTTTCCAGCTAATAAGGAGGGCGGACAATCTTGGCCATCCATTTTCAGTAACTCTGGTTTAAAATCAAAAAGCTCTAATTGCGATGGAGCTCCTGCCATATGCAAATAAATGACACTTTTTGCCTTTCCTAAAAACGGTGGTGCCTTTGGCCTCATTGGGTGTGCAGCATCAATAGCCGAAGCATTGCTGTTAGAGCCAAAAATTCCGCTGCAACTACCCATTAAACTTCCCATGGCCAATGCACCCAGCCCCATTGCACTCTCTTTTAGAAAATGTCTTCTTGAATAGCCCTGTGCTTGTGCCTCACTTGCCTCTTTTACTAAGCGATGTGCATTTAATTCGTCTCTGGTCATTTTCTTAATTCTTAGTAATTACCTCATCTAAATTCAACATAGCATTCGCAACTAAAACCAAGGATGCTTTTTCGGGATTTACCTTTTCGCCCTTCTTCCCTAGGAAGGCTGCAGCACTGGCTGGATTCTTTTTAAAAGTCTTATTTGCGTCTTGGTACAATTCTTCGAAAATCTGTAATGTAGCCGTGGGGATTTTTTTAAACAACATTAATTCGTACCCTTTTGCTATTTTTTGAGCAGGTGTTTTTAAAAACGGTTGGTCCATTTTATGTGCAAATTTTCGAGCTAAATCTACATACACACTATCGTTCAACGTTACCAATGCTTGTAACGGAGTATTGGTACGAATACGTCTTGGACTGCATATTACCCTTGAAACACCATCAAATGCGATAGCAGATGGATAAGGCGAGGTACGTTTCCAGTAGGTATAAATCGCCCTGCGATACTGTTCGTCTCCCGTTGCTGTTTTCCATTTTGCGCTATTGTACGGAGATTGCCATATCCCCTCGGGCTGCCATGGCATCACCGGAGGGCCGAATTTTTTCAAATTAAGGGCGCCGCTTACCTGCAGGCATTGATCTCTCATTTGTTCGGCACTTAATCGTACTCTTGAACCCCTAGCATAGTATTTATTGAATGGGTCTTTTTCTTTCTGTTCTTTTGTGACAATAGAACTTTGTCTGTACGTAGCCGACATGACCATTTCTTTTATCATTTTTTTTATGCTCCAATTGTAGTTGTGCATAAAGCGATACGCCATATAATCCAACAATTCTTGGTGCGTTGGTGGTATGCCTTGTGTCCCCATGTCCTCCAGCGTTTCTACCAAACCAATTCCAAAAATTTGCTCCCATAATTTATTTACTATCGTTCGTGAAACCAGAGGATTTCTTTTATCAGTAAGCCACATGGCTAAACCCAATCGATTATTGGGTGCATTTTTAGGCATGGCAAAGGCCAACGATTGTGGTACATTGGCGGTAACTTTTTTTCCTTTAGAGGTCCAGGCGCCACGTTCAAAAACATAATTTTCACGTCTCATCGCATCCGGATTTTCAACCATAATTGGGACACCCGGTGCTTTGATGATTAACAAGGAATCATAGCTTCTTTTTGCTTGTTCATAACCGGGTTTACCCTTACCCGGAAATTGCTCTCCGAAATGAAACCAGTCGAAAAACACTGCATATTTTTCTTTAGATTTCTCATCAGACTTGCCCGTATTTCTAGCAAAAGATGGATTTTCATAGCGCAGGTATACATCGTGAATACCATTTTGCTTTGGAAAATTAATTTTAACCACTTGCTGCTTTTGTGCGGTATCTACTGTCCATTGTTTTATTACCGGACCGTTTTCGGCATCCATGCGCATAGTTAGTTTTCCGCCCGCTTGTTTAGAACGATAACTCATAATTAATTGATCCGCATTGCGCAAATCAACGGAGGATAAGCGTGCTACAGCTTGATCGCGAAATTGCAAATTCACATTACCATTCGCAATCACAGCGTTTTTAAGCGGTATTGCGGTTGTCGAGTTTATAGAAGGCTGCCCCGTTTGAATGAATAATTTAATCCTATCCGCTTTAACTTTGCCCTCATTTGTTTTGACCCACTCATACATTTTATCCAACTCGTGCTTCGTGCTATCGTTAAATTGTCTGAACAAGGGATAGTCTGCCATTACATCTTCATCTCTACTATTATTGAAATAGGAACTGAATTTATAATATTCATCGTGTTTGAATGGGTCGTATGGATGACTGTGACACTGCACACAAGCAAACGTTGTACTCATCAGTCCTTCCCAAGTGGTGTTTACCCGATCCAATACAGCTGAAACCCTAAATTCTTCATTATTGGTCCCTCCTTCGTCATTTGTAGGTGTATTTCGGCTAAAAGCTGTGGCAATATATTGTTGATCGGTTGGATTCGGCAATAAATCGCCGGCAATCTGCTCTGTTATAAACTGATTGTATGGCATATCCGTATTGAAAGCCCTTATTACCCAATCTCTATAAGGCCAAATAGTACGGCCTCCATCTCTTTCATATCCTTTTGTATCTGCATAACGTGCAACATCTAGCCACATGGAAGCCCATTTTTCGCCAAACTCTGGCGAGGCTAAAAGTTCATCCACCATTTTTTCATAGGCTTTGCGCTCATCCTTGGCATGCATATATGTTTCAACTTGCTTTTCTGTTGGATAAAGTCCAACTAAATCTAAACCTAATCTGCGTAATAAAATTGCTTTATCTGCTACATCAGAAGGATTTAACTGTTGTTCTTGTAATTTCTCATACACAAACTTATCAATATTGGTTTCTGCCCAATCAGCATCTACATCCGGAACCACTGTTTCTTGAACAGCTACGTAAGCCCAATGTTTACCCCATTTTGCACCTTGTTTAATCCACCGACTAAACAAATTGATTTCCTCTTCCTTTAGTGCTTCATGTTTGTAAGGCATACGCAATTCAGGGTCGTTGCTTTTTAAGCGCTTGATAAATTCGCTATTCTCCGGATCGCCAACAAGGATGGCAGGCTTACCACTTTTTGTTACCGCTAGGGCTTCTTCACGAAAAAGCACACTAAATCCACCTTGCTGTTTTACCCCCCCATGACAACTGATACATTTTTTATTGAGAATTGGTTTTATCTCTGTATTAAAATCAACTTGTTTTTCAGCAGACAAAAGAGAAAACGCAACTAAAGATGCCAAGCTCAAAAATACGATGAATAGAATTACCTTTTTTTTGGTGTACATGATGGATAAGCAAGGATAAAACAACAATATATGATAGAAAAATGACAATACAAAACAATGGCAATAAAAAATTGTGATGGCTTCCTATCGGGATGATTAAACTTGATTTATACTAGGTATCGCATCATTGGATCATTTAACCGGCAGCGAATAATCGGTAGCTTCTTGTAGATTTATCGCCACAGCACCAAAAAAAAAACCATTTTAGGTAATAAATAGAAAATCAGTATATTAACACATATTTACGGGAGGAATGATTCTTGCATTCAAGTAGTATCATCCTCATGAAATCTGTTAAATTCGTAACAGCTGAAACCGAAAATAAATTTAAATCGCTTTGCATGAATACTCAAGAAATTATTGCCATTACCCTTGTATTAGCCGCTATCTTCTCTTACATTAACCATCGTTTTATAAAATGGCCTCCTACTATTGGTATCATGGCGCTTTCATTAATTTCGTCCATTTTCCTTATTAGTATTGGTTCGTCTAACCTGTTCCTATTCAATAAAGTTGTGATTTTGGCTAAAGCCCTCAATTTTGAAAATATATTAATGAACTTCATGTTGAGTTTCTTGCTTTTTGCAGGGGCTTTTCACATCAATGCGGCAAAACTCAAAACAGAACGGATTCCTGTTTTAATACTAGCCACCGTTGGTATTTTGCTTTCAACCTTTGTGGTAGGTGTATTAGTTTGGTGGTTATTCCAACTGTTTTCGATGAACATTCCCCTTATTTACTGCCTCTTGTTTGGTGCGCTTATTTCGCCTACCGATCCCATTGCTGTTTTAGGGATCTTAAAAAAAGCCAATATCCCAAACTCACTGGAATTAAAAATATCAGGGGAATCGCTTTTTAATGATGGCGTATCGGTTGTGGTTTTTATTTCCATCGCCGAAATTGCACGCTCCACTACCGGTACTTTTTCGATGGTTGATATTGGAAAGTTATTTGTGATGGAAGCCCTTGGAGGCATCGCATTTGGCGCCTTACTCGGTTACATTGGCTATTGGGCATTACGTTCTATAGACGATTACAAGGTAGAAGTTTTAATTACACTTGCCATTGTTGTTGGGGGCTATTTTATAGCAGGAATGCTCCATTTTTCGGGGCCATTGGCCATGGTAATCGCTGGAATTATTACAGGAAACAAATCGAAAGAGCATGGCATGTCTGCCATTACGCGAGACTATGTTGGTAAATTTTGGGAGATGATTGATGAAATTTTAAACGCCGTACTGTTTTTATTTATTGGTTTAGAAATGCTCATCATCGAAATTGATCCAGTTGTTTTTTGGATTGGTATCATTTGCATTGGAATAGTGCTTTTTGCACGCTGGATTTCGGTCTTTTTACCGGTATCAATCATGCGTCTTAAATTTCCGTTTGAAAAAAATTCGGTAGCCATACTTACTTGGGGTGGTCTTCGTGGGGGAATTTCAGTAGCGCTGGCATTATCCCTCAGTACCGACATGTACCGAAATCAATTTGTACTCATTACCTACATTATTGTAGTATTTTCAATTCTTGTTCAAGGGCTTACCATAGGCTCGTTTGCTAAACGCCTGATTCTTAAAAACGATTAACGATAAATAATTAAAAATTAAGTATCTTAACCTTAAAAACACCATGGATCTGACAAAGGCAACCGACTTAATTTCTGAAGAAATAATGAAATGGGTACACGGACTTATCCGTTTGCTACCTAACATTGTTCTTGCAGCTATCGTTTTTACTTTAGGCTTAAAGCTGGCGGGTTATATTAAAGGGATTTCGCGCAAGCTCATCATCAAGTTCTCCGATAACCGAACGCTGTGTGATCTTTTTGCATCCATCATCTACATTGTTTTTATAGGAATTATCCTTTTTATTGTATTGAGTATTCTCAACCTGGATAAGGCTGTTACCTCAATACTGGCGGGTGCCGGAATACTGGGTTTGGCGTTAGCTTTTGCCTTTCAAGATATTGCAGCAAATTTTATGTCGGGTATATTTATCTCCTTTCGCAGGCCGCTTCGTTTTGGCGATATTGTGAGCATTAAAGGTTATATGGGGAAGGTGGTCGAAATTAATCTCCGCGATACGGCCATCATGACTTTTCAAGGTAAAATGGTTATCATTCCTAACAAAGAGGTTTTCCAGAATCCCATTGAAAATTACTCGAAACTTGGTAAACGACGAATTGATTTAAATTTAGGCGTTTCGTACGGAGAAGATTTAGAAGCGGTAAAAAAAATAACACTTCAAGCTGTTGCAGACATTCCGGGTCTTTGTGAGAGCGAAGAACCCAGCATGTTTTATCAAGAATTTAGCAATAGCTCCATTAATTTTACCCTGCGTTTGTGGGTAAATTCGGTGGATCAAGTGAGCTATTTAAGCGTTTGGGATGCGGCCATCATCCGCATTAAGAAAGCGTACGATCAGCATAACATTGTAATTCCATTCCCAATTATGACCATGGATTTCGGGATTAAAGGAGGAAAAGGTTTGCACGAGGTTTTAGCTGACCCCACAAAAGCATAAATGTCATTGATTTTTAAAGCCGTGCCAACAAGGCTGGTGTGCTACGAAACACTCCTACGAAAAACAAGCAATCCATCCAGCACAT
Source organism: Pedobacter paludisoli (assembly GCF_052344095.1). Taxonomy (GTDB): domain Bacteria; phylum Bacteroidota; class Bacteroidia; order Sphingobacteriales; family Sphingobacteriaceae; genus Pedobacter. Next base: position 325,636 of record NZ_CP179926.1, on the reverse strand, counting down.
CCATTTTTAAGAAACAGATTTTTTTGAAAAACTTATTCGTAATTTTGCAGCCATGATTTTTTACAAAACGGATGAAGAAGTTGAGCTGATGAGAATCAGTGCGCTTTTAGTAAGTGAAACGCTTTCGGAAATTGCCAAAATTTTACGCCCTGGTTTAGCGACAATCGAAATCGATAAACTTGCTAATGCGTTTATTTTAGATAACGGAGCGGTTCCTTCTTTTTACAAATATCACGGTTTTCCACATCATATCATTACTTCGGTTAACGATGTGGTGGTTCATGGTTTTCCGGGTAATGAAATGCTTAAAGACGGCGATATTGTTTCGGTCGATGTAGGAGTTATTAAAAATGAATATCACGGCGATCATGCCTATACCTTTGTTATCGGCGATGCCAAAAAAGAAGTTTTAGACTTGGTAAAAACGACGAAGGAATCCCTTTTCATTGGTATAAAAGAAGCGGTTGTAGGCAAACGCTTAGGCGATATTGGCCATGCCATCCAACAACACTGTCAGAAAAAAGGTTATGGCGTTGTACGCGATTTTGTAGGACATGGTCTTGGAAGAAGTATGCATGAAGACCCTCAAGTACCTAATTATGGCAAACGTGGTTCCGGCTTGCTTTTGAAAGAAAATTTAGTTTTAGCTATTGAACCCATGATTAACATGGGCACCAAAGATGTGTTCATTGAAAAAGATGGTTGGACAGTTAGAACCGCTGACCGCAAGCCTTCCGTTCATTTTGAGCACGACGTTTGTGTGAAAAAAGGGGAAGCACTTATTTTATCGGATTACGCACCTATTGAATTAGCAGAGAAAAACAATCCGAATTTGAATTGCAGTTATTATTAAAATATAACCGATGAAAAAAGGGCAGCTAAAATCAATCAGCTGCCCTTTTTGATGGTTTAATCTTCTCGTAAAATTAAGGTCACTCTTTTCCTAGTATCGGCCTCATACACCACTGAACAAGATTGATTCGGCTGTAAATTATAGCCCCTTACCTGTTGCGTTATGTTGTTTTGCTTTATTCGATATTCCATGGATTCGTTTAACTGAAAATTCATGGTGGTGTCTTGACTACGAAGCGTAAAATTTATTCCATCTACGACCGTTATCACTCCTTTAATTAATTTCCGTCGGTTATATTTCTCTACAGGTGGCAATTTAGTTGGGCCTTTATCTTGCACGAACGTTGGTAAATCGGCCAGTACCAGTTTTATAATGGGCGCTTTAAAAGCCGCTATATTGGATGGTAAATGTAGGGTTACCGATGCATCCGTTATATTTTGGGTAAAAGCGACAGCTGTTCCATCTTTTAATAGAGTAGCCGAATTAATTTTGCTTTTCAGTCCGGTTAGTATAGCTTGCGGCAGTAGTGTACCGTTCAGGTGCAAATAGACTATTTTATCGTTATAGGTAATGGAACCCCAGCTAAACTCCCCCACGAAAGGAGATTTTTTTGTATTGTATATGGCTTCGCCGTTTTGTTTCATCCAATCACCGATATTTTTTAGACGGATTTTCTCTTCAGGCGTAAAATCGCCATCAGGCTGTGGGCCAATATTCAGTAAAAAATTAGAGCCTCGGCATGCTGTTTTTGAAATCATGGCAATAACATCATCCGATGATTTCCATTCGGCATCGTTCTTATCGTAAGCCCAATTCAAGCGTAGGGTCATGATGGATTCTACATAATCGCCCATTCCAGGCAAGGCCAATTCACGATCGCCCAAATTTTTGTAATCCCCTAATCCACTGCCAATTCTACTGCTTATGATACAATCAGGTTGTAATTTTCGCACCAACTTGTAGCACATTTCATTTAACTGTTGGTGATTTTCAATCCCCATATCAAACCACAGCAAATCTATTTTCCCATAATTAGTCAATACTTCGGTTAATTGTTCTTTTACTAATTGAAGATATTCTGGAGTATTGGGCGTGTAATCGTTTCTTATTTTTTTGCTGTTGTACCAATCCTTTTCATGCGAGAAATACAGCCCCACTTTCATGTCTTGTTTGCGACAAGCATCTGTAAATTTTTTCACAACATCCTGATGATAGGCTGCTGTTTTTACCACATTCCAGTTGGTTGCTTTGCTATCAAAAAGCGCAAAACCATCGTGATGTTTTGATGTCAATACCATGTATTTCATTCCGGCATCTTTGGCCATTTTCACCCATTTATCGGCATCAAATTTAGCTGGATTAAAGGACTTAGCAACCTGTTCGTAATCAGCTTTTGGAATATCTGCTGTTAAATAAATCCACTCGCTGCTGGCGTCGGCCATTTCTTTTCCGTAATCTACTCCATTCCATTCACCGCCCAAAACAGAGTAGGCGCCCCAATGTAGAAACATGCCAAATCGCGCATCTGTCCACCATTGCATTCTTTTTGCTTTTTCTTGGGGATTATTTACTTGAGCCATTATGGGCATACTCAGTAAATAGCATACCAACGAAACGATTCCTGCTCTACATGCTTTCATCAAAGGGATTCTTTTTTTCTTTAATATGCTTATTGCATCCATTTTAACTGTGCCCAATTATTTCCGCCATCGTTTTGCTGTGGTTTACCGGGTGTAGATCTTCCTTGCAAAATCTCTTTCGTCAGTTCGTCTTTTAATTCCTTTTCAATGGCAGGGTATTTTCCGTATAAATTATTTTTTTCTGCCGGATCGCTTTCCAAATCGTATAATTGAAATGGAGGTAAATTCAATTCTTTCTCTTTTGCTGGCAATGGCTGACTCCAACCGCCTGAACCTGCACAAAGAATAAATTTCCATTTTCCTTTTCTGATGGCGAAACTTCCATTTATGGAGTGATGAATAGATGTTTCACGCTTATATTCTGTCGATTTTGGATCTTTAAACAAGGGCAACATGCTGTAACTATCTTCAGCTGCATTCTCAGGTAAAGCTGTTTTTACGATATCTGCAGCGGTTGCCATAAAATCAATTAAACCCGTTGTTTGATCGCAGCGTGTACCCGGTTTAATGACTCCTGGCCATTTGATAATTAACGGAATGCGGTGGCCTCCTTCAAAAATATCGGCCTTTGCTCCTCTATAGATGTAGCTTGAATAATGTCCTTGTTTTTGTAGTTCATTCATGTGTGCTTTTGGTGAGCAACCGTTATCACTGGTAAAAATAATGATTGTATTATCGGCTATGCCAGCATCCTTTACAGCTTTCTCTAATTTAGCAAAGTAGTCATCCACCATCATTACAAAATCAGGATACGGATTGTTTAAGCCACTTTTCCCTTCCCATTCTTTACTTGGCAAGATAGGCGTGTGTGGCGATGGAAGTGGCAAGTACAAGAAAAATGGTTTCTCTGATTTGGCTTGCTCCTTAATATAAGTAAAAGCGCGTTCGTAGAAATTTGGCGTAGCTTGTTCATGAACAAAATCAGGAGCGGTTAAACCTTTTCTCCAAAAACCTTGATCGTCGGTATTCTCCGTTTCCTTCGTTGGGATTGCGGTGCTCTTTCCATTTTCTACATACACATAGGGCGGCATATCTAAAGAACCAGAAAAACCATATGCATAATCGAAACCATCTTGATTTGGGCCATTGCTTACAGGCTTACTAAAATCAATTTTTTTATCATCGCTCTTCGCCCAATCCCATCCCATATGCCATTTACCAATATAAGCAGTATGATAACCGGCTTTCTTAAGAATTTTGGCAGCTGTTAGTCTTTCAGGGTTTATCAATGCTTCTGACTCCCCGTTTAGCACCCCGTTTTTCAATCTGGTTCTCCAGCTGTAACGTCCGGTTAAAATACTGTATCTTGATGGAGAGCAAACTGCCGAAGATGAATGAGCATCGGTAAAAATCATTCCCTCTTTGGCTAGTTGATCAAAACCTGGCGTTTTTATTTTTGACTTCGGATTAAATGCTTTTACATCGCCAATTCCTAAATCATCCGTTAACACATAAATGATATTGGGTAATTTTTTTTGTTTTTGTTGCGCCTGTAAATTTGGCCCAAAAGCCAATAATAGACACATCCCTAACCACTGAATAGCGTTTTTCTTTAGGGGATAAAAAGTGATTTGTAGATTCATTATACTTTATATAAGAGGTTCGATTTCAAAATAAATTTATTTCTTTTGACTTTTTAAGGGGATAATTTGACTATCCAGATCGTGCATCCTTTTTTCCAGTTCAAGCACTTTATTGGGTTCTTTTTCTGCTACGTTGGTTGATTCGGAAAGATCTGTTTGCAAATTAAAAAGACTAACAGGGAAAGCTCCTTTCGTTTTATCCCATCCTAAGGATTTCGCAAGATGCAATTTCCATTTCCCATTGGTGTAGGCTTCTAAATCGCCATTTCTGCCGTAGTACAATAATTCGAAAGGCTGACTTTTATAGACTTTTGGTTTCAACCATAATTGACTTATATCTCTTCCATCCAAAACCAAATCGGAAGGGGTTTTTACCCCTGCAATTTTTGATAAAGTAGGTAATAAATCTAAGGTAGATACCGGCTCATTTGAGACAACTCCTTTTGGAATTTTCCCAGGCCAATACACAATTCCGGGTACGCGCATTCCTCCTTCCCAGGTGGTCGTTTTTCCTCCTTTTAGCGGTTGGGCGCTTCCGCCGTTCTTTAAGGTTGTAACAGGGCCATTATCGGATGTAAAAATGATAATGGTGTTTTCAGAAAGACCTTCATCTTTCAAAGTTTTGATTAATTCTCCCATGCTCCAATCGAGTTCTTGCATCGCATCGCCATACAAACCATAACCACTTTTATCTTTAAAATTATCGGAAGCGTGCCATGGTGCATGGGGCATGTTGTGCGCTAAATACATGAAGAATGGTTTTTTCTTGTTCTCGTGAATAAATTTAACCGCAGCATTGGTCCACATGGCAGTTAATGAATCTTGATTCACTCCACTGCGAACCACTTTTTGATTTAAATATACCGGAAGTGGTGGCGACTGATATTTTACGTTTGCATAGTAATAACCATCCATGTCATTTGAATACGGTACGCCATAAAAATAATCGAAACCGTGGTTGTTTGGCATAAATTCAAGTTGATTTCCCAAATGCCATTTCCCAATACAAGCTGAAATATATCCTTGCGAATGAAGTAACGTAGGAATTGTAGCTACGCCGGGAGCCAAACCATGTTTTGAATACGAATAAATTACTTCCTTGTCTAAATTAGTCCGCTTTGGGTATTTACCGGTTAACAAACCTGCGCGTGAAGGTGTACATACCGATGCGGGTACATAAAATTGCTTGAACAACATCCCATTCGCTGCAAGTTTATCGATGTTAGGTGTTTTGAAATTGGTTGCTCCATAACAACCCAAATCAGCATATCCTTGATCATCCGTAAAAAAAACAATGATATTTGGCTTCTTTTGAGCCTTTGCAGCTATAGGAATATGGAATACGCCTCCTAGCAACAGACCAAAGGTTATCATCTTACTTACGGGTACTGTTAATAATCGCATCTTTTCAAAAATTAGTTATTTAAAGAAATGGTTCTGCTATCGCTAACCCTTCCATCCTTATCAATGCAAACCGCCTTTAGCACCATATTACCTGAAAGGATAACTGGTTTTTGGTATACTTTAGAACTTTTACTTGGTTCGCTACCATCTGTTGTATAATAAATAGGCGCATAATTATCTGGACTAAACAACGTTACTTCTTTCGGATTTTTTCCTTTGATGTAACCTGGCGCAGCTAATTTAGGAAACAGCGAGGTATAATTTGCTGTTGCTGATTTATCGTAAAACTTATCCAAATAATAGTTTAAAGCTGTAGCAAAGTTAAGATGTTCCGGGCGTGTTGCATCATTCCACGTAATTACAATTTCTTTTGTATCTGGCGCTATTTCAAGCGTATTGTCAAGGGCTTGAACTGTTTTTCCATCTACTTTAATATCGTTTGCGCGGATAAACCATGGAATGTGTACGAATACTTTTCCACCATTCATGCTTAGCTTATTTGCCATTTTCATCACCAATGTGTTTTTTGAAAACTGCACGGTGTATGACACATTACCGTAATACGTTGGTGCTTCGTTCACTCGAATTTCATCGTTTCTTTTTGCCCATTCCGGAGAAATAGCCGATAATAAATGAACATCGTTTCCTTCTTCGCGCACCAACATGTTGCGCAAATACTCAATATAACGAGCTGCTAACCAGCCATGTGGCGTTTTATTGTGCTCAAAATCTCTATTTCCCCAGGGTGTAGGTCTCCACTCAAAACCTCCATTTGTACTGCTGGTATGCACCAAAATGCTGTAAAGATCTTCGATACATTTTTGTTGCTCGTCTAAAATCAAGTTTCCATTAGACACGTAGAACGTTTCGTAGTGGTGTAATCCTCTCCAGGGCATTGGTTCGTTATTTAGCACTTTTTGTTTTGCCACTAGCGCATTACAGCCCTCATAGGTACTAATTCCTTCTTGGAAGTTATAATTACGAACCATTTCTAGGGTAGTACGAACAGATGGATCTTTCTTATCAATTACTTCGAAAGGATAAAGTCCAGCTGAGGCATTGTCCCAATCAAATCCATCTACCGGGTTATCCATTCCTGGCGGGATGTAACCACCTGTTTTACTGGTTATTTGATCCAGTTCTTTTTTAAAGTTCGCGCTAAACTTGTCGTACATTTCGGTCCATTCTTTCACGTCCTTTTTGTTTCCCATTAAGTTAGCCATGTAAATCGCATTGCGCAAACCTAAGATTACCCAGAAATTATGCCCGGTATAATGTCCCGTAATGTGTTCATTATCATACGGCCAAGTTTTAGGCCATAAACCTCTACTATCCAGCTCTACCATGCTTTCATAATCTTGAATGTGATTTGGCAAAAGCTTGTACACACGTTTCAATAAAGCGGTATCTCCTGTTTGTTTAATGTGTGAACCAAATGCCCACAGCACCTGTCCCCAATAATCGAAGCACAATTTTTTATAAATCCCGGTACGTTGTTGAAATTGAAGATCGTTTCCTTCGATATCCTTGATAAAATACGGTTGAATAATTTTTCCAGCTTCTTCAAAACGGCCTAACATATCGTACACACGTGTAAAATAGGCATTATCGCGTACATAAAAATAATCGTATTGATACTCGTTGCAACGTTGAATAATGCCTACGCCATCTTCCATAATATCGCGTGCATTGAGCATGTTTACATACGAACCGCGATACATATTCATCACTTTTTCTTCTGGAACTACAAACTTATTTACTTGATTCAGTTCATTATCCCAAAAAGTCGTTAACTTTTGTTTCAAACTGGCTAAATCTACCTTTTGCTCCACATCTTGAATAGCTGCATTTGAGCTTTCAATTGGAATAAAAGGCATTTTATAGCTGATTACTTTCGACTCGCCTGCCGCTAAATCGACTGTACCTGACCATTGTTTTTTATCTGAACCCGAATTTTTCAACTCCACATTTTGAGGAAGATTCAAGACCAAATGATTCCCGATATACAGGTTATGATTAACTGTTTTTATTTGGCTTACATTTTTCAGATAGGCATCCTCGTTCATGAATTGCTTGGTATACCATTCGGTACTATACAAGTTATCGCGCAGGGGATTTTTTGTGTCATTCGGAAAAAACGATGTCAACTTAAAGCCCAATGAAGCTTTTGCTGCTTTTTTTGTTCTATTGGTTACTCTCCAGCTAATGTAGCTAATCAGATTATTTTGTGGTTTAAAATCTTTCGGCACCGAAAATGCTTCCATTTTGTACTCAATACCATCTCTAACTAACGTATAGCCTATGATCGGTAAATATCCTTTTTCTGGAAGCACCACTCTATTCGTTGCCGATTGAAGCCCTTTTCCTGCTAAAAATTCAATTGCAAGGTGTGCATTTGAAAATATACCTCCATTGGTTACGCCAGTTGCTTCAGGGCAATCTTTAAATCCTAATTGATCTTTACTAATTTTAAAATAACTAAATGCCTCTTTTTTTTCATCCGCTTTAGTTTTGGGCAATTGCGCCCATACCTGACTTACGGTTAGGCACATCATTGCGCTTGCTATAAAGATTCTTTTCATTTGCATCTTCCTTCTTTTCTTTAAAATCTATCTTTTATGTCTTTTTGGTTTCCTTTTTAGATGGAATACCATTTCTATTTTGCTTATTATTTTGAATAGGTAATTTCGATTAAACTTCCTTCTTGAAAAGCAGGCACTTGTACCTTTAATTTCCCTTTTTCCAATTGGTACTTCAGGTTTTCGCCCGTTTCTACCCTTTTAACAGAAAGCGGTTTTTCAGCACGAAGAACCGTTAAAATGATGTTTTTTATCGCCTGTGGCTGCACACATGCAGGTACTAATTCATCGGCTTCTGCCTTGGAATGAGGTGTTACAATCCAGTTTAAATCGTTGCTGTAAGCGGCCAGTAATACCGTATTATTTCCATTCTTTTTGCTGAAATAATTGGCGTAATAAAAGCCCGAGCCAGCAGTAGATTCCATGAGCGGACGTGCTTTTACCGAGGATAAAACTTCATTTAATGCTTGGTTTGCTTGATCAAATGGAGCACCTGCAGCATACCATTTCCAATTTTCATTTGCTTCAATCACCGTTCCTCCGGCTGCTTTAAATTCGTTTATTTTACGCTGCATGGCAGGAGATATACCCTCCCTATTTGGCAAAAACAACACGTTCGCCCCTTGAAATAAGCCTTGTTCTATTTGCGAATCGGTAATGATTCCAACAGGATATTTTTGTTCCTGAGCAACGTAGTATCCTCCGTATAAGTTGGATAGAAATTTTTTCCATAGAGGGACGCGGTTGGTGCCGACATATTCTTCCAATGCCGCATCGCTATAATGCACAAGCATCCAACGAAGCGGTTTTGCCTGTATCATGGCCGAACCAACAGTATTGCCATATTTTATCGCCGGAACAAAGTCTAAATCGGGCGCCAGATTTTCGAATATATCGAGATTTGCAATATGCCCAAATGAAATTAATCCAGCCGTTGCTGCTAATACTTGATTGGCGGGAACAAAACTCATTCCGGGTACCCAAATGTGCGCAGGCCGGCCATCAGCAATATCGCGGTCAAAAGTATAGCCTAATCCACGCCATACCGATTTATTAGGAACTGCAATTCCAGCAGGCATGTTGGTTAAAGTCCGAACCGGAATATCCCATTCGGTTTTATGCGCATTGGCCAGGCGAAATAAATCGGTATTTAAATGTCTTTGATCTAAACGCGGAAGGGTATTGCTACCAATAATCATCACCAAGTTTGGATTAACCTCCTTTAACTTCTCTCGCCAAAAATTAAAAGCTTCAAGAATAGATTGATTATTAAAGTCTTGGTATTTTTTATACAACGTGCTGTTTACATCGATCGTTGTTGGGGCATCATGACCAGTTTGTGCTTTAAATTTGGTTTTACAATTTTCGCACCAGCAGCCTTCCCGTGGCATGTGAATTTCATCGAAATAAATTCCATCACCTCCCATTTTTGCAAATTCGATCAAACGTATAGCTACACTATCGGTGTAAGGCGAATTAAAGCACAGCATGGTTCCCCTACCTTTTTTAACTACATCCTTCCCTGTCACATCTTTACATCTATATGAAGGGTATTTATCGCGTATGTAACTATCGGTATAATGATTGTAATAGCCAATCATGTGCGTATTGTTTTGGTGGGCTTCCTTAATTGCTTCCTGAATAATATTGCGTGAATTGGCAATAGGCGCCCAATTTCCCCAGGCGCTTTTCCAATACAAAGGCGACTCATCGGTTTTAATGTGCCGCGTAAATGTATTGGCTCCAAGTGCTTTTACTACGTTTTTCGCCCAATGAGCATAAAGTGCGTTGTCCGGATCTTTGAAATATCTACTTACTCTTGAATGTATTTGTACCCGCTGACTGTTAAACCATTCTGGTTGCTCATAGCCCGTTACCTCCGTCATCCAAGCGGGTATTTGAGCTGAAAGCGATGCTGGAATCCATAAGCATACCAAAACAAGTATTTTAAAGCCTCTCATATTGTTCAAAATATTATTTCTGTGTTTGTAAAGGGATATGTACATTATAACTTTGTTTACCATCGGCATCCATGGCTGCGCAAAACAGTATCGATGGATTTCCTTGTGCATCAAAATACAATTGAGGTCGTTCCAAATGTTTTAATTCTGTGGTGGAATGATTCGCCCACTGAATTTTAGGATACGATACCAACGCATGTGCAGCTACTTTCCAGGTATTCGCATCATTCGACTCGAATAAAACCAGGCCATGTCCATTTGGCAAATAATCACCGTACTGATCATCCGCTATCGCGTAATATTTATTGTTTTGGAACCACATAAAGGGATCTTCGGCAGTGGCATCTGATAACACTGTTTTATCCAAAATGGTAAAAGGACCCGTTGGTGTTGGTGCCGTAGCTAAACATTGAATGGCGGTAAACTTATCAGACGCTTTCCAATTTGCTGGTCGCGATTTAAAAATCATCAAATAACTTCCATCTGGACGTTGACATATTGATGGATTGGTGACATAACCGTTAGCAGGTTTACCCGCTTGCAAATCGACTATTGGTTTTTCTACCACTTTCCATTCGCCATCAGGGCTATCGGCCACCGCCACTCCTATTCGTTGTGAGGCGGTGATATTAATCCTTTTCGTTATATCGGTGTTTTTTAAATCGGTCGAAATAAAATACAAGTAATAGTTATCGCCAAATTTGTGGACATGCGGGTTATGAGCCATTCCTTTTATCCATGCGCCACCAGCCTTATCGCTCAGCACGACCTTTTTAAACGTATAAGGGCCTTCAGGATTCTTGGATACCGCATACGCAATTTCTGAATGCAAAAGCCAATCGCTAAAAGGGCCGGATTTTGGCCATCTGCTGTAAAACAGATGGCACAATCCGTCATTCGTTCTTACCATGGAAGATCCCCAAACCCAATAATCATCGTGTTTTAACACACTATACAATGGTACTGGTTGTATAAGGGCACTTAAATCTAAATCTGCTTGTGGCTTTTGGTGCTTTTTTGTAGCACAAGAGCCAAGCAGCATAGCCAACATACTCCCAATTATCCAGATCTTTTCTAATCTCATATTTACCTTTGATGGATGCGTATTTAGTAGTTAGATGTTAGTTAATTAATACTTGACACTCAATACCTACTACTTAATACCCTGGGTTTTGATTTGCCGCCGTAATGTTTTTATTAATCGCAATTTCGGATGCCGGAATAGGCATTAACTCTAATTTTGGATAGTAAGCCGCGTAGTTAACTTCTGTCCCGTTTTTGAATTTACCCGTTGATACGATTAACTCTTTATAATATCTGTAGTAAGAAATTCCATTACGTTTCATACGGGTTTGATCAAACCACGATTGAAATTCGCCAAAAAACTCAATGCCACGCTCTCTTGAAACGGCATCACGAAAAGTATCTTTGGTTAAACCTGTTGCTAATGCTTTGGTGTTCGACCGAGAACGAACCAGGTTAAATGCTGCATACGCTGCCGTTGTTGGGCCATTTAATTCGTTTTCTGCTTCAGCTTTCATCAATAAAATATCCGCATAACGCAAAATGTACAAGTTGTTATCGTAATTACGTTCTAAATTATTAGACGGGTCTCTATATTTACTATATGCCGGACCAAGCGCAGCTACTGTCGTAATAAGTGGATATCTTCTTGAAAGTGCTCCGGTAGTGCTTAGAGTATAACTTGTGATGAATAGTTTACGGCTATCAGTACCTGCATAATCGCCTGTAGTAAAACGATCGTAGGTAGCGTGTTCTACACGCATTTGTCCTGGGGTTTGTGATCCATCCGCGGTATAGCCTAAGGTACTATTTACAGGTAAAAACCAAAAAGGCAACAAACTACCCCCTGAATTTTCGGCCGATTCCTGCAAATCTTTCTTAAACTGAATGGAGAATAACTCTTCTGCATTATTTTCTTTAGTGATATCAAAAACATCGGTATAAACCGGTAAAAGCGAATAAATTTTTAAACCGATTACTTGATCTAAAGTTGTATTGGCATCCGCCCATTTTTCTTCTGATAAATAAACTTTTCCTAAAAGGCCCAAGGCAGCCCCTTTTGTAGGAAAACCATACTCGGTTACGGTTTGTGGTAAAATGCTTGCTGCGAATTTTAAATCCTCTTCAATGAATGCATAAACCTGTGCTTTTGGTGCGCGTGCCGGATACATATTTTCTTCTGAAACGCTGTATTCTTTCACTAAAGGAATATCGCCCCAAATACGCACGGCATTGTATAAATTTAATGCGCGTGCAAAACGCACACGTGCCAACATGGTATTTTTATCATTTGCACTCAGTTTCTCGGTATTGTTTAAGGCAGCTACGGTAAAGTTTGCCTTGCCGTGTAAACTGAATACCGTATTCCACAAACTTGCAACCAAGGCATTTGTAGGCTCCAAACTGCCGTTATCAAAGGCTGTAAAAGCGGCTCCAGTATGGTAAGAATCATCTGAAGTAAAACCTATCACATTGGTAAAAGCGCGCTTATAATAATTGGTGTTTGGCAGTAGCGAATAAACGCCAATTACCGCTTGGTTTGCTTCATTATAATTATTAAAAAATGAATCTACGGTTAGCGAAGAATACGGTTTTTCTTCTAACGTTTTACTGCAGGAAAGTACTACTACCGACAATAACAAAAATGAAATTTTCTTTAACATGACAATTAGTTTAAAATAACACTTACACCAAATTTAAACGTACGAGGTAGCGGGTATGAACCCAAATCGATCCCCGGAGAAAGGGCCGTATTTTTCCCTCTAATTTCTGGGTCGTAACCTGAATAGCTGGTGATAACAAATAGGTTCGAGGCTGAAACGAATGGTCTGATTGAATTCAAAACCTTCATGTTTTTAGGTTTCCAGGTATATGAAACCGATACATTTTGCATTCTAAAAAACGCGCCGTTTTCTACATACCGGTCTAAGAAATCTTGACGAACCGTAGTTAAGCTGGCACGCGGATACATGGCATCTGTACTGCCCGGCACCCATCTGCCCTCGTAGGCTCTCTGTGTTTGATTGTATCTACCATCCCAAATATTCATTCCTTCCCAAACAACATTGTTTAGGTTTAATACATCATTCCCTATTGAGCCATTGAATACCATGTTGATGTTTAATCCCTTGTAATCAAAAGAGGTTGTTAAACCATACAACAAAGTAGGCTGTGGATTGCCGATAATAACTTTATCATTTTCGTTGATTACGCCATCCGAATTGATATCTACATAATTAATATCACCAGCCTTTGGTGCAATACCACCTTTCGTTGGGGCATTAACTACCTCGGCTGCTGTTTGGTAAATTCCATTTGTTTTATACCCATAAAACTGACCTACGGTACCGTTTAAATACGAGATATTCGGGTAACCACCTTGAATGTTTGCAATAGCCTCACCATACAGATAATCAGCTCCGTCTAAATCTAAAATTTTCGATTTGTTTTGAGAAAGCGATAGTCCGATGTTCCACTTTACATCTTTCTTTCTAATTGCATCGCCGTTTATTCCTAGCTCCCAACCTCTGTTTCTAACTTTTCCGCCATTTACAGTGGTCGTTGTAAAGCCGCTTGAAATTGGAAAATTCTTATCTAACAATAAATCTTTGGTTGTTTTTTGATAAAAATCGAGAGTTACATTTAATCGATTATCGAAGAAACCAGCATCTAAACCAATGTCTCCCTGAACGGTAGTTTCCCAACGTAAATCTTCATTGAATAAATACGTTGAGGAACTAACGCCCGGTAAAAAGGTGTTGCTAACAGGATATCTATAGCCTCTTTGTAAGGTTGCGATGGTGCTTAATACGCCAATTGCCTGACTACCACTGGTTCCGTAACTGGTACGAAGTTTAAGGTTAGACACAGCTTTTGAGTTTTTTAAGAAATTTTCTTCACTAATTTTCCAAGCAAATGCTGCTGAAGGGAAAAACGACCATTTATTTCCGGGTGCGAAGCGCGATGAACCATCGTAACGACCGGTGAATGTAAATAAATAACGATTATTATAGGTGTAATTAAAACGACCGTAGAACGATGACAATCCCCATTCTGTATGTGTAGTTTCTGGAACTTCTACAACGGTAGCTCCTTGGAAACTTTCGTATCCTAATGAAGTGATATCAAATCCCGATGCACGTGCTAAAAATGTTTTTCTGATCCAACGGTGTGAAGATTGACCAACCACTGCCGAAATTGCATGTAAACCATTAAATGTTTTTTCAAAATTCAACGTATTCTCGTTTATGTAATCGAAATTATTGGTTTGTGCTCTCGAAACGATGTTGTTTTGCAAATCACCTTGTTGTGTGCCTACTCCCCAAAAAGAGTTACGTAAACCATCAGAATAGTTAAATCCAAAAGTAGACTTAAACTTCAACCAGCTTGTAAGCTGAAGGTTGGCATAAAAATTTGATTGGGCATAATTCAATCGCATTTCATCGGTGGTATTCACAATTTGGGTTAGCGGATTATAAGGTGCTGTACCATCGTTTACAAAATCTCCCGAATTGGTATTTAAATCATCATCCCAGGCTAAATCATAAGCTCTATATTGCACAGCCATCATTACGGGCGAGAAAAATCCATTGTAACCATTGTTTGAGTAGGGTACTAAATTTGATTTTGTATTGGCAAAATATCCGTTCATCCCTACGTTTAAAAAGCTTGTTGCTTTTACATCGATATTACTTCTGATCGAAATTTTTTCCTGGTCCGATTTGGTAATTAACCCTTCGTTCAAATTGTAATTTCCTGCAAACGAATACTTAAAAGCATCTGTACCCCCGCGCACTGCCAAGTTTAAATCATGTCCCTTTGCTGTTCTATAAATTTCATCTTGCCAATTAACATTGTTAGTGTATTTATCGTAAGAAGCAAGGTCTGCCGGATTACCATAAATCGTTGCACGACCATCGTTCACTGCAGCTTCATCGTAAAGCTGAACCCATTGTTTTGAGTCTAAAACGCCTATTTTCTGCGGTAAAGCAGATACCGTACCTCCGTAATCTACTTGAATAATCGCTTTGCCCGCTTTTCCTTTTTTGGTGGTGATAATAATCACACCGTTTGCACCACGTGCTCCATAAATAGCGGTAGCAGATGCATCTTTTAAAACATCAATCGATTCGATATCGTTGGGATTAATCATTGCCAAACCGCTTGGTGCTGGCGTAGAGCCCGATGGTTCTGATTGACTGTAAAACGAATCAGAGCTGTTCATCTCAAAACCATCTACAATGTATAAGGGTTGATTGGAACCATTTAATGAGTTTCCACCGCGGATGGTTACATCAACATTTGAGCCCGGAGCTCCACCTGTACGGGTAATTTGAACACCTGGCGTAGTACCCTGTAATAACTCCTCAGGCGAATTCACCGCTCGCTGTTCAACCAATTGTGTTTTTACTTGTGCAACGGAGCCAGTCAAATCTGACCGTTTTACCGTTCCATAACCGATAACTACGGCTTCATCCAAGTAATTACTGCTTTCCTTTAAGCTTACATTAATGGTAGTTCGACCATTAACGGCAATGGTTTGCGATTGCAAGCCAATAAAGCTCACGATTAAATTTTTCTTGGTATCTGTTACCTTTAAAGAGTATTGCCCATTGTTATCTGTTATGGTACCGATTTTTGTACCCTCTATTAATACAGAAGCACCTGGAAGTGGTTTACCGGAATCATCCGATACTTTACCACTAATTATAGACTGGGCAAAAGCAGTATTAAAACTTAATAGCGCCAGTACCATAATAAACCTGAAGTAAATTATTCTATTCATAAAATCAATTGTCGTTTGGTTAGTTAACTTGATTTGTAAAGATTTACTGTAAACCTAGAGGTATACAGAGTAAAAAAAAGGG